>NZ_AP024322.1:1841481-2148394 GCF_018408855.1 Caballeronia sp. NK8 | reverse complement strand
GGCCCGCCAATCAGATCGATGCAATACGGCACGGCCGCGAAAATGCCGGGCACCTTCGTCTTGCCGTCAGCGTCCTTCAATCCTTCGAGCGTCTCGCGGATCGACTTCGGCTGTCCCGGCAGATTGATGATGAGCGCGGCGTGATCGTCCGTCTCGCGGATCACCGCGACCTGCCGCGACAGAATCGCCGTGGGCACGAAATTCAGGCTGATCTGGCGCATCTGCTCGCCGAAACCGGGCATCGGCTTCGTCGCGACGGCGAGCGTCGCTTCGGGCGTGACGTCGCGGCGCGCGGGGCCGGTGCCGCCCGTGGTCAGCACAAGATCGCAGCCGTGTACGTCGACGAGTTCGACGAGCGTCGCGGAAATGGTCGCGGCGTCGTCCTGGATCAGGCGCGTTTCGGCGCGAAAGGGCGTGGTGAGCGCGTCGCCGAGCCACGCCTGCAGCGACGGCAAGCCCTTGTCCTCGTAGACGCCCTGCGACGCGCGATCGCTGACCGACACGAGCCCGACGATCAACTCATCCGGATGATTACGTTTCGGCTTCGTCACGGTCGTCCTCGTCGCCTTCGATGTCCTCGTCGTCGGCCGCGCCCGACGCGTTCTTGATCCACTGGAACAGCTCGCGGTAATAGCGCGGCGCCTTCTGCTGCTCGCGCTCCTTGCGCGTGTTGCGGATCAGCGTGCGGCCTTCCTGCGGATCGACGCCCGGATGATCGCGGATGAATTCGGTGAGCGCGGCGTCGTCGGCGAGCAGCTTGTCGCGCGTGCGCTCGATCCAGTGCAGGCGCGCGGTTTCGGCCTTGTTCACGCCGCGATGCGTGTCGAGCGCGGTGCGCAGCGCGGCGACTTCGTCTTCGGTCAGCGAGCGCATGACCTTGCCTACATACTGCACCTGGCGGCGCTTGCCTTCGTGATCGGTGATGCGGCGCGCTTCGCGCACGGCGTCGTCGAGATGCTCGGGCATCGGCATGCGCTTGAGCGCGTCCTTGGGCAGCGCGATCAGCGCTTCGCCCAGCTCCTGCAGCGCGTGCATGTCGCGCTTGAGCTGGGATTTGCTCGGCCGGTCGTAGCCGTTTTCGTCCGGCTCGCGCTCGTCGTCGCGGCCGGAATCGATTGGTTGAATGCGGGTTTTACGGTTCATGCCGACATTGTAGCTTGCGGCCGCAGCGCGCCTGAAGCCTCGCGCGCAGGTCTCTTGACAAAGCTTGGCGGGTGAATGCGCGCCGTCCTTGATATGATCGCGTGATAGGCCGATTCCGCCGCTCGATGCCCGCTCAGAGGCGCGTCCAGCCGGGAATTCCGAAGCAACCACGACATGCGCGGGCGCACGCCGCCCGACTTCCAAAGGCAACCAAAAATGGCAGCAGACATGGACGTCAAGCAACGCTACTTCCCGCATACGCAGGACGAACTGAAGGAGATCGCCTCCGACATCCTGCGCTACGCGAAGGAACTCGGCGCGAGCGATGCCGCGACCGAGATTTCCGAAGGCGACGGCCTGTCGGTGAGCGTGCGGCGCGGCGAAGTCGAGACGATCGAGCACAACCGCGACAAGATGGTCGGCGTGACGGTTTTCATCGGCAAGAAGCGCGGCAACGCGAGCACCGCCGACTTCACGCGCGACGCGCTGCGCGACACGGTCGCCGCGGCGTACAACATCGCGCGCTTCACGGCTGAAGACAGCGCGGCGGGCCTCGCCGAAGAGGAACTGCTGGAGCAGGCGCCGCAGGATCTCGACCTCTATCACCCGTGGGACATCGACGCCGAAGAGGCCGCCGAGATCGCGCGTCGCGCCGAGGCCGCGGCCTTCGCGGTCGACAAGCGCGTGACCAACTCGGAAGGCGCGAGCGTCTCGGCGCAGCATTCGCAATTCGTGCTGGCGACCTCGCGTGGCTTCACGGCGGGCTATCCGTACTCGCGGCACTACATCGCGTGCGCGCCGATCGCAGCCGCGGGCCGCGACATGCAGCGCGACGACTGGTACACGTCGAAGCGCGACGCGGCCGGTCTCGCCGCGCCGGAAGCGGTCGGCCGCTACGCCGCCGAACGCGCGCTCGCGCGGCTCGGCGCGAAAAGCCTCGACACCCGCAAGTGCCGCGTCCTGTTCGAAGCGCCGCTCGCGGCCGGCATTCTCGGTGCGTTCGTGCAGGCGGTGAGCGGCGGCGCGCTGTATCGCAAGACCACGTTTCTCGTCGACACGCTCGGCAAGCCGGTGTTCGCGCCGCATATCGATATCGTCGAGGATCCGCACGTGAAGGGCGGCATGGGCAGCGCGCCGTTCGACGAGGAAGGCGTGCGTACGCAGCGGCGCAGCGTGGTCGAGGATGGCGTCGTGCAGGGCTATTTCCTGTCGACGTACTCGGCGCGCAAGCTCGGCATGCGCACGACCGGCAATGCGGGCGGCTCGCACAATCTCACGATGAAGAGCAAGCACACGAAGCCCGGCGACGACTTCGAAGCGATGTTGAAGAAACTCGACACGGGCCTGCTGCTCACCGAACTGATGGGGCAGGGCGTCAACTACGTGACGGGCGATTACTCGCGCGGCGCGTCGGGCTTCTGGGTCGAGAACGGCAAGATCGTGCACGCCGTGGAAGAGATCACGGTGGCGAGCACGTTGCAGGAGATGTTCCGCCACATCGAGGCGATCGGCGCGGATACCGTGGTGCGCGGCACGAAGGAAATCGGTTCGGTGCTGATCGAGCGGATGACCGTCGCGGGTCAGTGATCGTTGGCGTTGAAGGACGAAGGCTCCGGAGCGTATCCGGAGCCTTTTTTCATTCCGACGCCGCAATGCGCTCGTAGGTCACGAACGCAAACGGGAAATCATTCGGCGCCGCCGCGCGATGCGCCTCGCGCGACACTTCGCGCCATAGCTCGGGATCGGGCGCGGGAAAGCGCGTATCGCCTTCGAAATCGGCATCGATCTCGGTGACGATCATGCGGTCGGCGCGCGCGATGGCATCGCGATACAACTGCGCGCCGCCGATCAGAAACGCCTCTTTCGCCGGCTCCAGCGCGAGCGCCGCTTCCAGGCTCGTCACGACGTCGCAGCCATCATAACGCCGCGCGCCGTCGCGCGACACGACGATATTGCGCCGTCCCGGCAGCGGCCGGCCAATCGATTCATGCGTCTTGCGCCCCATGATGATGGGCGCGCCCATCGTCGTGCGCTTGAAGAACGCGAGGTCTTCGGGCAGCCGCCAGGGCAATTGGTTGTCGCGTCCGATCACGCCATTGCGTGCGCGGGCGACGATCAGGGTCAGCGTCGTCATGTAAGAGGATTCGAAGCAAACTGGCGTGCGCAGGCCGCGCCGCCGGGGCTTCGATTCTAACCGACACGTCCGCGCGGGTTCAGCCCTCGGGCGAGTCGTCCGCGAGGGGAGGCTCGGTGTGTGGCGGAGCCGGGGCGATCTCGTCCCATAGTCTCACGCTGATACCTGAGCCTGCCGGACGCGTGGCGGCCGGGTGCATCCACGCCTGTTCGTCGGCGTCGTCGCCGGTTGATTGCGCATCGGAAGGGTCCGTGCGCCTGAAAGAACTATCGCGAGCCATCTTGACGACATAATCCAAGGTAACTATTCCTGGGTATGCAGAAACCGGAAATAAAGTAATCGTCCGGTCGGTATGAACGATTATGTGAAGAATGAATGTCGAGTGAAAAATGAACGTGCGTTCTTTTAGTAGAATTTCTTGCCTTCCGCACGCTGTAAATTTAGCGAATTGCGTGCCATCGCCCGGTAAGCGTTGCTGCACAACGATTCATGAATACCGATCCAGGTCGTCAAGTCAAGAACAGGCTGTAAACGTTTCACCGTTGAAACATGAAGGCAGAAAAACATGAAGTTCCCGCGAAATCGGTATAAGATTTTGTCTTATTAAATTGTGCGGAAAGTTTTTAATAATCGTGTGAGAAATTCTTGCCAGGCCCGTCCCATCAAGGTTTTGTGGCTAATCCGGCGGCTCTCGCGATATTTGTTTCCGGGGTTTCTGGGTTATAGTAGTCTCTCAAAAACGGCACAGAATCAGACATAAAGGGTTTCGTGGAGGGTGCGAGGTGTCTCGCGCCTTGTTCCGGGGGCGATGTATCGAAATGGCAAGTCCCTCTCCTTGCGTTTTCCGCAAAACGTGCGAGGGCAACGAAGTCTGCGATGTAGCGCGTGCCTGAACTACGTGACCTTTTCAACAAATGTTGAACAAAGGATCTGAATAATGGACGTCGCTCGGCGGCAACTCATCTATGTGACTCGCGATCCAAGCGAGACGTTGTGCGCGCGATTCGAGGAGCGCGGGTGGCACATCGAAATCGTCGCGAGCGCGCGCGACACGCGTAAGGCCTTGCGTAGCGATCTGGCGACCGGCGGGCTTCTGGATTTGTCGAGCCGCTTCGAATCTCATGAACTGGCGGCGTTCGAATCGTCGCTGACGATGACCAACGTCGGCTGGGTCGCGGCCACGGTCGCCGGACAACTCGAAGACGCCGCCGTGCGGCGCCTGATTCGCGACTATTGCTTCGATTACGTGACGCTGCCGACGTCGAACGACCGCATCGTCGATTCCGTCGGTCATGCGTACGGCATGGTCGCGCTGCACGACGCCGCGTCGAACGATGCGCGCAGCGAAGGCCGCGCCGAAGGCGAAATGGTCGGCTCGTGCGACGCGATGCTCGCGCTGTTCCGCTCGATCCGCAAGGTCGCGATGACCGACGCGCCGGTGTTCATTTCCGGTGAGTCCGGCACGGGCAAGGAACTGACGGCCGTCGCCATTCACGAACGTTCCGCACGCCGCGATCAGCCGTTCGTCGCAATCAACTGCGGCGCGATTCCCGCGCATCTGCTGCAATCCGAGCTCTTCGGCTACGAACGCGGCGCATTCACGGGTGCGAACCAGCGCAAGATCGGCCGCGTAGAAGCGGCCAATGGCGGCACGCTGTTTCTCGACGAAATCGGCGATCTGCCGCTCGAAAGCCAGGCGAGCCTGCTGCGCTTCCTGCAGGAACGCAAAGTGGAGCGTCTGGGCGGCCACGGCTCGACGCCGGTCGACGTGCGGATCATCTCGGCGACCCACGTCGACATGCAGACCGCGATGATCGAAGGCCGCTTTCGCGCGGACCTGTATCACCGTCTGTGCGTGCTGCAGATCGACGAGCCGCCGCTGCGCGCGCGCGGCAAGGACATCGAGTTGCTCGCGAAGCACATGCTCGACCGCTTCAAGAAGGATGCGAGCCGGCGTCTGCGCGGCTTCTCGCCCGATGCGATCGCCGCGATCCACAACTACGGCTGGCCGGGCAATGTGCGCGAGCTCATCAACCGCGTGCGGCGCGCGATCGTGATGTCCGAAGGGCGGCAGATCACCGCGCGCGATCTGGAACTCGGCGAGTACGTCGAAGTCGCGCCGGTGTCGCTCGCGCAGGCGCGCGAGGCGGCCGAACGGCAGGCGATCGAACTGGCGCTGTTGCGGCATCGCGGGCGTCTGGGCGATGCGGCGCACGAACTGGGCATTTCGCGCGTGACGCTGTATCGCCTGCTGAGCGCGCACGGAATGCGTCATATCGAGGTCGATGCGCCCTCGGAGCACGCCACGCGCGGCTGACCGCATTGCACCGACTTACTCCGGACGGGCGCTCGCAGGGCGCCCGTTTTTTTCGTGCCGATGCACTAGAGCGCCGGTTCTCGCCGCTTGGTAAAATCTCGTGTTTACGCCTTCCGTTCGCGAGGGCGCGCCGCATATCCCAGGGAACATCGAATGAAACAGTACCTCGAGCTCGTCCAGACGATTCTCGATACCGGCACTTGGCAGGAGAACCGCACGGGCATCCGCACGATCGGCATTCCCGGCGCGATGCTGCGTTTCGACCTGCAGCAAGGCTTCCCGGCCGTGACGACCAAGAAGCTCGCGTTCAAGTCGGCGATCGGCGAGCTGGTGGGCTTCCTGCGCGCGTCGAAGAGCGCGGCGGACTTCCGCGCGCTCGGCTGCAAGGTCTGGGACGCCAACGCGAACGAGAACCCGCAGTGGCTCGAAAACCCGTACCGGCAGGGTCCGGACGATCTCGGCGATGTCTACGGCGTGCAGTGGCGTAAATGGCCTGCGTACAAACTGGTCGATGCCGGTGCAGGCGATCAGATCGCCGACGCCACCAATCGCGGCTTCGAGGTCGTGACGAGCTTCGTCGAGAACGGGCGCGAACAGGTGCTGCTGTACAAGGCGATCGATCAGTTGCGCCAGTGTCTCGACACGATCATCGAGCGCCCGACCGACCGGCGCATTCTGTTTCATGCGTGGAATCCGGCGAAGCTCGACGAGATCGCGCTGCCCGCATGCCATCTGCTGTATCAGTTCATCCCGAACGCGGTGACGCGCGAAATCTCGCTGTGTCTGTATATCCGCAGCAACGATGTCGGGCTCGGCACGCCGTTCAACCTGACCGAAGGCGCGGCGCTGCTGCATCTCGTCGGCCGCTTGACGGGGTACAAGCCGCGCTGGTTCACGTACTTCATCGGCGACGCGCATATCTACGAGAATCAGCTCGACATGCTCAACGAACAGTTGAAGCGCGAACCGTTGCCGTCGCCGCAGCTCATCATCTCGGACCGCGTGCCTGATTACGCGGTCACGAAGCGCTACGAGCCGGAATGGCTGGAAAAGATCGAGCCGAAGGATTTCGCGCTGGAAGGATACAAGCATCACGAGCCGCTCACCGCGCCGATGGCGGTCTGAGCGAACGCTTCAGCGGGTAAATGCGAACGCGCGGCTTCGGGCCGCGCGTTCGTCGTTTACGGCCCTTAGCCGCGATGATGCTCGTTACCGCCGCCGCCATGCTGCGGCTGCTGCGGCTGCTGTGGTTGCTGCGCCTGCTGTGGCCGTTGATGGGCTTCCTGATGCGGCATCTGCGGCGGCGCCTGATGCGCTTCCTGATGCATCGGCTGACGTGGCGGCTCGGGATGATACTGCGGCCGCTGCGCCTGTTGCTGTGCCTGCTGCGGTCGCGGCGGCGGCATCTCGCGATGCGGCTGCTCGGCGCGCGGCTGACGATGGGCTTCCGGCGGCGGTTGCATCGCCTGCATCGGCGGATTGGGCGCGCGGTGCTCGAAGTGCGGCGCGTCGCCCGCGTGCTGCGGCGGTTGGCCCTGTTGCGGCGGCACGCGCGATTCGTTGGGCACAGCGCGCCCGTGCGATGCATCGCCATGCGAGAAGCGCGGATCGCCTTCTGATGGCCCACGCTCAGGCGGATGCGGGACGCCGTTACCGCGCGGCGCTTCGCTTGCGATCACCGAACGCGCCGGCCCATGCGTCGCGACGAGATGCACCTGATCGTTACGCGCGTCGCGATGGTCATGAAAATCCGGCATTCCGACCGGCGCGCGCGTCGCCACCACTGGACGCCCGAAGCCGCCCTGCGGCGGCCGGTAATCGGCGCGCCGCGCACCGGGCGCGAAACTGTCACGGGTCGGCGCGATGCCCGGCGCGCCCGCGAAGAAATGCGGATTGCGCCAGCGCGACGGATCGACCGCATACGGCTGCCGTCCGACCGGCTGACCATGCATGAAGGCGTTCGCGGGCACAGCCGTGAGCGCACGCGGCGCGCGATAGTTGACGTACGTATTGTTCACGTAGACGTTACGGTTCACGCGCTCGTAATAACGCGGACTCCAGCCATCCCGATGCGGACGCCATGCCTCGCCCGGCCCGAGCGGGAACCACGCGACGCCCGCCGCCGCGACGCCGCCGACCGTCAGCGCGACGTTCCAGTCGACACCGCTGGCGCCGTCGCCGACGAACGCGACGAGCGCAGGCGCATACGCGGGCGGCGCGCTCATGGCCATCGGTCCCGGCACCCAGGCCCATTGCGATCCGACATACGCCCAGCGCCCGTAGTGATAGGGCGCGAAACCCCAGGGCGCGTCGTCGATCCAGGTCCAGCCCCACGGGTCCTGCCACGCCCAATGTCCCTGCCGATACGGCGCCCAGTCGGCGGAGACGGCATTCGGCACCCAGACCGGCCCGTACGACGGATCGTTGCGCCACGTGCCGTTGGCATCGAGATCCTGATAGCCGGGAATGTCGCGCGACACGTAACGCGCCGAGACCGAGCGGTCCTCGGATGCGTCGCGGCTCGCGGCCCATTGATCGAACGCGTCCGGCGCGGGCGCTGCATTCGCCGACGTCTGCTGAAGATTCGTGCCCTCGAACGTCATCTGCTGCCCACCCGCGAGTTGCACCGATGCGCCGTCGCCATACACGGTGACGCCGCCGCTTCGCACCGTGACGGTGGTCGCGCGGCCATCGGGCGCGACGTCCACGCGCACGTCGCCGGGCGTCGTGATCGCTAGCGCGGCGTTGGGCGTGTCGATCTCATAGCGCGTGCCGGGCGGCAGTTCGCGCACGCGCGTCGACAGCGTGCCCTGCGCGATCTTGAGCTGCGCGGTGTTGTCGTCGAGCGCGAGGATCGACAGCGCGGTCGATGAACCGAGCCGCAGCGCCGTCGAACCGATATGCAGTTCCGAGCGCGCGTTTTCGTCGTTCCAGAGCTGATCGCCCGTCGTGAGCGGACGGTTGATCTGCGCGTAGGACCAGTCGGATGCGCCCGCCGGCTCGGTCGTCACGGTGCCCGCCATGTAGTTCAGCCGCGCGATGCGCCCGGGCGGGTCGGCTTGCGGCGTCTGCGCGAGCGCGCCGAGCGCCGATATCGATAAGAGCGCGCCCAGCGTCGCGGCGGCGATGGCCCTGTTTTTCATCGTGTTCTCCGGCGGCCGCGCGTGCGTCCTGTCGGACGCGACGGTCCGCGAGGCCTGTCGGATCAATGTATCGCCCGCGCGTGTATCCGTACGATGCCGTTTGTAACGGCGCGCGGGTGGGCGTAACAAAGCTTTATCGCGCGGACAGGAAGCCCTCGAAATGCCGATGCCCCGCCGGCGTCACGCGCAACACGCGACGCTTCGCGGTGTGCTCGATCCAGCCATGCGATTCGCACGCGTCAAGGAACGCCGCCCCGAGCGCGCCGCCCAGATGCGGCCTGCGCTCGCTCCAGTCGATGCACGTGCACGCGAAGCGGCGTCGCCGCGCGCGCTGCGTCTTCAGGTCGATGCCGAGTTCGGCGAACGCCTGCGCGCCTTCCGGCGTCGCGTCGAGGGCGGCGGGGCCGTGCGCCTGTTCGTGTTCGTCGGCGGCGGCGAGCCAGTTGCGCGCGATCATCCGGTCGAAGATCTGCACGGCGAGTTCGCCCGCGAGATGGTCGTAGCAGGTGCGCGCAAAACGCATGTCGACGGGCACGGCCGAAGGAGGCCGCTCGGGCGCGCGCTGCGGGGCGCTGGCCCGTGCAAGATTGGCGAGCGCTTCGATCGCCGCGGCGATATCCGGCGTCGCGATGCGGTAATAGCGATGCCGCCCGCTGACTTCGAGCGCAAGCAGTCCGCCTTCGGTGAGCCGCGCGAGATGCCCGCTCGCCGCCGACGGCGACAGCCCCGCGATCATCGTCAGTTCGCCGGCGGGACGCGCGGTGCCGTCCATCAGCGACCAGAGCATCGCGGCGCGGCCCGGATCGGCGATCAGCGCGCCGATGCGTGACAGTCCGGGGAAATGGCGCGCGCGCGAATCGGTGTCGTCGAAAGCGGAGTTCATGGCGATGTCCCTGACGGGCGAAGTGATCGACATAACCACTCTAGCGCGGCTTCGCATCCGATGTTTCACTGCGCACCGAAACGTCGATGCGCGACGCGTGGCGCTAGAATGAACGTTGGCATTCGAGCCAGCAGGAGAATTTCCATGTCCAGATTCATTCTCGCCGGCGTGCTCTGCGTGCTGATGCTGTGTGCGGGCTGCGCGGGCGGTCCGTCGTCATCGGCGGGCGGTGGCGGCAGCATCACGATGTACGGCACGATCGATCAGGGCATCACGGTTCACGACTAGCGCCTTTTTCGCTTCGTATAATTGGCGTCATATGACTCGAACATGATGCCACCATGAATACGCCGACTTCATCCCCCATTCCCGCGCTCCCGAAGAGCCGCGCCGAAACCACCTTCCGCTTTCTCGCCGAGCCGACTTCGGTGAATTTCGGCGGCAAGGTGCACGGTGGCGCGCTGATGAAATGGATCGACGAAACCGCCTACGCCTGCGCCGCGATGTGGTCCGGCCGCTACGCGGTTACGGTGAGCGTCGGCAATATCCGCTTTCGACGGCCGATTCTCGTCGGCAATCTGGTGGAATTGCGCGCGCGCGTGGTCACGACGGGGCGCACCAGCATGCACATTCACATCTCCGTGCACGCGGGCGATCCGAAAGTCGGCGAGCTGCAGCAGACGACCGATTGCCTGATGGTCTTCGTCGCCGTCGATGAAAAAGGACAGCCGACTCCCGTGCCGTCGTTCGTGCCGGAGACGGACGAGGAGAAGCGCCTCGCGAAATACGCCATGGACGTGAAGGACGCGCTCGACGCGATCGTCGAGCTGAAGCCAGAGGAGGTGGCGGCGGGAAAGGTGTGAAGGGAGTCTGATCAGCGAATTTCCTCTCGATGTAGTAACATATCTACATTGGAAGGAGATTCCATCGTGACCATCACAACGTTATCCAGTCGAGAACTGAATCAGGACGTGACTCGGGCCAAGAAAGCGGCCAAGGACGGCCCTGTCTTCATTACAGACCGTGGCAGGCCTGCTCATGTGCTCTTGAGCATCGAGGAGTATCAGCGCCTTACGGGAAAGAAGCGCAATCTCGTCGACGTGCTTTCCATGCCGGGCCTTGCCGACATCGACGTCGACTTTCCGCCTTCACGCGCGTTTCCACGGGCGGCTGACTTCGAATGATGTTTCTGCTCGATACGAACGTCATTTCCGAACTACGCAAGGTTGGCGACGGCAAAGCCGATATCAATGTCACGCGCTGGCTCTCCGGCGAAGACGCGGCGAGCTTCTACATCTCGGCTGTGACGCTCTTCGAACTCGAACTCGGCATTCTCCGCATGGAGCGGCGCGATGCGGAGCAAGGAGCGCGGCTGCGCACCTGGATGCACACTCGCGTCGTCCCCGAGTTCGCGGACAGGACCTTGCCGCTCGACTCCAGCGTGGCGCAGCGTTGCGCCAAGCTGCATGTCCCGGACCCTCGTCCTGAGCGCGACGCCTATATCGCTGCCACGGCGCTCGTGCACGGCATTACCGTCGTCACGCGAAACGTAGCCGATTTTGCTCCGTGCGGCGTCAATGTGATCAACCCGTGGGAGATCTCTTCCTGAGACCTCCTATCCAGCGCGCGCTTACTTCCCGACCATCTCGCCTGGCTTGACCCACTCATCGAACTGCTGCGCGCTCACGTGACCGAGCGCGAGTGCGGCGGCCTTGAGCGTCGTGCCTTCCTTGTGCGCTTTCTTCGCGATCTGCGCGGCCTTGTCATAGCCGATATGCGGATTGAGCGCCGTCACGAGCATCAGCGATTCGTTGAGCAGACTCTCGATGCGCGTTTCGTTCGGCTCGATGCCCACCGCGCAGTTGTCGTTGAAGCTCTGCGCGCCGTCCGCGAGCAGGCGGATCGATTGCAGCACGTTATGCGCGATCATCGGCCGGAACACGTTCAACTCGAAGTTGCCGCTCGCGCCGCCGAAATTCACAGCGACATCGTTGCCGAACACCTGGCAGCAGAGCATCGTGACGGCTTCGGATTGCGTGGGATTGACCTTGCCCGGCATGATCGAGCTGCCCGGCTCGTTCTCCGGAATCGACAGTTCGCCGAGTCCGCAGCGCGGCCCGCTCGCGAGCCAGCGGATGTCGTTGGCGATCTTCATCAGGCCCGCCGCAACCGTCTTCAGCGCGCCGTGCGCGGCGACGAGCGCGTCGGCTGCGGCCATCACCTCGAACTTGTTCGGCGCGGTTTCGAAGGGCAGGCCGGTGAGCTTGCCGATCGCGCCCGCGACCTTCGCCGCGAATTCCGGATGCGCGTTCAGCCCCGTGCCGACCGCCGTGCCGCCCTGCGCGAGCTGATACAGATGCGGCAGCGTCGCCTCGACATGCTTCACGCCCTGATCGAGCTGCGCGACGTAACCCGAAAATTCCTGGCCGAGCGTGAGCGGCGTGGCGTCCTGCAGATGCGTGCGGCCGATCTTCACGATCTTGTCGAACGCCTTCGATTTCTTCTCCAGCGTGTCGCGCAACGTTTTCAGCGACGGCACCAGGTGCTTGACGATCGCATACGCGACCGCGACGTGCATCGCCGTCGGGAACACGTCGTTGGACGACTGTCCGCGGTTCACGTCGTCGTTCGGATGCACGAGGCGCTCCTCGCCGCGCGGTCCGCCCATGATCTCGCTCGCGCGATTTGCGATCACCTCGTTCAGGTTCATGTTGGTCTGCGTGCCCGAGCCGGTCTGCCACACGGCGAGCGGAAATTCATCGGGATGCCTGCCGTCGATGATTTCCTCGGCCGCCTCCATGATCGCCTTCGCTTTCTTCGAGTCGAGCACCTTCAGGCCTTCGTTCACTTCGGCGGCGGCGTGCTTGATGATCGCGAGCGCGGTGATCAGTTCGGGCGACTGCTTTTCCGTCGAAATCTTGAAGTTCTGGAGCGAGCGCTGCGTCTGCGCGCCCCAAAGCTTGTCGTTGGGCACGGCGATTTCGCCGAACGTGTCCTTCTCCATCCGCACGTCGCCCTTCGCGTTCTGTGTCATGGCGTGAGTTCCCTTGTGAAGTTGGATCAAAGCTGCTTGTCGACGGGCAGCAGCATGAACAGGCCCGTCATCGCGTTGCGATAAAAACCTGCCTCGGGATCGAAATTCCAGGTGACGAGGCTGTTGTTGTACTCGGTGATCCAGACGAGGCCCGACTGCGGCGCGCCGGTGCGCCGCAGTTCCTCGGTGACCGCCGCGCTCGCCAGTTGGACCTGCCAGCTCACCTTCGGCGAGGTCCCGTTGACGAAAAGCCTGGCAGCTTCCTCGGCGATCGGCTTGCTGTGGATCACGAGCGCGAGCTCGGTGTTCAGCTTCGCCGAGCGCGGATCGAGATTCATCGAGCCGATCACGAGGATACTCCGATCGATCACATAGGCCTTCGCATGCAGGCTCGCGCGCGATTGCGAGCCGAACAGGCCGGCGCGCGGGCTGCGTTCGCCTTCGAGCTGGATCGGCTTGAATTCGTACAGTTCGACGCCGTTTTGCAGCAACGGAACGCGATACGGCGCGTAGCCGGCCTGCACGGCGACGGCGTCGGTGGCGGCGAGCGAGTTGGTCAGCACCGCGACGCGCACACCGCGTCGGGTCGCCGCGCCGAGCGTTTTCACGCCCGTATCGTGCGGCACGAAGTAGGGCGAGAGGATCAGGAATTCGCTCTGCGCATCCTTGAGCAGATCGACGAGACGCTGCATCGGCGGGCTCTTGTAGTCGTCGCTCGGATGCTCGATCTTCGACGGCGAATCGACCCAGAATTCCGTCGGCGCCCAGACGAGGCCCATTTCCTCGCGTGAAATCTGCTGCGCGAGCGGCGTCGCATTGAGCGGCTTCGCGTTCAGCGGCTCGGCCTGTTTGCGCCAGTGCGCGCGCAGGTCGTCGCGGGTCTTGTCGAGTTCGGCGGGATCGAATTTCTGCTTGTTCAGCACGCGCAGCGGGTACGAGAGCGAGCTGTTCCAGTAGTCGTCGAAGCTCGCGGAAATCTGCGGCGTCACCGGGCCGGCGGCGAAGACGTCGAGATCGCGAAACTGCAGCGTCGGACTCGCGCTGAAGTATTCGTCGCCGAGATTGCGCCCGCCGACGATCGCGATCTGGTTGTCCGCGATCATCGCCTTGTTGTGCATGCGGCGCGTGAAGTGGCCGAGATTCGTGAAGAAGTTCTGCGTGCGCTCGGAGAAGCTGCGCTGCGCACTGCCGTACGGGTTGAACACGCGGATCTCGATGTTGTTGTGCGTGTTGAGCGCCGCCATGATCTGGTCGATGTCCTTGAAGTTCAGATCGTCGACCAGCATGCGTACGCGCACGCCACGATCCGCCGCATAGAGCGCCGCGCCCAGCAGCAGCTTGCCGGTGTTGTCTTCCTCGGCGATGTAGTACTGCATGTCGAGCGTCTTCGTCGCCGCGCGCGCGAGGGCGATGCGCGCCTGCAGCGCGTCGGTGCCGGTCGGCAGCAGGCGCACGGCGGACTGATCGGGATGCCGCTGCTCGAGCGGCGCGAGCGCGTTCGCGAGCGGCGTCGCTTCGTTCGATGCCAGCGCGTGGCTCACCGGCCGGTCGAACGCCGTCGCGGGCGGACGGGTGGCGCAGGCGGCGAGCAACGTCGTCAACACGACGATAGCGAATCTACGTACTGGCGCGATGATGTCACGCGCTACAACTTCCCCCATTCCCCGGCTTTCCGACACTTCGATTCCTCGTTTTTGATTGTCGCGACTTGGCGCGTCTCGAAATTATTTTAAGGGGAATCGGAACGAGGCCGGGCGGGACGCCCGCGAGGAAGGCAGAGATAAAGCGTAAGGACGAAAAAAAAGCCCGCTGGCTGAAGCGGGCTGATAACCCCTGTCACAGATGTCTCAAGGAGGAGACGGGTTCATCCTAGCAATGCGCGCCGCGCGGACCAACCAAGCATTCGTGCTATGCATATCGGCGCGCGGATCGGGTGCTTATCAGGCATGGCCGTGCGGCGCGGGGTTCGCGGCATCGGCGTCGTCCGGCTTCGGCGCGACGCCCGTCTCGACGAACCTGCGGCTGATGCGGTGAAACCGCAAGGTCATCAGCACGGCGACGCTCGCGAGCCCGGCGGCGAGTCCCCACCACAGGCCTTTCGGACCCAGCTCGAAGTGGAATGCGAGCACATAGGCGGTCGGAAAGCCGACGCCCCAGTAGCCGAACGCGGCGGCGAGCATCGGGATGCGCGTGTCCTTCAGGCCGCGCAGGCAGCCCGAGCCGACCGTCTGCATGCCGTCGACGATCTGGAACACCGCCGCCACGCCGAGCAGCGACGCCGCGAGCGCGACGGTGTGCGCGTTGGCGGGGTCGTCGAGATGCAGATACAGGCCGACGATCGCGCGCGGCACCGTGATCAGCACGAGCCCCGAGCACATCATGAAGCCGACGCCCAGCGCCAGCGCGACGAAGCCCGCGTGACGCGCCGCGACGGGCACGCCCGCGCCGACCCAGTAGCCGACGCGCACGTTCGCCGCCTGGCCGATCGCGAGCGGCACCATGAAGGCGACCGATGCGACGTTGAGCGCGATCTGATGCGCGGCGAGCGGCGCTTCGCCGAGCAGGCCGACCATCATGCCGGTGGCGAGAAAGAGCGTCGATTCGACGCCGTAGGTGATCGCGACCGGCCAGCCGATGCCGAACAGCTCGCCCATCAGCGGCAGGCGCGGGCGCGCGCGGGCGACGAAATGCCTGTAGCGCGGCCGCAGATGCAGCACCGCGACGAGCGCGATCGCGATGCCCCAGACGGTGATCGTGGTCGCCGCCGCCGAACCGAGAAAGCCTTCGCGCGGCAGCCCGTACGCGCCGTGAATCAGCCCGTAATTGAGGAAGCCGTTGACGAACACGCCGCCGATCGAGATCCACAAGAGCCGCCGTGCCGCGCCGATCGCGGGCAGAAAGGCGCGCATCATGCCCACGCCGATGAGACTGCCCGGCGTCCCCCAGCGCAGCACCGCGCAGTATTCGCCGACGTTCTTCGCGAGCGTCGCCGGTTCGTGGAACGCGAGCAGGATCGGCTCGGCGTAGCTCAGCAGCACGAACGCGGGCACGGCGAGCAGCACGGACAGCACGAGACCGGTCCAGTAGATGCCCGGCACGCGATCGTCGGCGTTCGCGCCGCGCGCATGCGCGACCGACACCGACACCGATGTCAGCACCCCCTGCAGCAGCGTCACCACGACGAAAAAGAGGTTCGCGCCGAGGCCGCCCGCGGCGAGCGAGTCGGGGCCGAGCGAGCCG
This sequence comes from Caballeronia sp. NK8, assembly GCF_018408855.1. GTDB lineage: Bacteria > Pseudomonadota > Gammaproteobacteria > Burkholderiales > Burkholderiaceae > Caballeronia. Next base: position 2,132,500 of record NZ_AP024322.1, on the reverse strand, counting down.
AGCAGGATGGTGTCGGTGACGCCCATCGCCATCTGCGAGAGCTGCGCGATGGCGAGCGGCGCGGCGAGGCGCGCCGTGTCGACGGCGTGACGCGAGAGGCTCGGCGGTCCTTGATGCGCGCGCGTGGCGCGGGTGACGTGCGGTTGCATGGCTGATCGGATGGAAACAAAGACGGCGCGACAGTCAGTGCACTGAACGCCGCCGGACTGGAATGCGGAAGGGCAAAGAGCGGAGCGCGATGCGCAACACGCGCTGACGGAACGACCGACGCTGCAAACCCGGCGCTGAAACCAGAACGAAAGACGACTAGCTTATTGCGTCGCGTGCGGCATGTCGATGACGCGATCGCTTATGGCCGGGTTTTCTCAATCGCGCGGCGTGCGCGCGCAAGTTCCGGCGACGCTATTCGGGCGCGCGCACGTGAATCGTCTGGCCGTCGAGCTTCACCTTCTGGCCCGCGCGGATCTTGCAGGTCTTGCGCATTTCCACTTTGCCGTCGACGGTGACGTCGCCCATTGCGACGCGCGCCTTCGCAGAGCCGCCGCTATCCGCCAGGCCCATCAGCTTGAGCAGGTTGTGGAGTTCGACGAAGTCGCCCGTGAGGGTGAATTGGAGTGGCGGCATGGGGGCGGGCGCAACGGAAAGCGGAGAAGGGCATCCATGATAAACCACCGCCGCCGGCGCGCCGGGCATGCGCCGTGCTGTTGGCATCGCGAGGACCGGTTATCGGACCGCAAGTGATTCGACTGGCAAATGTAGCCAGATGAAACCGTCGGTAACAATGACTGGTTTTCGAGAACTTGCCCGATCGAGGTCCGGTCCGACCGTTTGATCGATGCAGCTTCGGTCATCTTTCCAATCGACAAAAGTCGCGCGGATCGCTCGCTTCACCGTTGTCAGAGCGCCGCCGACGCCAACTAAAGAGAGGACGAACTCATGACTCGCGCACGAATCCTTTTGATCGGTTCCGCCATCGCCACGCTCGCCGCTTCGGGCGCCTACGCGCAAACCGCGCCGCAGCCCGCGCCGATGGAACCGCAGACCATGCAGCCGGCGACGCCGCCGCAGCAGAACGTCGTCGCGCCGGCGCCGATCGATCCGCTCGTCCAGCGCCGCAACGCGAACGCCGAGGCGAACGCCGAATATCGCGCGTCGAAAAAGGCGTCGAAGGCCGAGCTGAAGGCACAAAACCAGCAGGCCAAGTCGCAATACAAGGAAGAGGTGAAGAACGCCAAGATCAACCGCAAGGCGGACAAGGACGCCGCCAAGGCGGAACTGAACGCGACGGAGCCGAGCACGCCGAAGGACACGGGCCTGCAGCACTGAGCGTGACGCGCCGCGAGACCGGCAAAATCCGGTTTCGCGGCTCAGATACAGGGAGGACATGATGAACAGAAAAACCCATGCACTGCTTGCCGCGCTGATCGCGGGGACGTTCGCGAGCGTGAGCGCGGCATCGTTCGCGCAGACGACCTCGGACGCACCGAGCGCCGCCGACCAGAAGGCCGTGAAGGAACAGACGAAGGCCGACAAGAAGGCGGCCGTCGCACAAGCCAAGGCCGACAAGAAGAAAACCGAGGCGCAGTCCGAAGCCAACGAAGCCGCCGCCGACGCGAAGCTGAAGAACGCGAAGAAGGCGGAGTAACACGCGCTTTTTTGCAGCGATGCGAGCCCGGTTCCCTGCGGACCGGGCTCGTTGCATTTGGGGCCAAAAGCCTTGCCGAGCCAAAGACTTGCGCGCGCGGGTTGTATGGATATACAGTGTGCGTCACTCTTTTCCCGCCGCCATCTCCTCACGTGCTCACGCTTCCCGACACCGCCGACGCCGCCTTCGCCTCCGCCGCGAAACAGGTGGCCGACTATCTCGCGAAGCTCAACGAGGCGCAGCGTCAGGCCGTCGAATTCGGCGTCGATGAACCCGGCCGCGCAGGCGGGCCGCTGCTCGTCATCGCGGGTGCGGGGTCGGGCAAGACGAACACGCTCGCGCACCGCGTCGCGCATCTGCTCGTGAAGGGCGCCGATCCGCATCGCATCCTGCTGCTCACGTTTTCGCGCCGTGCGGCGCTCGAAATGACGCGGCGTGTCACGCGCATCGCGATGAACGCGCTCGGCACGAAAAGCGCCATCGCGCAGGGGCTGACGTGGTCGGGCACGTTTCACGGCGTCGGCGCGCGGCTGTTGCGCGATTACGCCGACCTCGTCGGGCTCGCGCCGTCGTTCACGATCAACGACCGCGAGGATTCCGCCGATCTCATGAACCTCGTGCGGCACGAGCTCGGTTTGTCGTCGAAGGAGAAGCGCTTTCCGGCCAAGTCGACATGCTTCGCGATCTACTCGCGCGTCGTCAATACGGGCGCGACGCTCAGCCACGTGCTCGATCAGTCGTATCCGTGGTGCCGCGAGTGGGAAGCCGATCTCAAGCGCCTGTTCGCCGCCTACGTGGCCGCCAAACAGGCGCAAAGCGTGCTCGATTACGACGACCTGCTGCTCTACTGGTCGCATCTCGCGGCGGAGCCGTCGGTGGCGGCGGATCTCGCGAGCCGTTTCGATCACGTGCTCGTCGACGAATATCAGGACACCAATCGCCTGCAGGCGTCGATCCTGCTCGCGATGAAACCGGACGGGCGCGGCCTCACCGTCGTCGGCGACGATGCGCAATCCATCTACTCGTTTCGCGGCGCGACGGTGCGCAATATCCTCGATTTCCCGGGCCATTTCGATCCGCCCGCCGCGACCGTCACGCTCGATCGCAACTATCGCTCGACGCAACCGATCCTGGAGGCGTCGAACGCCGTGATCGGGCTCGCGTCCGAGCGCTACACGAAGAATCTCTGGACCGACAAGGCATCGGCGCAAAAGCCGCGCGTCGTGTCCGTCGCCGACGAAGCGGATCAGGCGCGCTATGTCGTCGAGAAAGTGCTGGAGGCGCGCGAGTCGGGCATGAGGCTCAAGTCGCAGGCGGTGCTGTTTCGCGCCGCGCATCACAGCGCGACGCTCGAAATCGAACTCACGCGGCGCAATATTCCGTTCGTGAAGTTCGGCGGTCTCAAGTTTCTCGATTCCGTCCATGTGAAGGACGTGCTTTCGGTGCTGCGCTGGGCCGAGAATCCGCGCGATCGCGTGGCGGGCTTTCGCGTCGCGCAATTGCTGCCGGGCATCGGGCCCGCGATCGCCGCCCGCCTGCTCGATAGCGTGAGCGCGCCGGATGCGGTTGCCTCGGGCGCGATCGCTTCGTTCGCCGCGCCCGCCAGAGCCAGCGAGGACTGGCCGCGCTTCGTCGGCCTGATGGCGAAGCTCTGCGGGCGCGAGTCGGGCTGGCCTGCCGAGTTCGAAATGATCCGCCGCTGGTACGAGCCGCACCTCGAACGCAATCACGAGGACGCGGCGATCCGCATCGGCGATATTTTGCAGATGGAGAGCATCGCGTCCACGTATCCGACGCGCGAGCGCTTTCTCACCGAACTCACGCTCGATCCGCCCGACGCCACCAGCGACGAATCCGGCGTGCCGCTGCTCGATGAGGACTATCTGATCCTCTCGACGATCCATTCGGCGAAGGGCCAGGAATGGCGCAACGTGTTCGTGCTGAACGGCGTGGACGGTTGCATCCCGTCCGATCTCGGCACCGGCAGCGACGAGGAAATCGACGAGGAGCGGCGTCTTTTATACGTCGCGATGACGCGCGCGAAGGAAGATCTGCACATCGTCACGCCGCAGCGTTTCTACGTGCACAACCAGACGCATCTGGGCGACCGCCACGTGTGGGCGCAGCGCACGCGCTTCATCCCGCCGCATCTCATGCAGAACTTCGAAGCGGCGGCGTGGCCGCCGGTGATCGCGCCCGCCGCACCGACGGCGGCGGGACTGGCGGCGGCCGCGAAAGCGAAAATCGATATCGCGGCGCGCCTGAAGGGAATGTGGGAGTAGGGTGGAGCTCGCCTCAGCACTTCAGCGCTGCGCGCGCGTGGTTCGCGGCGCGCGCGGCGTCGGCGCGAAGATGCTGCGCAGCCACGCGGCGAAACGCGTGAAGCCGTCATAAGGCTCTTCGATGAACAGCTCGGGCCGCAGCGAGCGCAGATACTCCAGCACCTGTTGCGCTTCCTGCTTCGGAATCGAGCCGTAAACGATGCCGAGCCGCAGCAGGCCGCGCAGTTCGCCGAGCTTTTCCCGCGCGTTCGAACCGACGCTCGTTTCCACCGAAATCTTGGTTTCGTACGCGCGCTGGCGCAGCGAGTCGGCGAGTCGCCACGCGGGCGTCTGCATCTTTTCCTCGACTTCGCGGATATCCGCCGCCGCCGACTTGATCTGCGAAGCAAGCACGTCCACTTGCGACACATCGCCGTTTGCTTCGGTGACGATCGCCGTCGCCCACTCGCGCGACGCCTTGATGAGGTCCTCGGCGGTCCAGTCGGCGCGGATCGCGAACGCGAAACCGTGTTCGGCCGCCTGACGGATCAGGATTTCGACGACATCCGGAAATTCCTTGTCGAGCGCGCGCTTCGCCCACGCATACTGGCCGTGCGTGAGCATGCGCTGCACCGCCTGCTCGGTGAGCGGCGTGTGGTTGTCGAGCAGCTTCGCGCGCAGGAAGTCCTCGAACGACGGCGTGACGAATTGTGGATCCAGCTTCAGCGACAGGCGCAGAAACGCTTCGAAGTCGCGCTGCAGCGAAGCGATGGTCTCGTCGCGAAGCGAAAGGGTGATTTGACGCATGTTGGTTCCCGGTTCCGCCGGTCGGTCGCCCGATGGCGGGAAATGCTGGCGGCGCCGCTTCTCAGGGCGGAGTCCATTCGTTTCTGATAACGGCGCGCTTTCCGGGAACTTGAGGTTTCTTTGCAGCTTTTTGAAAGCCGATCGATACGTGAGCGTCGAAGAAGGCTCAGCGCAGCACAGCGAACTGCCACGCGAAAAACACCGCGAGCGCCACCGCAATCGTCAAAAGCGGGCGTTTCGTGAGCACGCAAACGATCACCGCGACGATCGCCGCGACGAGCTGCGGATTGCGCCAGGTGATCTCGGCGCCGTTGCCGTGCGGCGAGACTGTCATCGGCACGATGATCGCGGTGAGCACCGTCACCGGCACGAACGAGAGCGCGGTACGCACGACGGGCGGGAAGGGCAGGCGCTCGCCCAGCACGAACACGGCGGCGCGGATGGCGAAAGTGATCGCCGCCATGCCGAGGATCAATGCGACGTAGTTCATTGCGTGCGCTCCTTGGCGTTCTTCAGGCGATGTTTCGCCTGCGGCCGGTTTTCCATCAGCGTGAGCACCATGCCGACCGCCACGCCCACGAACACCGCCGCGAGCAGCCCGAGCTTGTACGGCCAGCCCTGCCACGCGAACGACAGCACACCCGAAGCGAGCGCCGCCGCGATGAAGCGCACGGCCACCAGTTGCGGCACGATGATCGCAATGAAGGTCGCGACCATCGCAAAATCGAGTCCGAGCGATTTCAAACCGGGGAACGCCGCGCCGAACAGCAGGCCGACGAGCGTCCACATCTGCCAGTTCAGATACATCGCGACGCCCGAGCCGAAGAAGTAATGCGGGCCGATCTCGCCGGGCGGGCGCTTCTGATAGTGCGCGTAGGCGACCGCGAAGACTTCGTCGGTGAGAGTCCCGGCGAGCGCCCAGCGCCAGCGGCGCGGCAGATGCGCGACATAGGGCGCGAGCGTGGCCGAATAGAGCACGTGACGCAGATTGACGACGAAGGTCGTCGCCAGGATGACGGCGAAGCTCGCATGCGACGCGATCAGGCCCACCGCGATGAACTGCGCGGAGCCGGCGAACACGGCAAGCGACATCAACTGGCCGTGCCAGAGCGTGAGCGGACTGGCGGTGACGAGCGTGCCGAAGATCACGCCGAAGGGCGCGGCGCCGATCATCATCGGGATGGTGTCGCGGGCGCCGGCGGCGAATTCGCGCAAAGCCTGGCCGGACGGTTGTGCGGGTGTTGCTTTCAAGATGTCCTCCTATGGAAGCGAGGATACGCAAGACGCCGGTCCGGATGCTTGTACGTTCTTGCGCTTTCCCTGCGCTTCGCGCGCATTCAGCGCCAGCGGCCGGGCGGCACGCCGAACGTGCGTTTGAAATGACGCGTGAAATGGCTCTGATCGGTGAAGCCGCTCGCCGCCGCGACGTCAGTCACGGAGGCGCCCGCGCGCAACGCCGGCAACGCGCGTACGATCCGCATCTGGTTGCGCCACGCGTGCGGCGCGAGACCGGTTTCGCGCGTAAACAGACGCGCCGCGTGGAAGGTCGAAAGGCCGACCGTCTGCGCGAGTTCGGCGAGCGTGACCGGTTCGAGCAAATCGTCGGCGAGGCGGGATTTCATCGTCGCGACGCGGTGTGTGTCGGAGGCGAGCGGCGCGATGCCGGGGCGCGCCAGCGCGTGGCGGCCAAGCAGCGTCGTCACGGCATCGACGAGGGCCAGTTCCGCGGCGAGCGGATCGGCGCCGTTTTCCAGTAGCCGATGCGCGACGACCAGACGCCGCGCCAGATCGGCGTCGCGAACGATGTCGACCGGAAACCACGGCGACGACTCCGGCCGGCCCGACATGTCGCGCGCGAGATTCTCGACGAACGGCACCGGCAGATAGAACACGCGATAGCGCCAGCCCGCATCGACGGCGCGCGCGCCCGTGTGCACTTCGCCAGGGTTGATGACCGGCACCGAGCCAGCCTCGGCGACGTGATGCGCGCCACGATAGTCGTAGCACTCCGCGCCCGCTTCGATCACGGGCACCGTGTAGGCGTCGTGCCAGTGCGGCGAGAATTCGTGATCGTAGTATTCGGCCGTCACCATGTCCGCGTCGGGCACGAGCGACGAGCGCCAGTAGCGTGCGGCATTGCGGAAACGGGCGGCGTTCATCGGTTGCGATTTTTGAGACGGGCGGAATCGCTCAGTTTACAACTTTGTTTCGCCGCAGGCCGGACAGTTGGACGTCACTTCACCGGTATGGTCGTGCCTTCGGGCACCGGCACCGCCGTCACGCTGTTCTTCGGGCTGCCGGTCGCGATACGGTCGCTGTAGGTCAGATAGACGAGCGTGTTGCGCTTCGCATCGACGATACGCACCACATGCAGCGTTTTGAAGATGAAGGACATGCTGGCGGAGAACACGTCGCTCTTCTGCTTGAGCGGCTGCGCGATCTTGATCGGGGCGACCTGGCGGCAGGCGATCGACGCCTCGCTCGGATCTTCCGCGATGCCCAGCGTGCCTTTCACGCCGCCGGTGCGCGCCCGCGACACGTAGCAGGTGACGCCCTGAACGAGCGGATCATCGTAAGCGTCGACGCTGACGCGGTCAGAACCGGTGAAACGGAAATTCGTGTTGACGCTGGCGATCTCCTCCGCGTGCGCGAGCGCCGCGCCGAAGAGAGTGGCAATCGATGCGGCGAGTGCGAGGACGGAGCGTTTCATCGTCATCCTTCGGAAAAGAGAAAGGGCGTCGTATTGTATCGACGCCCTTGGTCTTTTGATGCATCGCCGCGCTGCCGGTCAATGGAAGATCAGATAAAGAATCACCAGCACCACAACCGGTACGCCGAGCAGCCATCCGAGCAGATAAGGCATGTTGTCCTCCTTCGCGTGTTGTTTTCGACGATTTCAGTATCGCGAGGAAGTCTGCTGCACGTTAGCCGTGCACGTCCGAATTCTGTGTAGGTGTTGTCCTATCGAAAGTTACAAAGGGTTTACGGATTCGTCATGCCATCAGACGACTCTTCTTCGCCGGCCGGTCGCGATACAGCGTGCGAACGTAGTCGAGATGGGCGCCCGCGCACTCGCGCGCCCGCGCCGGATCACGCGCGACGATCGCATCGAAGATCGCGCGATGTTGCGCGAGCAGGTTCGCTTCGACTTCGTCGTCGTAGTCGACGAGGCGGTGGGACGTGAGCATCGACTCGCGAACGAGTTCGTTGAGTCCGTGCATCACGTGTGTGAGCGCGACGTTGTGGGTCGCGTCGGCGATCGCCAGATGGAACGCCGCATCCTTTTCGGCGATACGCGTGCTTTTTTCAGCGACGGCGATCTGCAACGCGTCGAACGCGGCAGCGATGCGCGCGAGGTCGGCTTCGGTGGCGCGCTCGGCGGCGTAGGCGGTGGAGAGCGTTTCCAGGCCATGGCGCAGTTCCAGCACGTCGGCGCTCGCGTCGGGTTGCTGTTCGAGCAGGGCCGCGAGCGGGCGCGACACCAGCGGCGCCGTCACATCCGACACGACAAACCCGCCGCGTCCGGCCGCGCGGATGAAGCCATCGGATTCGAGCCGGATCAGCGCCTCGCGCAGCGACGGGCGCGACACGCTCAGTTGCTCGGCCAGATCGCGCTCGGCGGGCAGGCGCTGGCCGGGCAGCAGCGTGCCGTTCGAGATGAGTTCGCGAATCTGCCCCGACACCACGTCGGAGAGGCGCACGCGGGCATAGGAATGCGCCTGGACGGGCTGAAAAGTCATCGTTCGATGTAAATGCAGAATGAAGGCCTGGGATTGTCCGAGTTTGACACGAAACGAGCATCTCATTAAAGTCTTGGTCAGACCAAGCTTACCAAATTCCTCCCCTCGGATCGTCATGAAAGTTGCCCTGTTCGTTCCCTGTTTCATCGACGCGTTTTATCCGCAGGTCGGCATCGCCACGCTGGAGTTGCTGGAACGGCTCGGCGTGGACGTCGACTATCCGCAGGATCAGACCTGCTGCGGCCAGCCGATGGCCAATAGCGGCGCGCACAAGGACGCCGCCGGCGCCGAGCGCGTGTTCGCCCGCAATTTCGCCGATTACGACTACGTGGTCGGTCCGTCAGCGAGTTGCACGCATCACGTGCGCGAGCATTTCACCGCGATCGAGCAGACGAGCGCGGTGCAGAAAGTGCGTCGCAATACCTATGAACTCGTCGAATTCCTCCACGACGTACTGAAGGTGCGCGAATTTCCATGGGCCGAGTTTCCGCACAGAATCGGGTTGCACAACAGTTGCAGCGCGGTGCGGCATCTGCGCGAGACATCGAACTCGGAAGTCGCCGGTACGCCGTTTTCGAAGCCACGCGCGTTGCTTGAAGGCGTGAAGGGCATCGAGTTCGTCACGCCCGCGCGTCCCGACGAGTGCTGCGGCTTTGGCGGGACGTTCTCCGTGACCGAAGCGGCCGTCTCCGTGCGAATGGGGCAGGACAAGGTGCGCGATCATGTCGGCGCGGGCGCGGAGTACATCGTGTCGGGCGACATGTCGTGTCTCATGCATCAGCAGGGCTGCGCGGAGCGCATGAAAGCCGAGGCGAAGTTCATCCATATCGCGCAGGTCTTGAACGGAGCACGCGCATGAGCAAAACCGTTCGGATCGATCACGCGAAAGCGGCCGGGGCGTTCCTGCAAAAGACGGATCACGTCGCGTTCCACGACAAGCGTCTGTGGGACCTGCGCAGCAAGCGCGACGCGCAGGCGCACGGCATTCCCGAATGGGAGACGATGCGCGATCTCGCATCGGGCATCAAAGAACATACGCTGTCCAATCTCGCCGACTACATCGCGCAGTTCATCGATCAGGCAGAGAAGAACGGCGTCGTCGTGCATTTCGCGGCCAACGCGCAGGAGCACAACGAACTCGTCTACACGCTGATGAGCGAGCGCGGCATGACATCGCTCGTGAAGAGCAAGTCGATGCTCACCGACGAGTGCTACATGCGCGACTATCTCGAACCGCGCGGCATCACGGTGATGGAAACCGATCTCGGCGAACGCATCCAGCAGCTCGATCATCAGGACCCGAGCCATATGGTCGTGCCGGCGGTGCACAAGCTGCGCGCGGATGTGGCGGAGCTTTTCGGCAAGACCATCGGCACCGATCCGAAGAACAGCGACATCCACTATCTCGCCGAAAGCCAGCGCATGAACACGCGGCCGTACTTCGTGCGCGAGAAAACGGCGGGCATGACCGGCTGCAACTTCGCGGTGGCGGAGACGGGCACGGTCGTCGTGTGCACGAACGAAGGCAACGCTGATCTTTCCGCGAACGTGCCGCCGCTGCATATCGCGTCGATCGGCATCGAAAAGATCATTCCGACGATCGCCGATCTCGGCGTGTTCGTGCGCATGCTGTCGCGCAGCGCGCTCGGCTCGCCGATCACGCAATACACGTCGCACTTTCGCGCGCCGCGTCCGGGCACGGAGATGCACTACATCCTCGTCGACAACGGCCGCTCCGAGCGGCTCGCGATGGACGACTTCTGGTATTCGCTCAAATGCATCCGCTGCGGCGCGTGCATGAATACCTGTCCGGTGTATCGGCGCAGCGGCGGGCTGTCCTATGGCGGCACGTATTCCGGGCCGATCGGCGCGATCATCAACCCGACCCACGATCTGAAGCGCTACAGCGCGCTGCCGTTTGCATCGACGATGAACGGCAGTTGCACGAACGTGTGTCCCGTGAAGGTGAACATCCACGAGCAGATCTACAAGTGGCGCGAGGTGATCGCGGAGAAGCACGAAGTGCCGTTCGTGAAGCAGGAAGTCCTGAAGATGGCGGGGCGACTGCTCGCGAGTCCGACGCTTTATCGAGCGACGGTCGCATCGCTCGGCGGCGCGTTGAAGCGTCTGCCCAACTTCGTGCTGTACAACCCGCTCAACATCTGGGGGCGTCAGCGCGACCTGCCCGAAGCGCCCGCCGAGACATTTCACGAGTGGTACAAGAAGAACCGGAAGACTGAGAAATGACGACTCGCGAAGCTTTTCTGTCGAAGATCCGCGCGGCGCAGCCCGCATCGCGCCCGCGCCCCGACGTGCCGCTCTTTCCGGCGCCCGAAGGCGATCTGAAGTCGCGCTTCACGGCCGCGCTCACCGCGATGGGCGGTACCTGCGTCGACGCTGCCAGCCTGAACGACGTGAACGCGTTGCTGGCTGCGCGCTTCCCGGATGCGAAGGTGATCGCCTCGGCGGTGCCGGGCGTCGACGGCACGCGGCCGCTCGCGCCCGATACCGTGCCGGCGTCACTACAGGATGTCGATGTGGGCGTCGTGCGGGGGCGCTTCGGCGTCGCTGAAACCGGCTCGGTGTGGTTCAGCGAGCAAGAGTACATCGTGAACTCGGTCGGCTATCTGTCGCAGCATCTCGTCGTGCTGCTCGATCCGGCGCTGCTCGTCGAGGGCTTGCAGCAGGTGTATCGACGGCCCGATTTCAAATCGGCGCGCTATGCGGTGCTCGTGACGGGACCGTCTGCGACGGCCGATATCGAAGGCGTGCTGATCCGCGGCGCGCAGGGCGTGCGCTCGTTGACTGTCGTGTGGCTGGCGGGTTGATTGCTTTTAAGCAGATGATTGACGTGGAGTATGAAGCGCAAAAACAAAAAGCCCAGTCGCGTGACTGGGCTTTTTAATGAAGCTTTTGGCTCCCCGACCTGGGCTCGAACCAGGGACCTACGGATTAACAGTCCGGCGCTCTACCGACTGAGCTATCGGGGAACAACTAACACATCTGCAACTGAGATAAAAAACCCAGCCGATTGACTGGGTTCTTTTAAAACCGACTTGCTGGAGTTTTTTTGGCTCCCCGACCTGGGCTCGAACCAGGGACCTACGGATTAACAGTCCGGCGCTCTACCGACTGAGCTATCGGGGAACATCTACAGCAGAGAAGCGAAATTATAGGGGGCCACGATTACCGTGTCAACGCTCAATCTTCATTCGATAAGCATTTTTTGCAAACCGTAACGAAGCGCAATCCAACAGCCGGAATCAACGCTCGAGCAGATTCAGCTTGTCCTTCACGTCCTTGAATTCGTCCGCTTCGGGCAGCGAGCCCTTCGTCTTCGTGATGCTCGGCCAGTTACGCGCGAGGTCGGCGTTCAGTTCGGTGAAGTGCTGCTGGTCGCCGGGCACATCTTCTTCTGCGTAGATTGCATTGACCGGGCACTCGGCCACGCAGACGGCGCAGTCGATGCACTCGTCCGGATCGATCGCGAGAAAGTTGGGACCTTCGCGGAAGCAATCCACCGGGCACACGTCCACGCAATCGGTGTACTTGCACTTGATGCAGCTTTCGGTCACAACGTGAGTCATTCAGGCTCCTGCATGCGGAATTCGTGGGGGCGGCGCCCCGTGCGGCTACATGGGCCGGGAGGTGCGCGTGCCGAAACGCATATTGTAGCGTAACGATAAAAGCGGGCGCGAGCCACACGACGCCCCCTTTATATCGATTCGTGATGTATGTATGCGCGGCTTCGTAAAAGGGTGAGGCATGGGTCATGCCGTCGCGCGCATTCGGGTAACATGGCCCCAAAGGCATGAAGGCGCGCGCGAGCCCAAGGCACGAGGCAAAGCGCGCGGTCAATTCGCGTGGATGTTCCAGTCAGAACCATGATCATCAATTCGCTGCTCGACACCGACCTCTACAAGTTCACGATGATGCAGGTCGTCCTGCATCACTTTCCCGCCGCGCACGTCGAATATCGCTTCCGTTGCCGCACGCCGAACGTCGATCTCGTGCCGTACATCGACGAGATTCGCGACGAAATTCGTCAGCTCTGCAATCTACGCTTCAGGGAAGAGGAGCTGGATTATCTGCGGCGCATGCGGTTCATGAAGAGCGACTTCATCGATTTCCTGGCGCTCTTTCATCTGAACGAGAAGTCCATCCGCATCGCGCCGTCGCCGAAGAAAAACGGCGAAATCGATATCGAGATCGAAGGGCCGTGGCTGCATACGATCCTCTTCGAGATCCCGGTGCTCGCGATCGTCAACGAGGTCTATTTCCGCAACACGCAGCGCAAGCCCGAGTACGAAACCGGCCGCGAGCGCCTGCGCGAGAAAATCAAGCTGCTCGCCACGCCGCCCGAATACTCGGACTGCAAGATCGCCGATTACGGCACGCGCCGCCGCTTTTCGGGACAGTGGCACGAGGAAGTCGTGCTGACGCTGAAAGAGAGGCTCGGCGCGCAGTTCGCCGGCACCAGCAACGTCTTCTACGCGATGAAGCACGGCCTGCGGCCGCTCGGCACGATGGCGCACGAATACTTGCAGGCGTGCCAGGCGCTCGGTCCGCGTCTGCGCGACTCGCAGATTTTCGGCTTCGAGATGTGGGCGAAGGAATATCGCGGCGACCTCGGGATCGCGCTGTCGGACGTCTACGGCATGAAGGCGTTCCTGCGCGACTTCGACATGTACTTCTGCAAGCTGTTCGACGGCGCGCGCCACGATTCCGGCGATCCCTTCGACTGGGGCGAGCGCCTCATCCGGCATTACGAGGAAAATCGCTGCGATCCGCGCACGAAGGTGCTGGTCTTTTCCGACGCGCTCGACATTCCCAGGGTGCTGCAGTTGTACGAGCGCTTCCGCGGGCGCTGTCAGCTGGCGTTCGGCGTCGGCACCAATCTCACCAACGACCTCGGTTATCAGCCGCTGCAGATCGTCGTCAAGATGGTCCGCTGCAATGGACAGCCGGTCGCGAAGCTGTCCGATTCGCCCGGCAAGAACATGTGCGACGACAAGGCCTACCTCGCGTATCTGCGTCAGGTGTTCGGCATCGAGCAGCCGGTCGGCGAAGACTGATCCCCTGTCGGCGGGCGCGCGTTCGTGCGTTTGGCTTATGCCGTTCGGCTGAGGCTCGTGCGCGAAGGCCGCTGGCTATAATTCGGACGCGTCGTCGATCAATCCGACGCGCACGAATCTCAAGCACGCAATCACGAGGACGGCACCATGGACACATCGGCCGCGCGCCGCAATATTCTCGCGCGCATTCGCAGCGCGCAGGGCCGTCGCGGCACGCCTACGGAAGCCGAGCGCGCGGCAGCGCAGGAGTACGTCGAGCGGCATCCGGCGGGTCCGCGTCCGCCGCTGCCGCAGACGCGTGACGAACTCATCGCGCGCTTCACGCTCGAAGCGGAGCGTCTCTCCACGACCGTCGCGGAAGTCGAATCTCTCGCGGATGCGCCCGCCGAAGCCGCGCGCTATCTTCAGTCGCTGAACCTTTCCACCGATGTCGTCGCATGGCCCGCGCTTGGCGAGCTGCCCTGGTCACAAGCGGGCCTTCAGGCGGCGCTGCGCAAACCCGCCGACGCCGATCTCGTCGGCATCACCGGCTGCTTTTGCGCGACGGCTGAAACCGGTTCGCTCGTGCTGCTGTCCGGCCCGGAGACGCCCGCGTCCGGCGCGCTGCTGCCGCAGACGCATATCGCGATCGTGCCGGCATCGCGCATTGTCGCGGCGCATGAAGACGCGTTTGCGCTGATGCGCGCCGAACGCGGCGAGTTGCCGCGCGCCGTGAACTTCGTGTCGGGGCCGTCGCGTACCGGCGATATCGAACAGACCATCGTGCTCGGGGCGCATGGGCCGTATCGCGTGCATGTGATCGTCGTGCGCGGAGCCTGAGTCCGATGCGGCGTTTCGTTTCTGTCGTGCTTGCGCTCATCGCCGCACCCGCCGTCGCGGCGACGCCCGATGGCGCGACGCTCCCGGCAACGTGGGGCATTCCGTTCATCGGCGTCCTGCTTTCCATCGCCGTGTTTCCGCTCGTCGCGCCGAAGCTCTGGCATCACCATTTCGGCAAGATCGCGGCGGCCTGGACGCTCGCGTTTCTCGTGCCGTTCGCGCTCGCTTTCGGCCCCGGCACGGCGGGCGGCGTGTTGGTCCACGCCATGCTCGAAGAGTACGTGCCGTTCATCATCCTGCTGGCCGCGCTCTATACCGTGGCCGGCGGCATCTGCGTGCGCGGAAATCTGCACGGCTCGCCGCGCCTGAATACCGGACTGCTTGCGCTCGGCACCGCGCTCGCGAGCATCATGGGCACGACGGGCGCGGCCATGCTGCTGATCCGTCCGCTGCTGCGCGCGAACGACAACCGCAAGCATGTCGTGCATGTCGTCGTGTTCTTTATCTTTCTCGTCGCGAATGCGGGCGGTTCGCTCACACCGCTCGGCGATCCGCCGCTCTTCCTCGGCTTCCTGAATGGCGTCGGCTTTTTCTGGACGACGCTGCATCTCGCGCTGCCGATGCTGTTCGTCTGCGCCGCGCTGCTCGCAGCGTTCTACGTGCTCGACAGTCACTACTGGCGCAGGCACGACGCGCGATCCGAGTTTCTCGATCCGACGCCCGACACGCCGCCGCTCGGTATCGACGGCAAGATCAACTTCGCGCTGCTCGTGGTTATCGTCGCGCTCGTACTGATGAGCGGCATCTGGAAGCCGGGCATCGCGTTCGATGTGTTCGGCACGCATGTCCAGTTGCAGAATCTCGTGCGCGACGTGCTGCTCGCCGCCGTGCTGCTGGCCTCGCTCGCGCTCACGCCGAAAAGCGCGCGTGCGGGCAACGCGTTCGACTGGGCGCCCATCGTGGAAGTGGCGAAGCTTTTTGCCGCGATCTTCATCACCATCGCGCCGGTCATCACGATCCTGCGCGCGGGCGAGGCGGGCGCGTTCGCGGGCATCGCGCGCGCGGTATCGGATGCGAACGGCAAGCCGGTCGACATCGCCTATTTCTGGGCGACGGGCCTGCTGTCCTCGTTTCTCGACAACGCGCCGACCTATCTCGTTTTCTTCAATCTCGCGGGCGGCGACGCACGCACGCTCATGACCACCGACGCCACGACGCTCGCCGCCATTTCCGCGGGCGCGGTCTTCATGGGCGCGAATACGTATATCGGCAATGCGCCGAATTTCATGGTGAAGGCGATCGCCGAATCACGCGGCGTGCGCATGCCGAGTTTCTTCGGCTATATGGCGTGGTCGGGCGCGGTGCTCGTGCCGCTGTTCGCCGTTCTGGGCTGGCTATTTTTCTAGGAGCAATCGATGAAGAAGGTACTTGTCGCGCGTCCCACCTTTCCCGATGTGATCGAGCGCCTGAAACAGTATTTCGATGTCGACGTGAACCTCGGCGACGTGCTCACGCAGGAAGAGTTCGCGCGCCGTCTCGCCGACAAGGAAGGCGCGTTCACCGCAGGCGAATGGGTCGGCGAGCAGGAACTGACGGGCGCGCCGAACCTGAAAGTGGTCGCGAACATGGCAGTCGGCTACAACAATTTCGACATGAAGGCGTTCGACGCGCACAAGGTGCTCGGCACCAACACGCCGAACGTGCTGAACGAAACCACCGCCGATTTCGGCTGGGCGCTGATGATGGCGGCGGCGCGCCGCGTCACGGAATCCGAGCACTATCTGCGCGCGGGCAAGTGGCAGAAATGGTCCTTCGATTCGTTCCTCGGCGCCGATGTCTACGGCTCGACGCTCGGCGTGATCGGCATGGGCCGCATCGGCCAGGCGCTCGCGCGGCGCGCGGGCGGCTTCAATATGCGCGTGATCTATCACAACCGCTCGCGTGTCGCGCCGGAGATCGAAGCCGAACTGAACGCCGAATATGCATCGAAGGACGATCTGCTCAAGCGCGCAGATCACGTCGTGCTCGTGCTGCCGTACACGAAGGAGAACCATCACACGATCGGCGCGGCCGAACTGGCGCTGATGAAGCCGACCGCGACGCTCACCAACATCGCGCGCGGCGGCATCGTCGATGACGCGGCGTTGATCGTCGCGTTGCGCGAGAAGCGCATCGCGGCGGCGGGCATCGACGTCTTCGAAGGCGAGCCGAACTTCAATCCGGATTTCATGCTGCTCGACAACGTCGTGCTGACGCCGCACATTGCGAGCGCGACCGAGGCCACGCGCCGCGCAATGGCGAATCTCGCGGCAGACAATCTCATTGCCGCGCTGGGTGAAGGCCCGCGCGCTGGCAATCCGCCGAACCCGATCAATCCGGACGTGCTCAAGACATGATTGAAATGCTGGTTGGCGCGGTCGCGCTGTTGGCGATCGCGCTGGTGGTCGCGCTCATCGCGCTCGTCATCACGATGCGGCGGCATTCGAACGCGCTCATCCTCGACGAATTCGAAGCGCTCACCGATCGCGTCAACGATATGGGCGAAGCGCACACGCGCGCGCAGGAACGGCTCGAACGGGGCTTGCGCGGCGATATCGCGGAGAGTTCGCGCGTGGCGCGCATGGAATCGCAGAGCGGTTTCACGCAATTCCACCAGACGCTCGCTACGCAACTGGCGAGCACATCGAGCGTGCAGAACGCGCAGTTCGACGCGCTCGCGCAGCAACTCGCGCAACAGAGCCAGCAGGCACGCGAGGATCAGGGCAACGCGTTGAAGCGCTTCGCCGATTCCATGTCGCAGCATCTGTCGCAAATGTCGGAGGCGAACGATCGCCGGCTCGGCGAAGTGCGCGCGACGCTCGAAGCGCGCCTGAAGGACATCGAGGCGAACAACGCGACGAAGCTCGACGAGATGCGCCGAACCGTCGACGAGAAGTTGCACGCGACACTCGAACAGCGCCTGGGCGAGTCATTCAAGCTCGTGTCGGACCGGCTGGAGCAGGTGCATCGCGGGCTCGGCGAAATGCAGACGCTCGCGGCCGGTGTCGGCGATCTGAAAAAGGTACTGACCAACGTCAAGACGCGCGGCATCTGGGGCGAGGTGCAGCTGGAATCGCTGCTGGAACAATTGCTTACGCCGGACCAGTACGCGAAGAATGTCGCGACGATTCCGAAGAGCAACGAGCGCGTGGAGTTCGCAATCCGCCTGCCGGGGCGTCACGATGCGCCGGGCGCGCCGGGCGATGCGGCCACGCCCGTGTGGCTGCCCATCGACGCGAAGTTTCCGCGCGAGGACTACGAGCGCCTGATCGATGCGCAGGAGCGCGCGGATCTGGTCGCGGTCGAGAACGCGTCGCGCGCGCTCGAAGGCCGCTTGCGCGCGGAGGCGAAGTCGATCGCCCAGAAGTACGTCGCGCCGCCGCACACGACCGACTTCGCGCTGCTGTTCCTGCCGACCGAAGGACTCTATGCGGAAGTGCTGCGCCGTCCAGGCCTGAGCGATTCGCTACAGCGCGAATATCGCGTGACCATTGCCGGGCCGACCACATTGACCGCGCTGCTCAACAGTCTGCAGATGGGCTTTCGCACGCTCGCCATCGAGAAGCGTTCCAGCGAAGTGTGGCAGGTGCTGGGCGCGGTGAAGACCGAATTCGGCAAGTTCGGCGAAGTGCTGGCTAAGACCAAATCGCAGCTCGAAACCGTCACGCGCTCGATCGAAGCGGCGCAGACGCGCACGCGGCAGATGGACCGGCGCCTGCGCGATGTCGAGGCGCTGCCGGGCGAACAGGCGGCGGGTTTGCTGGGTGACGCGTCATCGCCCGTGGGCGACGACGACATCTGATTCAGCTGGCGAGGCGTTCGAGCGGCTCGCCCGTCACGCGCACGATGCGCCAGTCGGGCAGCACCGTCGCGCCCATCTTCTCGTAGAAGTCGATGGCGTTCTGATTCCAGTCGAGCACCGACCATTCGAATCGCCCGCACTGGCGCTCGACCGCGAGCGCGGCGAGCTTCTTCAGCATCAGCGTGCCGAGGCCGCTGCCGCGCATCGAAGGACGCACGTACAGGTCTTCGAGATACAGGCCGCGCTTGCCGAGGAAGGTCGAGAAGTTCTGGAAGAAGAGCGCATAGCTCACGATTTCGCCGTCCTGCTCCGCGACGAGCGCTTCTGCGGCAGGTCGCGTGCCGAAGAGGGCATCGTGCACGCCTTCCTTCGTCGCGATGAAAAGATGCGTGAGCTTCTCGAATTCGGCCAGCTCGTACATCAAGCCGAAGATCGCAGGGACGTCGGCGGGCGCGGCTGCGCGAATCGTGGTGCTCATGCTTCCTCCGGGGCATCGGACAACACGATTTCGATGCCGCCGAAACGCGACGCCACCCAGTTGTACGCGTGACACGCGATCCACAGCAGGATGAAGCCGAGAATCGCGTTCAGCAGCAGCGCGCTCGTGACGGTGCTCACTTCCACGGAACCGTAGCGCACGAACGCGACCACGACGCCGAGCAGCACGATCGGCACGCTGAATGTCAGGTACACGAGGATCAGCGCCTTGGCGGTCTGTCCTGGTGCAATGAATGAAATCTGCTTTTTCATGGAAGGAAAGCCCCGTCTATCGATGTAGGAATGTTGGTCGTGGCGACGCGCGTTACGCGCCAGTCAGATCAGGCCGTCGAACGGCACGATGTCGACTTCGTCGCCGGCGTCGACGTCGCCGCGCGCGTGCTCAAGCACGATGAAGCAGTTCGCTTCGCTCATCGAGCTGAGCACGCCGGAGCCTTGCGGGCCGGTGGTGACGACGCGAAAGCGGCCATCGGCGTCGCGCGTGGCGATGCCGCGCTGGAACTCGGTGCGGCCCGCGCGTTTCTTGATCGGCTCGGCGGCGCTCGCGCGAATGGCGGTGAGCGGCTGATGCGTCGCGCCGGACATCGCCAGCAACGCCTCGCGCACGATGAAGTAGAACGTTGCCATCACGGCGACCGGGTTGCCCGGCAAGCCGAAAAACAGCGCCGGTTTGCCCGCGCCCGCGCGCTCGCCCGACCACAGGCGGCCGAACGCGAGCGGCCGGCCGGGGCGCATCGCGATCTTCCAGAAGGCGACGTCGCCGAGCGAATTCATCAGTTCGCGCGTGAAGTCCGCATCGCCGACCGATACGCCGCCCGAACTGATGACGACATCCGCGCGCGCAGTTGCATCGCGCAGTGCCTTTTCGAGCGACGCGCGGTCGTCGCGCACGATGCCGAGATCGATCGTTTCGACGTCAAGGCGCGCGAGCATCGCGAAGAGGGTGTAGCGGTTGCTGTCGTAGAGGCTGCCTGGATCGAGCGGTTCGCCGAGCGAGCGCAATTCGTCGCCGGTCGAAAAGAACGCGACGGTGAGACGCTTTCGCACCGTAACTTCGCCGATGCCGAGCGACGCGAGCAAGCCAAGATCGGACGCGCGCACGATGCGGCCACCGAGCAGCGCGGGTTTGCCTTTCGCGAGATCTTCGCCCGACAGACGGCGATTTTGCCCCGCGCGCAGATTCGCGGTGGAGAAACGGATCGCATCGCCTTCGCGCGTCACCAGTTCCTGCGGCACGACCGTGTCGCAGCCCGGCGGAATGAGCGCGCCCGTCATGATGCGCACGCACTGGTCCGCGCCCGGCGCCGAAGCGAAAGGACGCCCGGCGAGCGCCGTGCCCGCGACGGCGAGATCGAGCGTGGCGCCGCCGCGCGCGAGTGCAGCGCCCGCGAATGCGTAGCCGTCCATCGCGGAGTTGTCGAAGGCGGGGACGTCGATGGGGGAGATCACGTCTTCGGCCAGCACGCGGCCGAGCGCATCATGCAGGCCCACGCGTTCGCTTTGACCGTCACGGCTGCGCGGCATCGCCCATTGACGCACGATTTCCTGCGCCGCTTCAACGGGCAGCGCGTTCGGATCGTAGTGGGCGACGCAGGCGGAGAATTCCTTGGACGTGGTCATGAATCGGCGTGGATCGCGGCCGGAGTCCGGCGAAGAAGCAGCCACGAGGCCGCGCGTTGTTTGAGCGCCCGAGCGTCGGATTGCCGCAACGGCGGACGTGGGCGGACAGTCAGCGCCGTTCCATCTCGGCGAGCTGCTGCAGATCGTTGATATTGTAAAACGCGGGTTCGTCGTGAAATTGGACTTCCACCGCCTTGTGGCGCGCGTACCACGCGCGGACCTTGCGCTCGCCGGCATCCAGCCAGGCATCGAGATCGTCGGCGAGCGACGGGCGCAGGAGCGCGAAAACCGGATGCGCCATGACTTCGCCCGACGCATCGACCGTTGCGGCGTAGGCAATGTCGGCGCGCTTCGTATCGAGCGCGTGCATCAATGCGGCGCCGAGATGTTCATCGACGAAAGGGGCGTCGCAGGGCGCGGTGAGGAGCCATTCGGTATTAACGGCGCGCAGTGCGGCGGCGATGCCCGCGAGCGGCCCGGGATAATCCGCGCGCGTATCCGCGATGACGCGCGCACCGAACGGCGCGCCGAGGCGTTGGTAGTCTTCGATGGAACGGTTCGCGCTGATCAACAGCGTGCCCGCCTGAGGCGCGAGGCGCCGCATCACATGCAGCGCGAGTGGTTCGCCGCGAAACGTCTGCATGCCCTTGTCGACGCCGCCCATGCGCGAGCCGCGCCCGCCCGCGAGCACGAGCGCGGTGACATCCGACGATGAATGAGTGTTCAGCACGGCTGTCCCACCGCGCTCAGCCGCCGATGTACGACATCTCGACACGCGGCGAATCCTCACGCGACGGCGCCGACGCGCTGCCGCGCAGTTGCGAGTAACGGTCGCCGCGCGCTTCCCAGATCCGCGCGATGGCGGTGGCGACGTCTTCATCGCTCGCGCCGCCGCGAATCAGGCCGCGCAGGTCATGGCCGGACACCGCGAAGAGGCACAGATAGAGTTTGCCTTCCGTCGAGAGCCGCGCGCGCGTGCAGGAGCCGCAGAACGCGCGCGTGACGCTGGAGATCACGCCGATTTCGCCGCTGCCGTCACAATAGCCCCAGCGCTGTGCCGTTTCGGCGGCCGTATGCGCTTCCAGCGGCGCGAGCGGAAAATGCGCGTCGATGCGCTCGACCACTTGCGCCGACGGCAGCACTTCGCTCATGTTCCAGCCGTTCGACGCGCCGACGTCCATGTACTCGATGAAGCGCAGAACCGCGCCGCTGCCTTTGAAGTGACGCGCCATCGGCACGATTTCCTGATCGTTCGTGCCGCGCTTCACGACCATGTTCACCTTGATGGGATCGAGTCCGACGGCTTGCGCCGTTTCGATGCCGTTCAGCACGTCGGCGACCGCGAAATCGGCGTCGTTCATGCGGCGAAACAGGGAATCGTCGAGTGCGTCCAGGCTGACCGTCACGCGCGACAGACCCGCGTCACGCAACGACTGCGCCTTGCGCGCGAGGAGCGAGCCATTCGTCGTGAGCGTCAGATCGAGCGGGCGGCCTTCGGGCGTCTGCAGTGTCGCAAGCCGTTCGATCAGGAATTCGATGTTCTTGCGCAAGAGCGGCTCACCGCCCGTGAGACGGATTTTCTCGACGCCATGCGCGACGAACACGCGCGCGAGCCGTTCGATTTCCTCGAACGAGAGCAGGGCGGCGTGGGGGAGAAACTGGTAGTCCTTGTCAAACACTTCGCGCGGCATGCAGTAGACGCAGCGGAAGTTACAGCGATCCGTCACCGAGATGCGCAGGTCGCGCAGCGGACGCGCGAGCGTGTCCATGAGATGTCCCGACGGCGACGCCGTTGCGCCGGAGAAATCCGGAATCGCGCTGACGTCGGCGAGGGGAATGATGCGTCGGGACATGATGACTCGGGGATCGGTTTGGCCTCTGTGGCCTTGTTCGAATGATGATTGCGAGGTCCCATTTTAGCGGAACCGGGGCAGGGAGACGCACGGCACGGAGTCGCGGTTTTCCCTCAGTTGTTTCGTTCGATATCGGCGAAAAAAAACGCCATCGACGTGAGTCGATGGCGTTCGTCACTTCAACCAAGCGTATTTAGTGGATGTGCTTGCCCGTTTCCACTTGCTGCATCGGCGTGGCGTCGGCCGGCGGGAGCGGCTTGCGCTCGCGCGGTGCGCGCACCGTCGCCGGTTCGCGCGCCGCAGCGGCGTTCGCCTCGCGCAGCTTGCCTTCGTCGGTGTTGACCCAGACGAGGCCCGCGCGCTCCAGCATCGGCTGAAGGGCTTCGGCGGCGATCGGCGTCGACGTCGCGGGCGCGGACGGCGCGGCGGCCTTCACCGGTTCCGCGACGACGGCGACCGGCTCTTGCACGGCGACACGCGTTTCCGCTTCGCTTTCCGTGCGCTCGACGACCGGCTTCACCGGTTCGACGATCGTTGCCTCGGGCGTCGGCGCGGTTGCGGCGGCCTTCACCGGTTCGGCGACCTCGGCGGCGGGTTCGCTCGCCGCGACCGGAGCCGGCTCAACGGGCTTCGGTGCTTCGACGGCGGCGGGCTTCGGCGCTTCCGTCGCGGCAGGCGCGGCAGGCGCGAACGGGTCGGCCGATGCCGTGTCGGCAACCTTCGGTTCCGGGCCGAACGGATTCTCGACCGCCGGCGCCCCAGCGGGCTTGGCGAAGAGATCGAACGTCGTCGGCTCGGGCGTTTGCGCCTTCAGCTCGAACGGCTCGGCGTCGGCAGCCTTGGCGACCGGCGCTGCTTCGGCAGCGACAGGCGCCTGCTCTTGCGGCGCGGCTTCGGCTGGCCGGGCAATCTGCTGACTGACCGGCTCGGCAACAGGCTGCTCGACAACAGGGTGTTCGACAGGCTGCGGTGCGGCAGGGCGGGTTTCGCGCCGTGCGGACGCTTCCTGCGCCGCTTCGGCGTCGAACACGCCGGCTTGCGCGGAGACGCTTTCCGCCGCGCCTTCCGCTTCCGCGACGTCGGCTGCGTGATTCACGGTCATGCCGTCTTCGTCGCGCTCGCGACGACCGCCACGACGGCCACGGCGGCGGCGGCGACGCTCTTCGCCATCGCGCGCCTCGGCGGCTGCCTGATCGGCGGCTGAATCGAAGCCGGCCTGCTGCGCATTGGCGTTGGCTTGCGCCGTTTCGACGATCTCCGATGCCACCGTTTCGCCTTGCGTCAGCGCCTCGACAGCGGCTTCCGGCTGCGGCTTGCGGCGCTCGCCACGTTCCGCGCGTTCACCGCGCTCAGTGCGCTCAGTGCGTTCACCGCGTTCCGCGCGCTCGGGACGCTCACGGCGTTCCTGACGCTCGGCGGTTTCCGGACGCGGGGCGCGTTCCGCGTTGCGATCACGCGCTTCACGAGGTTCCCGTGTCTCACGCGGCTCGCGGGGTTCGCGTGCCTCGCGCGGCTCACGACCCTCGCGCGGCTCACGCACTTCGCGCAGTTCGCGTCCTTCACGACCGCCACGCGCTTCGCGATCCTCGCGGCGCGCGCCCTGACGGCCCGCGCCGTTGCCACCGGTTGCGGCGCCTGCTGCGGCGCCGTCACGACCGGCGCCACCACTGCGACGGTTACGGTTGCGATCGCCGCCGCCGGTGCGCTCGCCGCGTTCACGCGGCGCACGCGTCGCCGGTTGCGCTTCGACGGGGGCCGGAGCGGGTTGCGGCGGTTGAATGCCGAACAGATTCTTGATCCACGCGATGAAACCGCCGCTCGCCGGCACGGGCGCCGGAGCGGGCGCGGCCTCGACGGGCGCGGGCTTGACCGGTGCGCTCGGCGCCGGCTTCTCGGGCGTGATGCCCTTCACCGCCGCTTCCTGCTTCGGCTTCACTTCCTCGGTGCGCTTGCTGTAACCCGTTTCGGACTCGAGCTCGCTCGCCGCTTCGACTGCCATCTTCCACGACGCGCGCGGCTCGTCGAGACGCGCATCGTCGTGACGCAGACGCTCGAGCTTGTAGTGCGGCGTTTCGAGATGCTTGTTCGGGATCAGAACGACGTTGACCTTGAAGCGCGACTCGATCTTGTTGATTTCCGAGCGCTTCTCGTTCAGCAGGAAGGCGGTCACTTCGACCGGCACCTGGCAGTGGATCGCCGCGGTGTTTTCCTTCATCGCTTCTTCCTGAATGATCCGCAGCACTTGCAGCGCGGACGATTCGGTGTCGCGGATATGGCCCGTGCCGTTGCAGCGCGGGCACGTCACGTGGCTGCCTTCCGACAGCGCCGGACGCAGACGCTGACGCGACAGCTCCATCAGGCCGAAACGCGAAATCTTGCCCATTTGCACGCGCGCGCGGTCGTGCTTGAGCGCATCTTTCAGGCGCTGCTCGACTTCGCGCTGGCTCTTGGCCGACTCCATGTCGATGAAGTCGATCACGATCAGACCGCCCAGATCGCGCAGACGAAGCTGACGCGCGACTTCGTCGGCGGCTTCGAGGTTGGTGCGCGTCGCGGTTTCCTCGATATCCGCGCCCTTGGTCGCGCGCGCCGAGTTCACGTCGATGGCGACGAGCGCCTCGGTGTGATCGATGACGATCGCGCCGCCCGACGGCAGCGGCACCGTGCGCGAGTACGCGGTTTCGATCTGGTGCTCGATCTGGAAGCGCGAAAAGAGCGGCACGTCGTCGTGATAGCGCTTCACCTTTTGCAGGTTGTCGGGCATCACGATATCCATGAAGGCGCGCGCCTGATCATGGATTTCGGTCGTGTCGATGAGGATTTCGCCGATATCCGGCTGGAAGTAGTCGCGAATCGCGCGGATGACGAGGCTCGATTCGAGATAAATCAGCATCGGCTGGCCGCCGACGCCGCTCTGCGACGCGGCTTCGATCGCGCGCCAGAGTTGCATCAGGTAGTTCAGGTCCCACTGGAGCTCTTCCGCCGAACGGCCGATCCCGGCCGTGCGCGCGATGATGCTCATGCCTTCCGGCAGTTCGAGCTGCGCCATGGTTTCGCGCAGTTCCTGCCGCTCGTCGCCCTCGATCCGGCGCGACACGCCGCCGCCGCGCGGGTTGTTCGGCATCAGCACGAGGTAACGGCCAGCCAGCGAAATGAACGTGGTCAGCGCCGCGCCCTTGTTGCCGCGCTCTTCCTTCTCGACCTGGACGATCAGTTCCTGGCCTTCGCGCAGCGCATCCTGGATGCGCGCGGAGCGCATCTCGATGCCATCGCGGAAATACTGGCGGGCGACTTCCTTGAACGGCAGAAAGCCGTGGCGGTCTTCGCCGTAGTTGACGAAGCAGGCTTCGAGCGACGGCTCGATGCGGGTGACGACTCCCTTGTAGATATTGCCTTTGCGCTGTTCGCGCCCGGCGGTTTCGATGTCGATGTCGATGAGCTTCTGCCCATCGACGATGGCGACGCGCAATTCTTCTTGCTGCGTCGCGTTAAACAGCATGCGTTTCATGAAACGGCTCCAGAGCGGCTACGCTTTTCCTTCATCGGGCGAATCGGCGCCGGTGATCGATACATCACGCGCGCGAAGCGGGAAGGAGGGCGTGCCACGCTTTTTGTGTGTTGTCACAAAGCACGCTGGAGCGGGACTTCTGGCGGGAGAATTGCCGAAAGCAGGCGCGGGCTCGATTGGAGCGGCCACGTCGTGGGGCACATGCGAAGCAACTGCGAGACGGTGAGGCGCCGCGCGGCTCGTGGCGAGGATGGGGCGGCGCAGCGGTTCCGCGTCTCAAAATGGACGCGCCGAACCGACCCGCGCTCTTTGCAAAAGCCTGATTCCTCCCAACGGCGGCTGCGGGGAGGTGCGGTCTCGCGCGAACCGGCGCGATGCTTCGTGACCGAACCTCCTTGCTGCCATGCCGCGACGGCGCGGCCGCGGGCTCGATTGCTCCCGTTGGCTCGCGGCCGTGTGTCTCGTCTCGTTGCGGCGTCGTCGCGCTTCGCAGAAATCAGCGCAGCAGCGGTTTTCGCCGTCAGTTGTTCGCAAAACCGGCGAGCGTCGATTTGCCTTTTTCTCCCGCTCGCTGGCAGGGCAGGTTCGGGCTGGCATCCGGCTTTGGTGCCGGGCGCCGTCGCTTCTCGCCGATAAAATTCTTTTTGACCAAAAATCCGTTACCGTCGGCGATCGACTCGACCGAACGCGCCTGTGGGCGCCGTCCTTGCCGGTGATATCGCCGTGCGTGCAACTCGCTGCTCTCGATTTTCAGGGTGAGCAACCGACCTTGGGCGCAAGTAAAATGATGGCTTATCGCTTGCACCTGTACAGTCTGAACATTCTCGGCCGTTGCTTGATCCTAAGCTTCGACCTTTTCAGGCTGTTCGCAAATTATATTCAGAATGAATGAGTTAGGCAAAACATCCCATAAGCAGGTCGCAAGCGAACACGTCTCGATGATCGAAGTCGATGAGACCGCCGCCGGTCAGCGCATCGACAATTTCCTGCTGCGCGTCTGCAAGGGCGTCCCGAAGAGCCATATTTACCGCATTCTCCGCAGCGGCGAAGTGCGCGTGAACAAGGGCCGCATCGACGCCGCGTACCGGCTGGAACTGGGCGATCTCGTGCGCGTGCCGCCGATCCGCACCGCGCAGCAGGACGAGATGCCGGTGTCGTCGAACGCGCCCGCCGCCGAATTTCCGATTATTTTCGAGGACGATCATCTGATCGTCATCGACAAGCCGTCGGGCGTCGCGGTGCACGGCGGCAGCGGCGTCGCGTTCGGTGTGATCGAGCAATTGCGCAACGCGCGGCCGCACGCCAAATTCCTCGAACTGGTGCATCGGCTGGATCGCGAGACGTCCGGCGTGCTGATGCTGGCCAAGAAGCGCGCGGCGCTCGTCGATCTGCACGAGCAGATTCGCGAGAATCGTGTCGACAAGCGCTATTACGCGCTCGGTCACGGCGAATGGCAGAGCGACTGGGGCCGCAGACGCATCGTGAAGGCGCCGCTGCACAAGTATGTCGCGGCGGATGGCGAGCGGCGCGTGCGCATCCAGGAAAACGGCTTGCCGTCGCATACGGTCTTCAATCTGATCGAGCGCTGGCGCGATTACGTGTGGCTCGAAGCGGAACTGAAGACCGGCCGCACGCACCAGATTCGCGTGCACATGGCGAGCATCGGCCTGCCGATTGCGGGTGATGCGAAGTACGGCGATTTCGCGTTGAACAAAGAATTGGCCCGTCCGAGCGCGAAACCGTCGCTCAAACGCATGTTTTTGCACGCATTTCGTCTGAAGATAACCCATCCCGCGACGGGCGAGCCGCTGCAATTCGAAGCGCCGCTGCCCGCCGAATGCAAGCGATTCATCGAACAATTGAAAAACCGAGAGACAGACTAAATGGCGCGGCAGCAATTCGATCTGATCGTTTTCGACTGGGACGGCACGCTGATGGACTCGACCGCCCACATCACGCGCAGCATCCAGGCCGCGTGCCGCGACCTCGGCCTGCCGGTTCCCGCCGATGAATCCGCCAGCTATGTGATCGGCCTCGGCCTGAAGGACGCGCTGCAAATCTGCGCGCCTACGCTCGATCCATCGGATTATCCGCGTCTCGCCGAGCGCTACCGCTTCCATTTCCTGACGATGGGCCAGAAAACCGAGCTCTTCGACGGCGTGCGCGAGCTGCTCCAGGAATTACGCGATCTCGGCTATTTTCTCGGCGTCGCGACGGGCAAGAGCCGCGTCGGGCTGAATCGCGCGCTCGACGAATCGCGCCTTACGAGCCTCTTCGACGGCACGCGCTGCGCCGACGAAACCTTTTCCAAGCCGCATCCCGCGATGCTGCACGAACTCACGCGCGAACTCGGCCAGGACCTCGCGCGCACGGTGATGATCGGCGATACGACGCACGACTTGCAGATGGCGATCAACGCCGGCGCGGCGGGCATCGGCGTGGGATACGGCGCGCATCCGGCGGATTCCCTCGCGGCGCTCAAGCCGCAGTTCTGCGCGGACAGCGTCGCATCGCTCGCCGGATGGCTGCGGGAGCACGCATGACGGAGGCCGCACCGGGTTTGCAGGATGCGGCAGTGCGCGTATGCGCATCGGATGAACTCGTCGATGGCGGCGCGGGCGTGCGGGTCGCGGCGACAGAAGCGGCCGGCGACGTCGTCGTCTTCTTCGTGCGCTACGACGGCAAGCCGCACGGTTATCTGAATCGCTGCGCCCACGTGCCGATGGAACTCGACTGGAACGAGGGACAGTTCTTCGAAAGCTCGGGCCTATACTTGATGTGCGCGACGCACGGGGCGATCTACGAGCCCGACACGGGCAAATGCGTCGGCGGTCCGTGCCGCGGCGCGCGGCTGCGGGCGGTCGCCGTCGAGGAACGCGAGACGCCGGAGGGTCGCGCGGTCTTCTGGCTGCCTGACGAAGCGCTGCGTCCCGCCTGATTCCCTTCTCGAAACAGACCCAAACAGACCAATCACGCATGTCCGACAACTTTCCCCCGCGCGGCAACGACAACTGGGAGCGCGAGGCGCTCGAACGCATTGCGCTCGCCGCCATCCGCGAGCAGCGCGCCGCGCGGCGCTGGCGCATTTTCTTTCGCTTCGTGTTTCTCGGCGTTATTGCGCTGATCGCGTGGGGCGTGTTCGATTTCACCGGCGACCGCGTCGCGAAGGCCGGCAAGCACACGGCGCTGATCGACCTGCAAGGCGAGATCGCGGCGAACGGCGACGCCAGCGCCGACAACATCGACGGGGCGCTGCAAAGCGCATTCGAGGACGAGAACACGGCTGGCGTGATCCTGCGCATCAATAGCCCGGGCGGCAGTCCGGTGCAGGCGGGCATCATCAACGGCGAGATCCGGCGGCTGCGGGCGAAATATCCGAAGACGCCGCTTTACGTGGTGGTCGACGACATGTGCGCGTCCGGCGGCTATTACGTCGCGGCGGCGGCGGACAAGATTTACGTCGATCGCGCGAGCATCGTCGGCTCGATTGGCGTGCTGATGGACGGTTTCGGCTTTACGGGCCTGATGGACAAGCTGGGCATCCAGCGCCGCATGCACACGTCGGGCGAGAACAAGGGCGCCTTCGATCCGTTTTCCCCCGAAACGCCCGCGATGAACGCCCACGCGCAGCAGATGCTCGATCAGATCCACACGCAGTTCATCGACGCGGTCAAACTCGGGCGCGGCAAACGTCTGAAGGATGATCCGGAGCTGTTCACCGGCATGTTCTGGACGGGCGAGAAAAGCGTCGAGCTGGGTCTCGCCGATGGTTTCGGCGACGCCAGCTACGTGGCGCGCGAAATCATCAAGCAGCCGGATATCGTCGATTACACGCAGAAGGAAAGCATCAGCGAGCGCGTGGTGCGGCGTTTCGGCGCGTCGGTCGGGGATGCCGCCATGCGCGCGCTGACGCTCGGCGGCAAGCCCCAGTTGCGCTGATCAGGACGCCAGCAGCAGGAAAATCGCCGGACGCTTGTGCAGGTCCGGCGCGGTCTGCTTCTTCCAGTCGGCCGCCGTGCGCGTGACGATGGTTTCGCCCGGCAGCGTCAGATCGACGGCGACGCAAATGAGCGTCGACGGCGCGCAGGTGGCGACGAGCGTGTCGAGCATCGCCCGGTTGCGATAGGGCGTCTCGATGAAAATCTGCGTCTGACTGGCCTTGCGCGACAGTTGCTCCAGCTCGCGCAGGCGCTTGCCGCGCTCGCCGGCGTCGACCGGCAGATAGCCGTTGAACGCGAAACTCTGGCCGTTCATGCCCGAGGCCATCAGCGCGAGCAGGATCGAACTCGGTCCGACGAACGGCACGACCTTCACGCCGCGCTGATGCGCGCGCCGCACGAGCAGCGCGCCGGGATCGGCCACGGCAGGACAGCCGGCTTCGGACACGAGCCCTGCGTCGGTGCCGGCGAGGATCGGCGCAAGCAGCCTGTCGATATCGGCGGGCGGCGTGTTGACGTTCAGTTCGCGCACCTCGATTTCCTGAATCGGCCGCTGTGTGCCCACTTTCTTCAGAAACGCGCGCGTGGTTTTCGCGTTTTCGCCGATGTAATACGCGAGCGCGGCCGCCTGCGCGCGCACCGGTTCGGGCAAGACGTGCGCAAGCGCGGCGGCGTCGCCTTCGCCGAGGGTATTCGGGATCAGATAGAGAATGCCGCTCATGCCGCCCCCAGAACCGGATATCCGGCTTTTTCGAGCATGCCCGTCAGCGCGATGAGCGGCAATCCGATCAGCGCCGTGGGATCGTCGGACTCGATGGCTTCGAGCAGCGCGATGCCGAGGCCTTCCGCCTTCGCGCTGCCGGCGCAGTCGTACGGCGTTTCGGCGCGCAGATAGGTTTCGATCTGCGCATCGGAAACACGGCGAACGCGCACGCGTGTGACGATATCGGCGGATTGCACGTCGCCCGTGCTGCGGTCGAACAGGCACAGCGCGCTGTGGAACTCGACGCTGCGGCCGCGCATCGCCTGAAGCTGCGCGATGGCCTTCTCATGCGTGCCGGGCTTGCCGATCTGCCGGCCGTCGAAGGTCGCGACCTGATCGGAGCCGATCACGAGCGCGCGCGCGTCGTCAGCGAAGCGTTCCGCCGCGGCGCGCGCCTTAGCGATCGAGAGGCGCACGGCGGTCGCCTCGGGCGTTTCGCCGGCGAGCGGCGTTTCATCGATGTCGGGCACGATGACGTCGAACGGAACGCGCAGCCGGCCGAGCAGCTCGCGCCGGTAAGGTGAACTGGACGCCAGGATCAGGCGGGGCGGCGTGTTTGAGGCATCGGGCATAAAGCGAGTTCGGCAAAAATAGGTGTGAAAACGACAGGCTCCGGCTCCGTTCTTAAGTATTTGACTCGAAAGAATAAAGCCGATATGATTTTGGGCTTTTCATCGGTACGTGCGTCAGCCAACCCTGCGCGCCCGACTCCGATGAATCCGGTGGAGTCGAAGGGTCAAAGCGACTCAGGAAGCACGAATGATGGCCCAATGCAAATTCGGGCAAGCCACGCCTGCCTCGAAGCGGCATCGCGGTGCATACTGAACGCTCACCGAAGCACTAACCCAGCAAGGCCCAAGCAGGAGCGCACATGACTCAGAATCCTGGCAAACCTGTGAGCCCCGCGGATCTGCGCGCGCTCGACATTTACGACTTCGCCAAGAGTGGCAGGCAAGCAGCCGGCGCCCTGCGTGTATCGCAGATGCCGCGCATGTTAGCCGAAGTGCCGGCGGATGCGCCAGATCGCGACACCGTGTTCACGTGGCAGGGCGAGGGCTCGACCCAGCCGGAACTGCAGGACGACGGCACCGACGCGCCGCAGCCGTATCTGCGCCTCGCGGTGCACGGCTCGCTGTGGCTCACGTGTCAGCGCTGCCTTCAGCCGTATTCGCAGCATCTCGACGTCGATGCGACGTATCGGATCGTGGCGACGGAGGAAGAAGCGGACGAATTTCCGCTCGACGACGATGAAGTCGAAGTGATTGTGGGCTCGCGCCAGTTCAATCTCGTCGACTTGATCGAAGAGGAGTTGTTGTTGTCCTTACCGCTCGTGCCCAAGCACAACGCGTGTCCCGAGGTGCATGAAAGTCTGCTCCCCGACGATGCGGGCGGCGAACCGGACGAAAGCGGTGCGCAGGAAGCGGACGACAAGCCGAATCCTTTCGCCGTATTGGGGAAGCTCAAGCAGGGCGGCCCCGACGACGAGAAGCACTGATTGATTTTGTAGCACGCAACATTTGGTAGCGCGATGTGCGCACCCGATGGCCGAATGGCCGAGGGCTGTCGGCGGATCGGGCTGTGTTAGAATTCGCAAAATTTTTCTGGAGTAATCATGGCAGTTCAGCAAAACAAGAAGTCGCCGTCGAAGCGCGGCATGCACCGTTCCCACGACTTCCTCACGACGGCTCCGATGGCTGTCGAGCCGAGCACGGGTGAAGTGCATCTGCGCCACCACGTGAGCCCGAACGGCTACTATCGTGGCAAGAAAGTCATCAAGACGAAGAACGACTAAGCGTTCATCGACGCTTGATGCGCCTGTCGGAACCGCTTTGCGGGCACGTGGGCGCAACTCGCTCTTGACACTTTCCCGGTACGACGAGAAGGCGGCATTTCACTGCCGCTTTTTTGTGCCCGAAATTCGTCGCGTTCCATGACTGTAAAGATAACCATCGACTGCATGGGAGGCGACCACGGTCCGGCCGTGACCGTCCCCGCTGCCGTCAGTTTCGTGCGCTCGCATCCCGATGCGCATCTGATGCTCGTCGGTCTCGAGCAGCCCATCCGCGCCCAGCTCAAGAAGTCGAAGGCTCTCGACGAGCCGCGCCTGACCGTCGTTCCCGCGAGCGAAGTCGTCGCGATGGACGACCCCGTCGAAGTCGCGCTGCGCAAGAAGAAAGACTCGTCGATGCGCGTCGCGCTCAACCTCGTGAAGGAAGGCGAGGCGCAGACCTGCATTTCCGCCGGCAATACCGGCGCGCTCATGGCGGTGTCCCGCTATGTGCTGAAGACGCTCGCCGGCATCGAGCGTCCCGCCATCGCGTTCGCGATGCCGAGCCAGAAGGGTTACACCACCGTGCTCGATCTCGGCGCCAATGTCGACTGCGAACCCGAGCACCTGCTGCAATTCGCTGAAATGGGCCACGCGCTCGTGTCGGCGATCGAAGGGCGCGAGCGGCCCACGATCGGCCTGCTCAATATCGGCGAAGAAGTCATCAAGGGCAACGAAACGATCAAGCGCGCGGGCGAGCTTCTGCGCGCGAGTACGCTCAACTTCTACGGCAACGTGGAAGGCAACGACATCTACAAAGGCACCACGGATGTCGTCGTGTGCGACGGTTTCGTCGGCAATGTCGCGCTGAAGACCTCCGAAGGTCTCGCCAAGATGCTCGCCGACATGATCAAGGAAGAGTTCAGCCGTTCGTTCAGCTCCAAGCTGATGGCGCTCGTCGCGCTGCCCGTGCTCAAGCGTTTCAAGAAACGTGTCGATCCCGCGCAATATAACGGCGCGGCGTTGCTCGGCCTGCGCGGGCTGGTCATCAAAAGTCACGGTTCGGCCGAGGCCTTCGGGTTTGAGTGGGCCATCAAACGCGGGTATGATGCCGTCAAAAATGGCGTGCTCGAACGCCTGGTGCGCGCGATGGAAGAGAACGCGCCCGCGGCGCGCGAGGCCGACACGAACGCTTCTGCGTCCGATGCGGCGGCTGCGCCGGATCAATCGATCCAGCCGCCCGTTTCACAGGCCGATTCACAGCCCGCGCCCCAGCCCAACTCGCAGCCGAACCCGCCGGACGCGTCCGGTACTGCGCTACATTCGAAGGCATAATGGCTCAATCCAATCTTTACTCTCGCGTGCTGGGCACCGGCAGCTATCTGCCGTCCGAGCGCGTCACGAATCAGGACTTGGCGGACCGTCTCGCGAAGCAGGGCGTCGAGACGAGTGACGAATGGATCGTCGCGCGCACCGGCATTCACGCGCGCCACTTCGCGGCCCCGAATCAGACCACCAGCGACCTCGCGCTCATCGCTTCGCAGAGAGCGATCGAGGCAGCGGGCATCGATCCTCAGTCGATCGACCTGATCATCGTCGCGACCTCCACGCCGGACTTCGTGTTTCCGAGCACCGCGTGCCTGCTGCAGAACAAGCTGGGCATCAAGAACAACGGCGCGGCCTTCGACGTGCAGGCGGTGTGCTCCGGTTTCGCGTACGGCGTCGCGACGGCGGACAGCTTCATTCGCAGCGGCCTGAACCGCACGGCGCTGGTCATCGGCGCGGAGACGTTTTCGCGCATTCTCGATTTCAACGACCGCACCACCTGCGTGCTGTTCGGCGACGGCGCGGGCGCAATCGTGCTGCAGGCGTCCGAAGAGCCGGGCGTGCTGTCGAGCGCGCTGCACGCGGACGGCAGCTATTCAGACATTCTCTGCACGCCGGGCAATGTGAACGGCGGTGTCGTCGAAGGCAGCGCGTTCCTGCACATGGATGGTCAGGCCGTGTTCAAGCTCGCGGTCAACGTGCTCGAAAAGGTCGCGATCGAAGCGCTCGACAAGGCGAAGCTCACGCCGGAAGACATCAACTGGCTGATTCCGCATCAGGCCAATATCCGCATCATGCAAAGCACGGCGCGCAAGCTGCATCTGCCGCCGGAGCGCATGGTCGTGACGGTCGGCGAGCACGGCAACACGTCGGCGGCGTCGATTCCGCTCGCGCTCGACGTCGCGGTGCGCGACGGCCGCGTCAAGCGCGGCGACAACGTGCTGATCGAAGGCGTGGGCGGTGGCTTCACGTGGGGTGCGTCGGTCATCCGCTACTGATCGTTTATCGATTTCCCTCTACTCATTCGCAACTGATCCCTTCGTCACGACAGCCGCCGCGCGCCGCATGAGCGCGCGGTTTGCGCGCAGGCACCGACGACATCGCGGATCATTCCAATCAACGAGGACGATATGAAATTTGCGTTCGTTTTCCCCGGACAGGGCTCGCAGTCGATCGGCATGCTCAATGCATTCGCCGATCACGCCATCGTGCGCGAAACCGTGCAGCAGGCATCCGACGCGCTCGGCCAGGATCTCGGCAAGCTGATCGCCGAAGGCCCGGCAGAAGAACTGAACCTGACGACGAACACGCAGCCCGTCATGCTGACGGCCGCGTACGCGATCTACCGCGTGTGGGAAAAGGAAACGGGCCTGAAGCCGGCGCTCGTCGCAGGGCACAGCCTCGGCGAATACACCGCGCTCGTCGCGGCCGGCGCGCTCGCCTTCGCGGACGCCGTGCCGCTCGTGCGCTTTCGTGCGCAGGCGATGCAAAGCGCCGTGCCGGTGGGTGAGGGCGGCATGGCCGCGATCCTCGGTCTCGATGACGACACCGTGCGCGCCGTGTGCGCGGAGGCTTCGTCGGCGGGCGTCGTCGAGGCGGTGAATTTCAACGCGCCCGCGCAAGTGGTGATCGCGGGTTCGAAGGCGGCTGTCGAAAAGGCGTGCGAAGTCGCCAAGGCGAAGGGCGCGAAGCGCGCGCTGCCGCTGCCGGTGTCCGCGCCGTTCCATTCGTCGCTGCTGAAGCCGGCGTCGGATCAGTTGCGCGACTATCTCGCCAAAGTCGAGATCAAGGCGCCGCAGATTCCGCTGATCAATAACATCGATGTCGCGATCGTTTCGGATTCCGCCGCGATCAAGGACGCCCTCGTGCGTCAGGCGGCCGGTCCGGTGCGCTGGGTCGAATGCGTGCAGGCGATCGCGAAGGAAGGCGTCACGCACGTCATCGAATGCGGACCGGGCAAGGTGCTCGCGGGTCTGACGAAGCGCATCGACGGCAATCTCGTTGGCGGCTCGATCTTCGATCCGGCCTCGCTCGAGGAAACGCGCAAACTGATCGCCGGCTGAGGAACCACGACATGAGTCTCCAGAATCAAGTAGCAATCGTCACGGGCGCATCGCGCGGCATCGGACGCGCGATCGCGCTCGAACTCGCGAAGCAGGGCGCGACGGTCATCGGCACGGCGACCAGCGAAAGCGGCGCGACCGGTATCAGTGAAGCGTTGCAGCAGGCGGGCGGCAAAGGCCGCGGCGCGGTGCTGAACGTGAACGACGCGGCCGCGGCGGATGCCTTCATCGACGGTATCGTGAAGGAATTCGGCGCGCTGAACGTGCTCGTCAACAACGCGGGCATCACGAAAGACCAGCTCGCGATGCGCATGAAGGACGACGAGTTCGACGCCGTCATCGACACCAACCTGCGCGCGGTCTTCCGCCTGTCGCGCGCCGTGCTGCGCCCGATGATGAAGGCGCGCGGCGGCCGTATCATCAACATCACGTCGGTGGTCGGTTCGTCGGGCAATCCGGGTCAGGCCAACTACGCCGCTGCGAAGGCCGGCGTCGCGGGCATGACGCGCGCGCTCGCGCGGGAAATCGGCAGCCGCGGCATCACCGTGAACTGCATCGCGCCGGGTTTCATCGACACCGATATGACCAAGGTTCTGCCGGAAGAGCAGCGCACCGCGCTCACCGCGCAGATTCCGCTCGGCCGGCTGGGCGCGCCCGAAGATATCGCGCATGCCGTGGCGTTTCTTGCATCGCCGTTTGCCGGCTATATCACCGGCACGACGCTGCATGTGAACGGCGGCATGTACATGTAAGGCCTTAATAGGCATTTCGCCGAATTTCGCTTAATATCCGCGCCGGGACGGGCGCGTGAAATGCTCAAAAGAGCATTGGTGCACCGTTCCAGCGCGGCAGTGAAGAATCGATGCGAGGCCGGCGGCAGCCCTCTTGATGACGGGCGCCGGACGGCGGAGCATGGCAACTGACGCGCCGTATTTTGCGGGTCCAAACCTGATAAAATGCGCGCACTCGTATTTTTGAACTTTTTTCCCCTCGGAGGGCTGCATGGACAACATCGAACAGCGCGTGAAGAAGATCGTCGCCGAACAACTGGGCGTGGCGGAAGCCGAAATCAAGAACGAAGCTTCGTTCGTGAACGATCTGGGCGCTGACTCGCTCGATACGGTCGAACTCGTGATGGCGCTGGAAGACGAATTCGGCATGGAAATTCCCGATGAAGAGGCCGAAAAGATCACCACGGTTCAGCAGGCGATCGATTACGCTCGCGCGAACGTCAAGGCCTGAGGCCGGACGCGCCAGCGACTCATCGCTCAATCAGCCGATGCATCGTCGCTGCAAACCGATTTGACAGCCACAGGGCACACAGGGCGGTTTCCTGTGGCCGCTGTGGCTTTTGTTTTTCGTCATTCTATGGATAAGGGGTTACCGTGAGCCGTCGTCGAGTTGTTGTTACAGGCCTGGGGCTCGTTTCGCCTGTCGGCAATACTGTTGCCGACGGCTGGGCCAATCTGGTCGCGGGCAAGTCGGGCATCGCCAATATCACGAAGTTCGACGCAACGAACTTCTCCACGCGTTTCGCGGGCGAGGTGAAGGGCTTCAATATCG
Organism: Caballeronia sp. NK8; assembly: GCF_018408855.1. Taxonomy (GTDB): domain Bacteria; phylum Pseudomonadota; class Gammaproteobacteria; order Burkholderiales; family Burkholderiaceae; genus Caballeronia. The sequence continues at coordinate 2,095,412 of NZ_AP024322.1, read as the reverse complement.
AAGACTACATGCCCGCCAAAGAGGCGCGCCATATGGATACTTTCATCCATTACGGCTTCGCCGCGGGCGTTCAGGCCATGCAGGACAGCGGCCTCGAGATCACCGATGAAAACGCCGAGCGCGTGGGCGTCGTGGTCGGTTCGGGCATCGGCGGTCTGCCGATGATCGAAGTCACGCAGACCGAGCTGCTCAATCGCGGCCCGCGCCGCATTTCGCCGTTCTTCGTGCCGGCGTCGATCATCAACATGATCTCGGGCCATCTGTCGATCCGTTTCGGCTTCAAGGGCCCGAACCTGTCGATGGTCACGGCGTGCACCACCGGCCTGCATTGCATCGGCGAGGCATCGCGCCTGATCGAATACGGCGACGCGGACGTCATGATCGCGGGCGGCGCGGAAGCCACGGTGTCTCCGCTCGGCATCGGCGGCTTCGCGGCGGCGCGCGCGCTGTCGCAGCGCAACGACGATCCCGCGACGGCCAGCCGTCCGTGGGACACCGACCGCGACGGCTTCGTGCTCGGTGAAGGCGCGGGCGTGATGGTGCTCGAAGAGTACGAGCATGCGAAGAAGCGCGGCGCGAAGATCTACGCCGAAGTGCTCGGCTACGGCATGAGCGGCGACGCGTATCACATGACCGCGCCGCCGGAAGACGGCGACGGCGGCCGCCGCGCGATGGTCAACGCGATGAAGAACGCGCGCGTCAACGCCGATGAAGTGAACTACGTCAACGCGCACGGCACGTCGACGCCGCTCGGCGACATCGCCGAGACCATCGGCATCACGCGCGCGCTCGGCGATCAGGCGAAGAAGGTCGTGGTGAACTCCACCAAGTCGATGACCGGCCACCTGCTGGGCGGCGCGGGCGGCCTGGAGTCGGTGTTCACCGTGCTGGCGATCCACAATCAGGTGTCGCCGCCGACCATCAACATCTTCAACCAGGATCCGAAGTGCGACCTGGACTACTGCGCGAACACCGCGCGGGAAATGAAGATCGACGTGGCGGTGAAGAATTCGTTCGGCTTCGGCGGAACGAACGGCTCGCTCGTCTTCAAGCGCCACTGAGCACGGCGCGCTCGTCATCACGGGGATCCATATGACGGGCGCGTGCGTGGAACGGCCGCATCGTGACACCGGCTCGACGCCGGGCGTCGCGATGCGGCCGTCGCGTTTTCTGCGGGTCGTGTCGCTTGCATTCATCGGGCTCGCGGGCGCGTCGGTTTTCCAGTGTGTTTTCGCGCACGCGGAACAGGTCGGCCATGCTGCCGTGGCAAGCGCGGCAACCGTGGCGGCGCTCGGACTCGCGTCATATCGATGGATGCGCGCTCAGCCAAGGGCGCTCAGCCTGCACCCGGACGGTCTCACAATCGTGAGCCGAACCGGCGAAACGCGGCACACGCGCGTCGCGAGATGCGCGCAATGGGGCGGCCGACTCCTCGCGCTGACACTCGCCGATGCGCGCGGGCGGCGCGAAACGCTCGTCGTCGCGGCTGATTCCGTCGATGCCGACACCTTTCGCCAGCTTGCCGTCCAGGCGCGCCGCGCCGCCGCGTCTCACCTGTAACGACTGTAACGGCCCATGAGCGTTCCGGTTGCCTTACAGGCGGTAACGCTACAATAGCCCTCCGCGCAACACCCCAAGTTAAACGGATTTCCCAGGTGAGCGAAAAAGAAATCGACCAATTGCTGGTCGAGCGTGTCCAGAAGGGCGACAAGGCTGCGTTCGAACTGCTGGTCGCCAAATACCACCGCAAGATCATTCGACTGATCTCGCGCCTCGTGCGCGACCCCGCCGAGGTCGAGGACGTCGCCCAGGACGCCTTTATCAAGGCCTACCGCGCGCTGCCGCAGTTTCGGGGCGAATCGGCCTTTTATACGTGGCTCTACCGGATTGCGGTCAACACCGCAAAGAACTATCTTGCGACGCAGGGCCGCCGCGCTCCCACATCTACCGAAGCCGATGCTGAAGAAGCGGAAACTTTCTCCGACGCGGACCAACTAAGGGATATCAACACGCCCGAGTCGATGTTGATGAGCAAGCAGATCGCTCAGACAGTCAACGCCGCGATGGCGTTGCTGCCGGAGGAATTGCGCACCGCCATCACGCTCCGGGAGATTGAAGGACTGAGTTACGAGGAAATCGCCGAAATGATGGATTGCCCGATCGGCACCGTCAGATCGAGAATTTTTCGTGCTCGCGAAGCCATTGCGGCAAAATTGCGTCCGTTGTTGGACACTCCTGAAGGCAAGCGCTGGTAGGCGGCGCGAATCCTCGGGGCAGGGGCGCGATATCTGGGTTGGTGGTGTCACAACGGGGTGTGGTCAAAGATGGGGAGCATCATGGGGTCGGTCTCGATGCAGAATCAAACACAGGCAGGTCCGCGCGGCGAGCGCATGTCGGCGTTCGTCGACGGTGAATCGCTCGACGAAATCGGCAGTGTCAGCCAGTTTCTCGCGGAACTGAAAAACGACGATCGCGCGGCGTGGTCGGCCTATCACCTGATCGGCGACGCGCTGCGCTCCGACGATCTCGCGGTCAGTCCGGCGCGCAGCAGCGTGTTCATGGCCGCATTCTCCGAACGTTTCGAGGCGGAAGCGCATGTGCTGGCGCCAGCCGCGCTGCCGGCCACAGCGGCGAAAGCGCGTGGCGGCATGCTGCGCCGTCGCGTGATGCCGGCTTTCGCGGTGGCCGCGGCCGCCGCCACGCTGACGTGGATCGTGGTGCCGCAGTTGCAAGGCGTGGACAGCCACTCCGGCGCGCAAGTGGCGAGCGTCGCACCGGCGGATTCGATGCAGCGCGTGGCGCTCGCGTCGGTGCCGGCGGCGACCACGCGCACGCCGATCGTGGAAGCGAACATCATCCGCGATGCCAGTCTCGACCAGTATCTCGAAGCGCATCAGCAGTTCTCTCAACAGCCTGTGATGCCAGGTTCCATGCCCTTGATTCGCGCGGCGGCTACATCGCAGAGTCAATAATTTGATGCCGAGTGTGCGGTTGACTAAAACGAACTATTGGGGACGGCTGCTGGCATTGATGCTCTGCGCAGCCGCGTTGTTGACGGCGGCATCGGTCAGTTTCGCGCAGGGAGACGATCCCGCCGCGACCCGCAAATCGGCCGCCGCAATGCTCAACCGCATTCACGAAGCGGCGCAACAGCAGAATTACGAAGGCACCTTCGTCTATCAGCGTGGCGCGACGGTTCAATCGTCGCGCATCACGCATGTGGCCACGCGCGGCGACGGCGAATACGAATCGCTCGAAAGTCTCGACGGCGCGCCGCGCAAGATGCTGCGTCACGACGACGACATGTTCACGTTCGTGCCCGAACGGCACTTGCTCACGGTCGAACATCGGCAGAACCGGGATTCGTTCCCCGCACTGCTGTCGACCAGCGGCGATCAGGTGCTGTCCTTCTACGAGCCGAAACTGCTCGGCAACGACCGCGTCGCGGGCATCGACAGCCAGGTGTTGGAACTCGATCCGAAAGATTCCTGGCGTTTCGCCTACAAACTGTGGGCGGACACCAAGACCGGCTTGCTGCTGCGCGCGCAGACGCTCGACCCGGACGGCCAGGTGCTCGAACAGCTTTCGTTCTCGCAGGTACGCATTGGCGGGCCGATCGACAAGACGCCGATCGCAAACGGCATTCGCAGCACGTCGGGCTGGACCATCGTGCGGCTGCCGGTGCAGCCGGTCGACATGGAAGCGCAGGGCTGGCAACTCGCGCCGGGCATCGCGGGTTTTCGCAAGATTCGCGAACTGCGCCGTCCGATGGCGTCGAGCCAGCAAGGCCAGCCGCCGATTCCGGTCGATCAGGCCGTGTTCTCCGATGGCCTCGCCACGATCTCGGTTTTCGTCGAGCCGGTGGAAAAAAGTACGCGCAAGGAAGGCGCGGGCAACAGCGGCGCCACGCACGTACTGGTGAAGCGCCGCGGGGATTTCTGGATCACCTTGCTGGGGGAAGTGCCGCAAGCCACGTTGCAGCAATTTGCTTCTACCATAGAATACAAGCCTTCCAAGTAATTCAGATCCCGGCCTCCAACCTATGAGCAACTTCTCGCTGCGCAAGTTCATCGCGGCCGCGGCGCTCGCCGTGTGCCTGCCGTTCGTATCGCAATCTGCGTCGGCGGCGGCGCCCACGGTGAACCTGCCAGACTTCACGACGCTCGTCGACAGGGTCGGGCCTTCGGTCGTGAACATTCGCACGACTTCGCGCGTCGGTACCAGCAGCGATCTGCGCGGCCTGCCGCCCGGTCTCGACGACGGCGACATGTCCGAATTCTTCCGCCGCTTCTTCGGCATTCCGATGCCGGGCCAGCCCCCGCGCGGCGGCGGAGGCGGTGGCGGCGGCAATAACGGCGGCGGCAGCGGCGGCGATCAGGGCAAGGGCGGCAGCCGGAGCGCGCCCGACGACAACCAGGACAACTCGGAACAAAGCAGCGGCGTCGGCTCGGGCTTCATCCTGTCGACCGATGGCTACGTGATGACCAACGCGCACGTGGTGGACGACGCGGACACCATCTACGTCACGCTCACCGACAAACGCGAATTCAAGGCGCGTCTCGTCGGTGTCGACGAGCGCACGGACGTGGCCGTCGTGAAGATCAGCGCGACGAACCTGCCGGCCATCACCATCGGCGATTCGAACAAGGTGCGCGTCGGCGAATGGGTGCTCGCGATCGGCTCGCCGTTCGGCCTGGACAACACGGTGACCGCGGGCATCGTCAGCGCGAAGGGGCGCGACACTGGCGATTACCTGCCGTTCATCCAGACCGATGTCGCGGTGAATCCGGGCAACTCGGGCGGTCCGCTCATCAACATGGCGGGCGAAGTCATCGGCATCAACTCGCAGATCTACAGCCGCACGGGCGGCTTCATGGGCATTTCGTTCGCGATTCCGATCGATGAAGCGATGCGCGTGGCCGATCAGCTCAAGACCTCGGGCAAGGTCGTGCGCGGCCGCATCGCGGTGGCGATCGGCGAAGTCACGAAGGATGTCGCGGATTCGCTCGGGCTGCCGAAGGCGCAAGGCGCGCTCGTATCCAGCGTCGAAGCGGGTGGTCCGGCGGACAAGGCGGGCGTGCAGCCGGGCGACATCATCCTCAAGTTCAACGGCCAGAACGTCGAGACCGCGACCGATCTGCCGCGCATGGTCGGCGAGACGAAGCCGGGCACGAAGACCACGCTCACGATCTGGCGCAAGGGCCAGACGCGCGATCTGCCTGTCACCGTCGCCGAGATGCAGCCGGACAAGGTCGCGAAGACCGAGCAGAAGAAGTCGCCGCAGCCGAAGGAGCGCGCGAGCAATTCGCTCGGGCTCGCGGTGAGCGACATTCCCGCCGACCAGAGAAAGGCGCTGAAGCTGAGCACCGGCGTGCAGGTTGACGCGGTCGAAGGGCCGGCTGCGCGCGCGGGCTTCCAGAAGGGCGACATCATCCTGCGCATCGGCGACACGGATATCACGAGCGCGAAGCAGTTCGAGGCCGTCGCGCAGAATCTCGACGCGAGCAAGATGGTCGCGGTGCTCGTGCGTCGCGGCGACAACACGCAGTTCGTGCCGCTGCGCCCGCGCGTGCCGGCACAGAAGTAAGCGCATGAAGCGGGCTTCCGGCGCGCCTTTCGTCCTGTACGGGCGCGCCTGGTGTCATCTGTGCGAGGAGATGCGGACCGAACTGGAGCCGATCGCGGCGCGACACGGCCTGGGCGTCGAATGGATCGACATCGACGAAGATCCGCTGCTGGAGGCGCGTTACAACGAGCGCGTGCCGGTGCTGATGCTCGACGGCGTGGAGTTGTGCCAGTACCGGCTCGACGTCCGCGCCGTGAACGCTGCGCTCAACGCGCGCGAGCCGTGAGGCCGCTAAAGGCGAAATCCGACGGGCCACCCCCGATTTCGGCTAAAATGCTCAAGTTTTCCCAAAATTTTCAAGGCGTGCTCCCGCGTTGGTGAGGGCGCGCCTTTTTCGCTTTTTTCGGGCTTGCGGCACTGAATGGATCATATTCGTAACTTCTCGATCATCGCGCACATCGACCACGGCAAGTCGACGCTCGCCGACCGCATCATCCAGTTGTGCGGCGGCCTGTCCGACCGCGAGATGGAAGCGCAGGTGCTCGATTCGATGGACCTCGAGCGCGAGCGCGGCATCACGATCAAGGCGCAGACCGCGGCGCTGACCTACAAGGCGCGCGACGGCCAGGTCTACAACCTCAATCTGATCGATACCCCCGGGCACGTCGACTTCTCCTACGAAGTCAGCCGTTCGCTGTCCGCGTGCGAGGGCGCGCTGCTCGTCGTCGACGCCTCGCAGGGCGTCGAGGCGCAGACGGTCGCGAACTGCTACACGGCAATCGAACTCGGCGTCGAAGTCGTGCCGGTGCTCAACAAGATCGACCTGCCCGCAGCGAACCCCGAGAACGCGATCTCCGAGATCGAGGATGTCATCGGCATCGATGCGACCGACGCCGTGCATTGCAGCGCGAAGACCGGTCTGGGCGTCGAGGACGTGCTCGAATCGCTGATCGCGAAAGTGCCGCCGCCCAAGGGCAATACGGACGCGCCGCTGCAGGCGCTCATCATCGATTCGTGGTTCGACAACTACGTCGGCGTCGTGATGCTGGTGCGGATCGTCAACGGCACGCTCAAGCCGAAGGACAAGATCAAGATGATGGCGACCGGCGCGCAATATCCGGTCGAGCACGTCGGCGTATTCGCGCCGAAGTCGACGAACCTCGCGCAATTGTCGGCGGGGCAGGTGGGCTTCGTGATCGCGGGCATCAAGGAACTGACGGCCGCCAAAGTGGGCGATACCGTCACCCTCGCGACCCGTCCCGCCGAAACGCCGCTGCCGGGCTTCAAGGAAGTGAAGCCGCAGGTGTTCGCGGGCCTCTATCCGGTCGAAGCGAACCAGTACGACGCGCTGCGCGAATCGCTCGAAAAGTTGAAGCTCAACGACGCCTCGCTGCAATACGAGCCGGAAGTGTCGCAGGCGCTCGGCTTCGGTTTCCGTTGCGGCTTCCTCGGCCTCCTGCACATGGAAATCGTGCAGGAGCGGCTCGAGCGCGAGTTCGACATGGACCTCATCACCACCGCGCCGACGGTGATCTACGAAGTCGTGCAACGCGACGGCACGACCATCTCCGTCGAGAATCCGGCGAAGATGCCTGAGCCGCCGAAGATCGAGGAAGTGCGCGAGCCGATCGTCACCGTGAACCTGTACATGCCGCAGGAGTATGTCGGCTCGGTCATCACGCTGTGCACGGCCAAGCGCGGCTCGCAGATCAACATGCAGTATCACGGCCGTCAGGTGCAGCTCACCTACGAAATCCCGATGGCGGAAATCGTGCTCGACTTCTTCGACCGCCTGAAGTCGACGTCGCGCGGCTATGCGTCGATGGACTACGAGTTCAAGGAATATCGCGCGGCCGACGTGGTCAAGGTGGACATGCTCATCAACGGCGACAAGGTCGACGCGCTGTCGGTCATCGTGCACCGTTCGCAGAGCCAGCATCGCGGCCGCGAAGTCGCGGCGAAGATGCGCGAGCTGATTCCGCGTCAGATGTACGACGTGGCGATTCAGGCGACCATCGGCTCGAACATCATCGCGCGCGAGAACATCAAGGCGCTGCGCAAGAACGTGCTCGCGAAGTGCTACGGCGGCGATATCTCGCGCAAGAAGAAGCTGCTCGAAAAGCAGAAGGCCGGCAAGAAGCGCATGAAGCAGGTCGGTACGGTCGAAATCCCGCAAGAGGCTTTCCTGGCGATCCTGCGCGTCGACGAGTGACGCCTGGCGCCGCGAAGCAAACAACGATAACAACCGGAAGCGTTTGATGAATTTCGCACTGATTCTTTTGATTCTCGTCGTCTTGACGGGTATTGCCTGGGTCCTCGACAAGCTGGTGTTTCAACCTCAACGACGCCGCGCCGCCGAGGCAGCGGTGGCCGATTTCGACCGTCAGCAGGAACGCGTGGGCGAGCGTTTCGCCGATGAGAACGCCGCGCAGACGCGCGCCCGTCTGCGCGACGAGAAGCTGCGCCAGCCGTGGTGGCTCGAATACACGGCGAGCTTCTTTCCGGTGATCCTCGCGGTGTTCGTCGTGCGCTCGTTCATCATCGAGCCGTTCAAGATTCCGTCGGGCTCGATGGTCCCGACGCTGCTCGTCGGCGACTTCATCCTCGTGAACAAGTACGAGTACGGTCTGCGCCTGCCGATCACCAACTCCAAGCTGACCAACGGCAGCCCGCTCAAGCGCGGCGACGTCGTGGTGTTCCGCTATCCGAAGGACGAATCGGTCGACTACATCAAGCGCGTGATCGGCCTGCCGGGCGACACCGTCGCGTACGAAGACAAGAAGCTCACGATCAACGGCAAGCCTGTGCCCGAGACGCCGCTGCCGGACTATTTCGACGACGAGCGTATCGGTTACGCGAAGCAGTTCGAGGAAGATCTCGACGGCCGCAAGAACGCGATCCTGAACAATCCGCAGGTGCCGCCGTTCGTCGTCGGCGCGGACGACTTCCCGTTCCGCGACAACTGCAACTACAACGCGCAGGGCGTCACGTGCAAGGTGCCCCCGGGCAACTATTTCATGATGGGCGACAACCGCGACAACAGCGCGGACAGCCGCTACTGGGGTTTCGTGCCGGACAAGAACATCGTCGGCCGCGCGTTCTTCATCTGGATGAACTTCAGCAATCTGAAGCGCGTCGGCTCGTTCCAGTGATGAGCCGACACGCCGGCGCGTCGCTCGGCGACCGCCGGCGTTTCTGATCATTAAAACAAGCTTCGAAATGGCGTGAAGAAGCGCGGCTAACACCGTCTCGCCACGCGTTTTCCGGCGTCGGCCGGCGCAATCGCCCGTCCGCGCGCCCGCGTTATACTCTCTCCATGCCATCTTCTCCGTTGGAAAGCCGGCTGCGGTACGAATTTCGCAATGCGGAATTGCTGCGCCAGGCGATGACCCACCGCAGTCACAGCGCCACGCACAATGAACGGCTCGAATTTCTCGGCGATTCCGTTCTAAATTGCGTGGTAGCTGCGCTTTTGTTCCAACGATTCGGCAAACTCGATGAAGGCGACCTGTCGCGCGTCCGGGCGAATCTGGTCAAACAGCAGTCGCTCTACGAAATCGCGCAGGCCCTCAACGTGTCCGAAGGGCTCCGGCTCGGCGAAGGCGAATTGCGCAGCGGCGGTTTTCGCCGTCCGTCGATTCTCGCCGACACGCTCGAAGCCATCTTCGGCGCGATCTTCCTCGACGGCGGTTTCGACGCCGCGTCGGTCGTCATCAAGCGGCTCTATACGCCGGTGCTGGATCACATCGATCCGCGCACCATCGGCAAGGATGCCAAGACGCTGCTGCAGGAATATCTCCAGGGACACAAGATCGCGCTGCCGACCTACACGGTCGTCGCGACGCACGGCGCCGCGCACAACCAGCAGTTCGAGGTCGAGTGCACGGTGCCGAAGCTCGACGTGAAGGTGTCGGGTTCGGGCGCGAGCCGCCGCGCGGCCGAGCAGGCCGCCGCGAAGAAGGCGCTGGACGAGGTGGTCGCCGCCGTGCCGTCGCTCGGCGTGAAGCCCAAGCGCAAGGGCGCGCGCGCCGCCAAGCAGGCGGAACTCGAAGTGGTGCCCGGCGTGACGGGCATCCAGACGGCGCTGGATCTGCGTTCACCGGACCGGCGCGAGCGTCATCCGGCATCGCACGGCGCACAAGCCGGCGCGCACGAGCGCCCCGCGTCCGCCGCGCCGCTCGCGGTGATTCGCGCGACGCACGTCGAGCCGTCCGCGAGCGCCTACGCTGCCGCCGACAGACCGGAACGCGCCGTGATCCACAAGCCGGAGAGAGCGTCGAAGAGCGAACCGACGCAGGACAAGCCCGCGCCCGCCGATCCCGATCATCGCGACGACGCGCCCGCAGCCGATACCGACACGCGCGACAGCGCCGCCCCCGCGGACCGTGTCGTGCGCGCCGCCGACGCCGGCCACTGACGCCGGCCATTGATCCGTGCCGCGCATATCGCGCACTCGCGCCCCAACGACTTCCTGCCGCATACATTTATGATGAACGCTCCTGTTTCTCCCGGTTTCCGCTGCGGCATGGTCGCGATCGTCGGCAGGCCGAACGTCGGCAAGTCGACGCTGATGAACGCGCTCGTCGGCCAGAAGGTGAGCATCACGTCGCGCAAGGCGCAGACGACACGCCACCGCATCACCGGCATCAACACCTTCGACGACGCGCAGTACGTCTTCGTCGATACCCCCGGTTTCCAGACGCGCAATAGCGGCGCGCTCAATCGCTCGCTGAACCGCGCGGTGACATCGACGCTGACCTCCGTCGATGCGATCCTCTTCGTGATCGAGGCCGGCCGCTTCGGCCCCGACGACCAGAAAGTGCTCGACCTGATTCCGCCCGGCACGCCCACGCTCCTGATCGCCAACAAGCTCGATCGCGTCGCTGACAAAGAAACGCTCTTTCCCTTCATGCAGCAGATGTCGGCGTTGCGCGACTTCCGCGAGATCGTGCCGCTGTCGGCGAAGCATCCCGAGGACATCAAGCGGCTCATGTCGGTCGTGAAGCCTTATCTGCCGGAAGGCGAGCCGATCTACGGCGAGGACGACCTGACCGACCGCAGCGAGCGTTTCCTCGCGGCGGAGATCCTGCGCGAGAAAGTGTTCCGCTGGACCGGCGACGAGTTGCCGTACACGAGCACGGTGCTCATCGACAAGTTCGAGACCGAAGGGCGGCTGCGCCGCGTCTTCGCGACGATTCTCGTCGATCGCGACGGCCACAAGGCGATGATCATCGGCCAGAAGGGCGCGAAGCTGAAGCAGATCAGCACCGAGGCGCGCCTCGACATGGAGAAGCTTTTCGATGGCCCCGTGTATCTCGAAACCTTCGTCAAGGTGAAGAGCGGCTGGGCGGACAACGAAGCCGGCCTGCGCGCATACGGCTACGAGTGATGCATGGACGACGGCACGAACGACGCCCGGATGATTCCGCCGCCCGCCGATGATCGACCCGACGACGATTTCGACGCGGACGAGCGCCCGGCCGCGCGCGCGGTGCCGAAGCGCAAGCGGGCGTCGCCGTCGACGTCGCCCAGTGACGGTGGAGAGAAGCGGCCGCGCGCCGCGCCGCGCTCCGACTTTCGTATCGCCGAGCAGCCGGGCTTCGTGCTGCATAGCTATCCGTATCGCGAGACGAGTCTCATCATCGACGTGTTTTCGCGTGATTTCGGCCGGGTCGCGCTCGTCGCGAAAGGCGCGAAACGTCCGCATTCCGCGTTGCGCGGCGTGTTGCAGACGTTTCAGCCGCTCGGGCTGTCATGGTCCGGCAAGGGCGAAGTCCGCACGCTGACGACTGCCGAATGGGTCGGCGGCATGCTGCCGCTGGCCGGCGATGCGTTGCTCTGCGGCTTCTACGTGAACGAACTGCTCGTGAAGTTCTGCGCGCGCGAGGACGCGCATCCGGCGCTCTTCAATCACTACGTGCTGACACTCTCGCGTCTTGCGCACGACGAGCCGGCCGTGCACGTGCTGCGTTCGTTCGAGCGCGTGCTGTTGCGCGAAACCGGCTATGCGATGAACCTCACGCGCACCGTCACGCGCCAGCCGGTCGTGGCCGAAGGCCGCTATGTCTTCGATCCCGACCGCGGTGTGCGCGAAGCGTCCGACGATTTTCCCGTCCAGTGGCCGGTGATCTCGGGGCAGACGCTCATCGACATGGAACGCGACGACACCAGCAGCCCGCAGACGGCCGCGCAGAGCAAGACGCTGATGCGCTTCCTGCTCAACCACTACCTGGGCGGCGCGCCGCTCGCCACCCGTCAGATACTGATCGACCTGCAAAAACTATGAGCTTCTTTCTCTCGTCGCCTACGAGCGTGATCGATCTGGGCGTGAACATCGATCACGTCGCCACCTTGCGCAATGCGCGCGGCACGTCCTATCCCGATCCGATCCGCGCGGCGCTCGCCGCCGAGGAAGCGGGCGCCGACGTCATCACGCTGCACTTGCGCGAGGATCGCCGCCATATCGTCGATGCCGATGTGCGCACGCTGCGGCCGCTGCTCAAGACGCGCATGAATCTCGAATGCGCGGTGACGCGCGAGATGCTCGACATCGCCTGCGAGATCAGGCCGCACGATGTCTGCCTCGTGCCGGAAAAGCGCCAGGAAGTGACGACCGAAGGCGGCCTCGATGTCGCGGGTCAGTTCGAGGAAGTGAAGGCCGCGTGCAGGCAACTCGCCGATGCGGGCGCGCGCGTTTCGCTTTTCATCGATCCGGACGAGACGCAGATTCGCGCCGCGCACGAAGCGGGCGCGCCCGTCATCGAGCTGCACACGGGCCGGTATGCCGAAGCGCACGATGAAGCCGAACAGCAGCGCGAGTTCGAGCGCGTCGCGGCGAGCGTCGATTTCGGCAACGCGCTCGGGCTGAAGGTCAACGCCGGGCACGGCCTGCACTACACGAACGTGCAGGCGATCGCCGCGCTGCCGGGCATCGTCGAGCTGAATATCGGGCACGCGATCGTCGCGCATTCGATCTTCGCAGGCTGGGACAACGCCGTGCGCGAGATGAAGGCGATCATGGTCGCGTCGCGTCTCGCGTCGATCCACGCACGCTGAGCGCACGTCATGGCGATCTACGGAATCGGCACGGACGTCGTGCAGGTGAGCCGCGTTGCGGCGGTGATGAAACGCACGAAAGGGCGGTTCGCCGAAAAGGTGCTCGGACCCGACGAATTGCGCATCTATCACGCGCGCAACGCGCGCTCGGAAGTGCGCGGGATCGCGTTTCTCGCGACGCGCTTTTCGGCCAAGGAAGCCTTCTCGAAGGCGATCGGCCTCGGCATGCGCTGGCCGATGACCTGGCGCGCGCTGCAAACCCTCAACGAGCCGAGCGGCAAGCCGATGATCGCCGCATCCGGCGAACTGGCCGACTGGCTCGCGCAACGCGGCATCACCGCGAAGGTCACGGTGAGCGACGAACGCGACTACGCGGTGTCGTTCGTGATCGCGGAAGTGCCCGATCGCACCTGAATTCAATCAATCAACGCACAAGAAAGCCAATTGAATCCGATGAAACGCACTCCCGGGCCCGTCATGTTCGACGTCGCCGGCACGAAGCTGACCGATGCGGATATCGAGCGCATCGTGCATCCGATGACCGGCGGCATTATTCTTTTCGCGCGGCATTTCGAGGACCGCGCCCAACTCGTCGCGCTGACCGATGCGATCCGCGCGGTGCGTGACGACATCCTGATCGCCGTCGATCACGAGGGCGGGCGGGTGCAGCGCTTTCGCACCGACGGCTTCACCGTGCTGCCCGCGCCGGGCAAGCTGGGCGAGCTGTGGGACCGCGACGTGCTCGCCGCGACCAAGGCCGCGACCGCGTTCGGCTACGTGCTCGCGGCGGAGTTGCGCGCGTGCGGCATCGACATGAGCTTCACGCCGGTGCTCGACCTGAACTACGGACAGTCGAAGGTGATCGGCGATCGCGCGCTGCACAGCGACCCGCGCGTCGTGACGATGCTCGCCAAGAGCCTGAATCACGGCCTCGCGCTCGCCGGCATGGCGAACTGCGGCAAGCACTTTCCGGGACACGGCTTTGCCGAAGCCGATTCGCACGTCGCGCTGCCGACCGACGATCGCCCGCTCGACGAAATTCTCGCCGCCGACGTGCGTCCGTACGACTGGCTCGGCATGTCGCTGGCGTCGGTGATTCCGGCGCACGTAATCTACACGCAGGTCGACGACAAGCCCGCTGGTTTCTCGCGCATCTGGCTGCAGGACGTCTTGCGCGGCAAGCTCGGCTTCCATGGCGCGATCTTCAGCGACGATCTGTCGATGGAAGCGGCGCGTGCGGGCGGCACGCTGACGGAGGCTGCGACGGCGGCGCTCAAGGCGGGTTGCGATGTGGTGCTGATCTGCAATCAGCCGGACGAGGCGGGTAAGGTGCTCGAGCAGTTGCGTTACACGCCGTCGAAGGCTTCCATGCAGCGTGTTCGGCAGATGCAACCGCGTGGGAAGGCGTTGCGGTGGAGCAAGTTGCAGGGGCATGCCGACTATCAGGCGGCGCGGGCGCTCGTCAAGGAGATGCTCGGCTGAGCGTGCTGAACGAAAAAGCCACGGAGACCGTGGCTTTTTTTCTAACTGGAGCCGCCCATCACGACGATTCCAGCTTCATCCTCTGCAACTTGTTATAGAGCGTCTTCGGACTGATGCCGAGCAGCGTCGCCGCACGATGCCGCGTGCCTCCGACCGCTTCGAGCGTCGCACGAATCAGCATATCCTCGACATCCGCGAGCGCGGTTCCCACCGTCACCTGCACGCTGCTGCCGTTCAGCCCGCGTCCGCCGAGGCCGCCCGGTTCATCCACGCGCAGCGTCTCGATCGTCTCGCCCGACGCGTGATAAGCGCGTCTCACCCGCTCGCGCATCTCGCGCACATTGCCCGGCCATTCGTTGACGATGCACTCGCGGATGAACGCCGGACTGATGCGCTTCGGTGACCCGCTCGTGATCCCGGCGATATGATTCTCGCGATTCAGTTCGTCGACGAGCGTTTCCGCGATCAACGCGATATCGTCGTCGCGTTCGCGCAGCGGCGGCAGCATGATCGACGAAGCCGACAGACGCTGGAACAGGTCCTCGCGCATCGCGCCGCTCGCGACCGCCTCGCGCATCGGCATGCGGGACGCGGCGATGAGCCGGAAGTCCGTCATGATGCGGTTGCTGCCGCCGACACGCATGAAGGTTTGCGAATCGAGCGCGCGCAACAGCGCTTCCTGTTGCGCAGACGGCAGCGAATCGATCTGATCGAGGAACAGCGTGCCGCCGCCGGCCTGTTCGAGCAGGCCCGGCTCGCGATTCTCCGCGCCCGCGAACGCGTTGCGCTCGTGGCCGAACAGCACGCTTTCCATCGAGCGCTGCGAGCCGTCGGCGGCAGTGCGCTGCGCGGAGCAGTCGAACGTGATGAACGGGCCCTTGCGACGCCGGCTCAATTGATGAATCGTGCGCGCGGCGATCTTCTTGCCCGTGCCCGGCTCGCCGCAGATCATCACGGCGGCTTCGGTCGGCGCAGTGTGCTCGATCAGATCGTAGACGTGCTGCATGGCCGCGCTGCGTCCGATCATGTCGCCGAAATGGCCAAGTTCGCGCAGCGTCGAGCGCAGCGCCTGGACTTCCTCCGTGAGCTCGTACGGTCGCGGAATGCGCGCGAGCAGGCTGCGCAGACGCGGAATGTTCACCGGCTTCAGCAGATAGTCCCAGATGCCGTGCCGCAAGCCTTCGATCGCGCTTTCGACCGTCGCGTTACCGGTCATCACGATGACGGGTAATGCGCCATCGGGCGGTTGCGAAGGCAGGCTCGGCAGCAGGTCGAGCCCGCTGCCGTCCGGCAGGTTCAGGTCGATCAGCACGACATCGGGGATGAAGCGCGTCAGTGCGGAGCGCGCCTCGGCGAGCGTCGTCGCGGTATCGACGGAAAAGCCGTCTGCCGTGAGGATCGCGGACAGGCCGGAGAGGCTATTGGGATCGTCTTCGACAATCAGTGCGTGTGGCATGGCGGACCAACGTATCAAAGTGGACTGTAATGCGCCGTCCCCTCCTGGGGCTCGAGCGTGTCGTAAGCGGGAAACGTCGCCTCGTTCCGGCGTCTGGCGCGTGCCCCGCTGCGGTTTTTGTTCTGCGTCACTCGTTCGTTATCTTTCGCCGCGAGCGCTTCATTGCCGGATGTGCAGATCGTTGCTGACGGATTGCACGCCCGGAACGCCTCGCGTCACGGCAAGCGCTTTCTGAATCTGACCCTCCGAATTCACGTATCCCGACAGTTGCACGACACCTCGATACGTCGCTACGCTCATCGGCAAGGCCTTCAATTCCGGATCCGCGACGAGCGCGCTTTTCACGCGCGCAGCCAGCGTTGCGTCGTCGCTGGCGATTTCGCCGCCCGCGTTGGCGGCCGACGGAGCAGGCGTCGACTTGCAGCCTCCGGTGAAAGCCAGGGCCGCCGCCGCGAGCGCGGCGGCGATCAGAAGCCTGCTTCGGATGAAAGGCGCGCTGTGCATGTCGGTTCCGAAATATTGATCTGCCTGACCGAGCAGAAATCGTGCCACGCAGTTAATTTTTCCGATGTATGCGATCAGCGTCGGTCCCGCGCCGAGGCAGGCGACCGTCGGCATCCGCATTAAACGGGGAGGGAGCGGTAAAGTTTGCCTGAATTTGTCAAAAAATTCATGCAAAAGAAAAAGCGCCCGCGATGGGGCGCTTTTTCGATGTCAGCGTGAGCGGCGTGGTACGAGCCGCTGCGCTTACGGTGCAGTGTCGTAAGGCTTACGCGCGGCTGCGATATTCGTTGGTGCGGGTGTCGATTTCGATCTTGTCGCCGATATTGCAGAAGAGCGGCACTTGCAGTTCGAAACCGGTGTTCAGCTTGGCGGTCTTCAGCACCTTGCCCGACGACGTGTCGCCCTTCACCGCGGGTTCCGTGTAGACGATCTCGCGAACCAGCGTGGTCGGCAGTTCGACCGAAATGGCCTTCTCGTTGTAGAACACGACTTCGCAAGCCATGCCGTCTTCGAGGTAGTTGAGCGCATCGCCCATCATTTCGGCTTCGACTTCGAACTGGTTGTAGTCGGCGTCCATGAAGACGTACATCGGGTCTGCGAAGTACGAGTACGTGACTTCCTTGCGGTCGAGCATGACGACGTCGAACTTGTCGTCCGCCTTGTACACGGTTTCCATGCCGGCGGCCGTCAGCAGGTTCTTGAACTTCATCTTCACGACCGCGGAGTTGCGGCCCGACTTGTTGTACTCGGCGCGCTGCACGACCATGGCATCGCTGCCGATCATGACGACGTTGCCGACGCGGAGTTCTTGTGCGGTCTTCATAAAACTGGGTCCTGTACGAATGGATTTGGCTTGAATGCCTGGAATGAATCGATCGGACGGCGGCAGTGTCTCGGTTTTGCTGCCGCCGCCGCGCGAGAGTTCCTGCGCGAGGGACTCGCCCTCGGGCTGACTCAATCTGATTTGCGCGGCGCAATGTTGGCGATGCCGGAACTGCGACCTGCTTTCTCGGATAACCGCTTATTTTAACTGAGTTTTTGCTTATTTGGCCAGTCGGTCAGTGCTGGCGAAACGTGGCGGCGCATGATTCATCGAGCCATGCGCGAGGCGGCATGAGCGACGAGATTGCCCGCCAGATCGCCGATGCCGGCCAGCTCGAAGGCCCAGCGCGCCGCGCGCGTCTCAAGCGCCGGCCGATGGCCCCAGAACGCCGCCCAGTCCGGCACGCCCGCGCCATTCCATGCGTGCCAGAAGCGTGTGACCGCGTCGCGCGAGGGCGCGTCGAGCGTGTGCGTGTAATGCGCGAGCGCGGCGTCGAGCTTGGGCAAATGAGCGTCGTCGGCTTGCGGGTAGATGTGCCAGACGAACGGTTTGCCCGCCCATTGCGCGCGCACGAAGGAATCCTCGCCGCGCACGAAATTGACGTCGGCGGCCCAGAGCAGTTCGTCGAAACGAGGCTGTTCGACGAAGCCGAGCGCGTGCGCCTCCAGCGCGCCGGCGCGCGCCGACATGCCGGCCGCGAACCTCGGCAGACCGAAAAAGCGGGCGAGCGCGCCGGAGATACGGCCTTCGGGCACGAGCAGCACGACCGGCGCAGCGCCGTCGCGCCATTGTGCGAGCAGCGCGTCCACCGCCGGATTTTCATACGCGAAGAGCGACACGACCGTCTGCTCTGCGCCTGGCCGCTCGATGCCGACACGCTCGCGCCACCACGCCGCCGCATCGAAGCGCTCGCGACGCGCATCGAGATCGTGCTCTTTCAGCACGCCGCCCGTGCCTTTGCCGAGCCCAGGAAAAAAGAAGCTCTTTTCGAGCGGATAGCGCGGATGCGGCGACGGCCGCAGATGGAAATCCGCGACCCAGTCTTCGCCGCTCAGATATTCGAGATTGACCCACACAGGCTTCGGATCGCGCCGCGCCATCGCGGTGATGTACGCGTGCGGAAGTTCGCAGGCGAACGCTTCGATGACGACATCCGCGATGGCGAGCGTGTCGCCCGCGTGGGCGGGTTCGCGCCAGTGCTCGATCGCCACGCCCATGGCTTCCTGGCGCGCGAGCGTTGCATCGACGGCGGGGCAGAGCGCGTGGAACACCGTCAGATCGTCGACGAAAAGCCGCACGCGCCAGCCGTGCTCGGCGCGCAATTGCCGCGCGAGCCGCCAGCACACGCCGATGTCGCCGAAGTTGTCGACGACCGCGCAGAAGATGTCGCAGGCGAGTTCCGGTGCGGCTGGATGCGTAATCATGAGGAGGAAGGCGCGCGGCGTAATGTTCTAAACTGGCGATTCTAGTGCGACACGCACGCTCGTGTCCGTGGGCCTCGCGTTAAGAGGCATCGACTAGAGGGATATCGCCTGAGACTTCGGTCTTGGTCGCTCTACCCTCCGCAGGCGGCCCCCTTGTGGGCCGCGCCCTTGTAGTAGGGGTGGTTTCGGCCACTTCCTGGTTGGAACGAACCGCGGCGCAGCTTGGCCGTGGAACGTTTTGCATTAGTCTGGTTACCACCAGATTCCGCCCAGTCAGCGGCTTCACTTCCGCTGACAAAGCGGAGTGTTGTTTGCAGCGTTCGCCGCCTAGTGTGGTGAACCCGCTACACGATACGAGCGAAAGCTCGGGATGTCATTGTTCGGCCCGACCTGCTGTTTAGGGGAGGGCAGTGAACCTGCTGTACGACCAGCAGTAGCCTACGAGGACATGCGTCACTGGCAACGGTGGGGTGTGAAGCTCCTCGGACAATGTAGCCCCCAGACGTATCGGGCGAACCGTTCCCGTGAGGGGACTGTTCGGAGACTCCCAGCAGCAAGGGGGTTGAGGAGCTAGGCTGGCTGATAGGGTTAATGTAAGTGAACTGCTGATAAACCTCGTTACCAGTGAGGAGCTAAAGCTGCTTGAATCATCGGGCTCTAACCAAAACGGTAGGTGGTCGGATAGCCCACTTAGAATTTGGGCTACGTCGTCACAGCACCACCGGGGGATAGGCAGAACCTACGTCAGTCGTGTGACATGCCGGGAACGTGGTAAGCCCGTATGGTCGCCAGCGCTGTGCGGCTGGCAGACGAACCGTAAGGAACGTTGTTGATCATGCGGGTATGGGAGGACGGAAAAAGCGAATGCCGGGCTGTAATGGCACGGATAGGGGTTGAGACATTATCCCACGCGAAAGCGGGCAGACTTCCGTCTGGTCTACCGTCGCAAGGCGGCTGACTACCCTCTGTAACTTGGTCAGGTGCGGGTGCATGCTCCCGTACTGAGGTGTTTGTCCGAGATAGGGGCGTGCGCGCTCCTATTGAGGTGTCTGTTGTTCCCCAGAGGGGTGTGTCTGCCCCTCTGGGGGAGATGCGCCTTCTGCCTGGGGACCTTTTCCAAGTAGGAGAGCAGCATGAAAGTATCTGGTCGAAAGACTGGATCTGCGCTTTCCCACGCGCCTGCCAACTGGAATGCCGTCGATTGGCGGCGGGTTGAACGGAACGTGAGAGGGATGCAGATTCGAATTGCGAAGGCGACGCGGGAAGGTGACTGGCGCAGGGTGAAAGCCTTGCAACGGATGCTTACCCGCATGTTGTCCGCAAAGTTGTACGCGGTACGACGTGTTACGCAGAACCAGGGTGCGCGAACGGCAGGAGTCGATCGCGAACTGTGGGACTCGCCTGAGAGCCGGTGGGAAGCCATCGGCAGGTTGAAGCGGCGTGGATATAAACCTTTGCCATTACGGAGAGTCTTTATCCCCAAGGCCAATGGAAAGGAGCGTCCTTTGGGCATTCCGACCATGCGGGACAGGGCGATGCAAGCCTTGTATCTGCTGGCTTTGGAGCCGGTAGCAGAGTCGACGAGCGACCCGAACTCGTATGGGTTCCGGATCAATCGTTCAACGGCTGATGCTATGGGTCAGGTACGAGCTTGTACGTCCCGGAGGGATTCGTCCCGATGGGTACTGGAAGCGGATATCAAAGGCTGCTTTGACCACATCAACCATGATTGGCTGGAACGACATGTCCCGATGGATAGGGAAGTCCTTCGGAAGTGGTTGAAGGCTGGCCTGATTTACAAGGGGCAGCTACAGGCGACTGAGGCCGGTACGCCGCAGGGAGGCATCATCTCCCCGACGCTGGCAAACGTGACGCTGAACGGGCTGGAGCGTGAACTGATTGCGCACCTCGGTGCGAAATTCGGGATCGCAAAGGCAAAGAAGCTGAAAGTGAATGTGGTGCGATACGCGGATGACTTCGTGATCACCGGAGACTCGAAAGAGATTCTGGAAAACGAGGTCAGGCCTTGGGTGGAAGCATTCCTTGCTGTACGAGGCTTGCAACTGTCAGAGGCGAAAACGCGGGTCACCCACATTGACGAAGGCTTCGATTTCCTTGGGTGGAATTTCCGGAAGTACTCGGGAAAGCTGCTCATCAAGCCGAGCAAGAAAAACGCGCAAGCGTTTTATCGCAAGGTGGCGGAAACGATCAGCGGCAACAAAACGGTAAAGCAGGAGGATCTAGTCCAACTGCTGAACCCGATGTTGCGCGGATGGGCGCAGTATCACCGTCCGGTCTCGGCCAAGCAGACGTACAGCCGGATGGAGCATCTGATCTTTCGGAAGCTCTGGCGGTGGTCGAAGCGGAGGCATCCGCAGAAGAGCGCTGTATGGGTGAAGCAGAAGTACTTTCACTTTGTTGGTGCCCGGAATTGGGTGTTTGCCGTTCGCACGGAGCGCGAGGACGGCAGTTGGGGGCTGAATGAGCTGTACCAGCTTAGCGGTACAGCTATCAAACGGCACACGAGGATCAAGGGCGAGTTCAATCCTTTTGATCCGAAGTGGGAGCAGTATGGCGAGACATTGCGGCAAGGGCGCATGTGGGAACAGATGCGTTACCGGAAGCAGTGGGCCGCGCTATATCTGTCACAAAGCGGGCTATGCGCGCATTGTGGCTGTGCCTTGACGGACGAAACGGGTTGGCACGACCATCATCTGGAATATCGGATGCATGGTGGCACTGACGCCTTGTCCAACCGGGCGCTGCTTCACCCGCACTGCCACCGGCAAGTGCATGCTGGAAAACTAGTTGTAACTAAGCCGGTTCTGTCGTAGACAGAACTTTGTTTGTAGATTTGAGCCGTATGCGGGGAAACTCGCACGTACGGTTCTCGGGGGGCCCGGCTTTCGCAAGAAAGTCGGGCTACCCGACAGATAACGCTCCCGGCACGGCTCACGCTCGTGCCGATGCCTTTCCGTCCCCCTTGCTGCATGACTGACACCGACGCCCCCCAACCGGATTTCGACCCGAAGAAGACGCTCGCGCAACTGCCGCATCTGCCCGGCGTATACCGTTACTACGACGGCGACGGCAGCGTGCTCTACGTCGGCAAGGCGCGCAATCTGAAGAAGCGCGTGTCGAGCTACTTCACGAAGACGCTGCATTCGCCGCGCATCGCGATGATGGTGACGCGCATCCGCAAGATCGAGACGACCGTCACGCGCTCCGAAGCCGAGGCGCTGCTGCTCGAAAACAATCTCATCAAGGCGCTCGCGCCGCGCTACAACATCCTGTTTCGCGACGACAAGTCGTATCCGTTCCTGAAGCTCACCGGTCACAAGTTTCCGCGCATGGCGTATTACCGCGGCGCGGTCGACAAGAAGAACCAGTACTTCGGCCCGTTCCCGAGCGCGTGGGCGGTGCGCGAGAGCATCCAGATCCTGCAGCGCGTGTTCCAGTTGCGCACCTGCGAGGACTCGGTGTTCAGCAATCGCACGCGGCCGTGTCTGCTGCATCAGATCGGCCGCTGCACCGCGCCGTGCACCGGGCTGATCACGGACGAGGATTACGCGCGGGACGTGTCGAACGCATCGCGCTTTCTGCTCGGCCGTCAGGGCGAAGTGATGAAGGAACTCGAGCAGAAGATGCACGCGTTCGCCGCCGATCTGAAGTTCGAGCAGGCCGCGGCGGTGCGCAACCAGATGAGCTCGCTTGCGACCGTGCTGCATCAGCAGGCGATCGAAGTGGGCGGCGAGAGCGACGTCGATATCCTCGCGGTCGTCGCGCTCGGCGGCAAGGTGTGCGTGAATCTCGCGATGGTGCGCGGCGGCCGGCATCTGGGCGACAAGGCGTATTTCCCGGCGCACGTCGAGAGCGCGATCGCCCTCGCCGATGAAGACGATCTGCCCGAGGTCGACGAAGCGATCGCAACGGATGTGGCGCCGGTGCAATCCGGGGTGGAATCCGAAACCGAAACCGAAACCGAACCACGCGAAGGCGCGCTCGAATCCGAAGTGCTCGAAGCGTTCATGGCGCAGCATTACATCGGCAATCGCGTGCCGCCGGTGCTCGTCGTGAGCCATGCGCCGGCGAGCCGCGAGCTCGTCGAGCTGCTGACCGAGCAGGCGGGGCACAAGGTCACGCTGCTGCGTCAGCCGCAAGGACAGAAGCGCGCGTGGCTTTCGATGGCCGAAAACAACGCCAAGCTCGCGCTCGCGCGGCTTCTGTCGGAGCAGGGCTCGCAGCAGGCGCGCACGCGCTCGCTCGCCGAAACGCTTTCGATGGAAATGGACGATCTCGCGCAACTGCGTATCGAGTGCTTCGACATCAGTCATACGATGGGCGAGGCGACGCAGGCGTCGTGCGTCGTCTATCACCATCACAAGATGCAGTCGGGCGAATATCGCCGCTACAACATCACCGGCATCACGCCCGGCGACGATTACGCCGCGATGCGCCAGGTGCTGACGCGCCGCTACGAAAAGATGGTCGCGCAGGCCGCCGCGAACGCGAACGACGAAGCCACGACCCTGCAACCCGACGACGCCGCCGATCCCAACGTCACGCCGGACGCCGCCGAGCCGGTCGCCGCGGGCGGCACGCTGCCGAACATCGTATTGATCGACGGCGGCAAGGGTCAGGTCGAGATCGCGCGGCAGGTGTTCTCCGAACTCGGTCTGGATCACGGCATGCTGGTGGGCGTCGCGAAGGGGGAAGGGCGCAAGGTCGGGCTCGAAACGCTCGTGTTCGCCGACGGCCGCGCCGCGCTCGAACTCGGCAAGGAAAGCGCCGCGCTGATGCTCGTCGCGCAGATTCGCGACGAGGCGCACCGCTTCGCCATCACCGGCATGCGCGCGAAGCGGGCGAAGGCGCGCCAGACCTCGCGGCTGGAGGAACTGGAAGGTGTGGGCGCGAAACGCCGGCAGCGTCTGCTTTCGCGCTTCGGCGGATTGCGCGGCGTGCAGGCGGCGAGCGTCGAGGACCTGGCGAGCGTCGAAGGCATTTCGCTCGCGCTCGCGCAACAGATCTATCGTCAGTTGCATTGAGCGGCACGGCCAGCTCACAGGCCAGCCGCGCGGCGCGTTGCCTTGTGAGCGCGGGATCGACGCGGCACAATGGCGGCTTCCTTACATGTCCCTCAACCGTATTCGCCCATGCCGTTCAATCTACCGATCTTCCTGACGTGGCTGCGAATCGTGCTGATTCCGCTCGTCGTGGGCGTGTTCTATCTGCCGGACATGATGATGAGCCCGGAGCATCGCAATCTGCTCGGCATGGTCATCTTCGTGCTCGCCGCGCTCACCGACTGGTTCGACGGCTTTCTCGCGCGCAAGCTCGATCAGACGTCCGCGTTCGGCGCGTTCCTCGATCCGGTCGCCGACAAGCTGATGGTCACCGCCGCGCTGCTCGTGCTCGTGCAACTGGGGCGTCTGAATGCGGTGATCGCGCTCGTCATCGTCGGGCGCGAGATCACGATTTCGGCGCTGCGGGAATGGATGGCGCAGATCGGTGCTTCGAAAAGCGTCGCGGTCAATCAGCTCGGCAAGTTCAAGACCGTCTGCCAGATGGTCGCGATTCCGATGTTGCTGTTCTACGGCCCGCTCAAGTTCTCCGGCACGCAATGGATGATCGACACGCGCGTGTGGGGCTTGTGGCTCATCTACGTCGCGGCGGTCCTCACCGTCTGGTCGATGTTCTACTACATGAAGCTCGCGTGGCCGCAAATTCGCGAGCGCGGCGGCATGCTCTGACGCGCCGGACGAAGCACGAAAAGGTGATCGAGAAAAATTGCGTCGAACCAGAAAATTCCTCTCACAAAACAGTTGACAGCCCTCTTTAGCTTCTACATAATCTCGTTTCTCTGATGCACGGCGCGACGCAACAAGCGCTGTAGCGGAAGAAAAAGCAGCACATGCGGGAGTAGCTCAGTTGGTAGAGCGCAACCTTGCCAAGGTTGAGGTCGCGAGTTCGAGACTCGTCTCCCGCTCCAGATTTTGAGGGTTTCGGTGTCGTCGGCGCTGATCTGGCAAAGCGACATGAAGCATCGGAACCGGCAGTACGTTGCAGGATTTTGCGGGAGTAGCTCAGTTGGTAGAGCGCAACCTTGCCAAGGTTGAGGTCGCGAGTTCGAGACTCGTCTCCCGCTCCAGTCAAAGGGGAAGCCAAGCTTCCCTTTTTGTTTGGTGAACCAAGCCGGCCCGATGACCGGTTACACCAGAACCGCTTGTGGCGCGGTAGCAAAGCGGTTATGCAGCGGCCTGCAAAGCCGTTTAGACCGGTTCGACTCCGGTCCGCGCCTCCACTTGAAAAGCCCTGATCCGTCAGGGCTTTTTTCTTTTCCGGACCTTTTCCGGACGCCGGTGCTCAGCCAATTTTTGCGTCCGTTCGCCGCGCGGCATAATCTCCGTACTTCTGGCACACCGACTCTCATGACCGATCAACTCTCGCAACTCGAATGGCGCTGGAAGCGCTTCGACGACCTGACGACCGCCGAGGTCTACGACATGCTCGCCGCGCGCAGCGCCGTGTTCGTCGTCGAGCAGAACTGCGTGTATGGCGATATCGACGGGCTCGATGTCGATGCGTGGCATTTGCTCGCGTACGGCAAGGGAGACACGCGCCCGGCGCTCGCGGGTTACTTGCGCGTGCTGTTGCCGGGCTATCCGGGCGAGAGCGAGAAGGACGTGCGAATCGGCCGCGTGCTGACGACCGCCAACTTCCGTGGCCTGAAACTCGGCAGCGCGATGCTCGAACGCGCGCTCGAACACATCCTCGCGCAATGGCCCGATCAGCCGATCAGCCTGCACGCGCAGGCGCATTTGCAGCGTTTCTATGGCGCGTTCGGCTTCGAGCCGTCGTCGGGCGTTCATGATGAAGACGGCATTCCGCACGTGTGGATGCGCCGTCCCGGCTTCGGGTCATGAGGTCGCGGCCTTCGTCCCGCTGATTCGCGCAGGCGCGTTGCGCTCGCTGCGCAGACGCGCACGCGCCGACAGCCGCAGCCAGTGGCGCAGCGCGATCAGCGCGCCGATCACGCTCATCATCGATCCGGGAATCCATAGCAGAAGGCCGCCGATCTGCTGATCGCGCATCGGCGTGATCCACGTGAATGCGCGGCCGCAGATCGAGTAGATCGGATACAGCTCGTGCGGCGTAAAGAAGATATACGCGCCGAGAATGATCTGCGGCGGGATCGCGGCGATCACCACCAGCACGCGTCTGCCGGGCGCGAGCCGCGCGGGCGGCGCGGGGCGCGGGTCCAGAATCAGCCACCAGAACAGCAGACCGTCGATCACCATGCTCCAGTTCATCACGCGATAGAGCCGGTAATCGAGCATCGCCTTGAAGTGGATCGGCGAGAGCAGCCAGAAGTAGATCAGCCCGACGAACAGCGTGACCGCGATCACCGGGTTGAACACGATATCGAAGAACACGCGCGCGATGCGCGTCTGCGCGGCCGGCCGCAGCCAGCGCCGCCGCCACGCGAACGGAATGCCCGCGCGCAATGCCGCGCCGGGATGCGACAGCGCGATCAGAAACGGCCCGAGATGATGCAGCACGAGATGCTGCAAGCGATGCATGAAGAACTCGTGCTCGAAGAAATAATCGAGCCGCGTATGCAGCGCGACATAGAGCGCGCTCAGCCCGAACCAGAACGCGATGCGCCGCGACACCGACACGCGCGCATGCCGCGCGCCGCGCGCAAACAGGATCGCGGCGACGAGCACGGCGATCACGACCGTCGGCGACGGTTCCCACGGATCGAGCCAGTACAGGAGCGTGCTCATCGTCAGGCGCCCTGCGCGTGAATCACGCGCTTCAGATCGCTCGCAATGGCGTCGATGGAATCGTGATCGGTCGCGAGCAGGCGCGCGTGACCGGCGGCATCGAAGAGATAGACGGCCGAGCTGTGCGTCACCTCGTACGCGCCGTCCGGATCGCGCTTTTCCATCTGATACGCCACGCGATAGCGCTGCGCGACCGATTCGATCGCGCGGTCCGTGCCGGTCAGGCCGACCGCGTGTTTGTCGTCGAAGGCGCGCACGTAGGATCGCAGGAGCGCGGGTGTATCGCGCGCGGGATCGACGGAGATGAACACGATGCGCGTCCGGTCCGCATCCGGCCCCACGCGCTGCATCACCTGCATGAGGCGCGCCATCGTTTCAGGGCAGACATCGGGGCAGTGCGTGTAGCCGAAATAGACGAGCGTGGTCTTACCCGCGAAGGACTGGCCGGTGACGGGTGCTCCGCCATCGTCGATGAGCGAGAAGTCCAGGTCCGGCAAATGGCCCGTTACGTCGGTCAGATGCCAGGGCTCGGCGGGTTTCGAGCAGGCGGCGAGCGCGCACAGCGAGACCAGAGCAAACAGGTTGCGGAGCGTGCGCCTTGCGGGAAGTCTGGGAAGGGCGAGGAACGAAGCGTGCATCGGGGATCGCGTTGCAGGATGATTCAGTACGGGTCACGCCGCAAAATACACGCCTTTGGCCGCGCGGCGAGCGCATTATCTCGCTATCGGACTATTTTTGAGACGATTTGCCGCACGATTCAGGCTCATCGAAAGGGGATTCGGGCAAGGTTGTAAGCTAGGACCTTTCTTAACCGAAAGACCCCGCGCGGTAAGATGCGCAATCTTCACGCGCGACAGCGGCATCTCGAGCGGCGCTGTGCAACGCCACGAAACAGGCAAACTACAGGCTAAAGATCGATGCAAATTCTTCCCGATTCCCTGTCTCTTGCCGAGACCGCCTTTTTCTTCGATTTCGACGGCACGCTCGTCGAACTCGCCTCCACGCCCGACGGCATCTTCGTGCCGCGCTCGGTGCCCGACATCCTCGCCGCGCTCAGACGCGCGACCAACGGCGCGGTCGCGGTCGTGTCGGGACGCGGCATCGACAATATCGACTCGTTCCTGCAGATGGACGATCTGCCCGTCGCGGGCATGCACGGCGCGGAACGGCGCGATTCAAACGGCGACGTGCAGCGCATTGGCTTCAACGACGAGCGGCTGCTGCGCATGGAGCACGCGCTCGAAAAGGTCGTCAACGCGAATCCGGGCATGCTGCTCGAAATCAAGGGCGCGGCGCTCGCGCTGCACTATCGCAACGCGGCGGATCGCGAGCCGGTCGCGCGCGCGGCCACCGAGAAGCTCGTCGCGCAATACGCCGACGCCTACGTGTTGCAGCCGGGCAAGATGGTCTACGAGATCAAGCCGAAGGACGTCGACAAGGGACGCGCGGTGCGCGCGTACATGGCAGAGCCACCGTTCACGGGCCGCAAACCCGTGTTCATCGGCGACGATCTCACCGACGAAAAGGGCTTCGCCGTGGTCAACGAGTTCGACGGTTTGTCCATCAAGATCGGCCCGGGCGATACGGTCGCGCGCGCGCGCATCGAATCGGTCGAATTGCTGCTCGACTGGCTGCAGGTGATCGCGGGCACGGCGGGGAAGCACGCGTGAGCCGGCTGATCATCGTATCGAACCGCGTGGCGCCGATTTCCGAAGGCGGACCCGCGGCGGGCGGCCTTGCCGTCGGCGTCTATGACGCGTTGAAGGAAACCGGCGGCATGTGGTTCGGCTGGAGCGGCGACGTGCTCACGTCCACGCCCGACGGCATCAAGCTGGAAGAGCACGGGCCGGTGACCTTCGCGACCATCGGGCTCGTGCGGCGCGATTACGACCAGTACTATCGCGGCTTTTCCAACGCGACGCTGTGGCCCGCGTTTCACTATCGCCCGGACCTGATCGAGTTCGACCGGCACGAATACGACGGCTATTGCCGCGTGAACCGCTGGCTCGCCGAGCAGCTCGCGCCGCTGCTCAAGCCCGACGACGTGATCTGGGTGCACGACTATCACCTGATTCCGTTCGCGCAGGCACTGCGACGACTGGGCGTGAAGAACCGGATCGGCTTCTTTCTGCACATTCCGTTTCCTGCGGCGCAGATTCTGTTGAGCGTGCCGCGACATCGCGAACTGGTGGAGGCGCTGTGCGCGTTCGATCTGCTCGGCTTTCAGACCGAACCGGATCTGCGCGCGTTTTGCGACTACATCGAAACGGAAGCGGACGGCGTCTTGCTGCGCGACGCCACGCGACCGGTCGAGGTGCGCGCATTCGGCCAGACGCTGCGCGCGGCGGCGTATCCGATCGGCGTCTATCCCGACGAGATCGCCGCGCTCGCGAAGGACGGCGAAAGCGGGCGCGACGTCGAGATCGTCAAGTCGACGCTGCATCATCGCAAGCTCGTGATGAGCGTCGATCGGCTGGACTATTCGAAGGGTCTGGTCGAGCGCTTTCGCGCGTTCGAGCGTCTGATCGAGCATGATTCGCATCAGCGCAACAACGTGTCGTTCCTGCAGATCGCGCCGCCGACGCGCTCGGATGTCGACGCGTATCGCGACATCCGGCTGCAGCTCGAAGCGGAATCGGGCCGCATCAACGGCCGCTATGCCGAACTGGACTGGACGCCGATCCGCTATATCCATCGTCAGTACGAGCGGCCGGTGCTCGCGGCGCTGTTTCGCGAGGCCCATGTCGGCCTCGTCACGCCGCTGCGCGACGGCATGAATCTCGTCGCGAAGGAATATGTGTCGGCGCAGGATCCGGACGATCCCGGCGTGCTCGTGCTGTCGCAGTTCGCGGGCGCGGCGCGCGAGCTGACGGCGGCGCTGATCGTCAATCCGCTCGATATCGACGGCATGGCCGACGCGCTCGCCACCGCGCTCAAGATGCCGCTCGCCGAGCGCCGCGCACGCTACGACGAGATGATGCAGCAGCTTCGCGACAACAACGTCTCCGTCTGGCGCGACAACTTCCTGCGCGATCTCAAGGCGCGTTGAACGTAAAAAAAGCCGCGTTTCCTTGCAGAAACGCGGCTGTTTCGATTGGCGCAGCGCTCAGGCCGGCTGCTTGTGCGGCGTCGCGACGATCGACGGCACCTTGCCGTGCTGCTTCGCGAGCAGCTCGCGATACAGCCCCGGACGATCGCGCAATTCCTGCGGCGAGCCGTCGTCGATGACCTTGCCCGCGCTCATCACGATGATGCGGTCGAAGTTCTGCAACGTCGACAGGCGGTGCGCAATCGCGATCACCGTGCGGCCGACCATCAGCCGGTCGAGCGCCTGCTGGATCGCTTCTTCCGATGCGCTGTCGAGCGCGGACGTGGCTTCGTCGAGCAGCAGGATGGGCGCGTTCTTCAGGATCGCGCGCGCAATCGCGATGCGCTGACGCTGGCCGCCCGAGAGCTTCACGCCACGGTCGCCGACGATCGTGTCGAAACCTTCCGGCATCGCTTCGATGAAGTCCGTGCAGCGCGCCTCGCGCGCGGCGGCGAGCACTTCCTCACGGCTCGCTTCCGGACGCCCGTAGGCGATGTTCTCGAACACGGTGCGGTGGAACAGCGAAATGTCCTGCGGCACCAGCGCAATCGCATGGCGCAGGCTGTCCTGCGTGATCGCGCCGATATCCTGGCCATCGATCCTGATGCTGCCTTTCTGCGTCTCGTAGAAGCGCTGCAGCAGCGCGAGCACGGTCGACTTGCCCGCGCCCGACTTGCCGATCAGCCCGACGCGCTGGCCCGGCTCGATATGCAGATGGAAGTTGTCGAGAATCGGGCGGCGGCGCGGATACGCGAACGTGACGTTTTCGAAATCGACGCGGCCGCCTTGCGGCACGAGTTCGGTCGCATCCGACCGGTCCGGCATGCCGTGCGGCTCCAGCAGTGTTTGCACGGCTTCGGCGAGACGCGCGACGTGCTGGGTCACATCGACGAGCGCGACCGCCAGATCGCGCGTGCCGTGCAGGATCGTGAAGCCGAGCGAGCTGACGAGCACGATATCGCCCGAAGTCGCGCGACCCTGCGACCACAGCCACAGCGCCCAGCCGAGCAGGCCGGCGGAGAGAATCGCCGTCACGACCGCGTGGAACAGGCGCAGCTTTTCGAGGTACAGCAGGCTTTGCTGGCGCGCGACCATTTCCGCCTTCACCGTCGAGCCGAAGCGCTTCTGCTCGCGGAAGGTCATGCCGAACGCGCGCACGAGCGCCATGTTGCCGATCACGTCGACGAGCTCGCCGTCGACTGAGGCGGCCTTCGACGCGAAGCTGTGATGCCGCGCCGAACCGCGCTTGGCCAGCCGGTAGAGGATCAGCGAGAGAATCACCGACGCGGTCATCAGGCCGGCGGCCATCAGCGGATTGACGGAGACGATCATCACGATCGCGCCCAGCACCGCGATGCACGGCGGCAGAACGTTCCACGCCATCACGTTCTCGGAGGTGTAGATCGCGTTCGAGGTCGCCGTGATCCGGCTTGCGAGCATGCCGGGCTGCTTCTCGGAGAAGTAGGTCGGCGAGTGGCCGGACAGATAGGAAAAGAGATCCTTGCGCAAGTCGCCCGTGACGATCACGAACACGTGTGCGCCGACCCAGCCGCCGACCCGCCATAGCAGGTTGTCGGCGGCGATCAGCCCGACAAGGATCATGAACGCGCCCCAGAGCGGGCCGGGATGTCCGCGGCCTTGCCCGAGCACATCGATCAGATGTTTGATCGCGTACTGCGAGGCGAGCGCGCAGCCGACTGCGGCGAACACGCTGAAGAGCACGATGGCATGCGCAACCGGATGCCGGCGGATATAGCGCAGCAGGAACGCGAGCGGGCGATGAGCGTAGCTCGAAAGCTTCGCATTGTGCGCGTTACGCTGGGAGACGGTGAGTTGGTCCAATGGTCTTTTTTGGTCGTAGAGCGGTTGAGCGTGTGTTGCGCCTTCGGGCAGTGCCATGCGCGGTATCGTCTGCGGCAACCGGCATGCGATGCGTCGCCCGATCCGGCGCGACTGACGTCAAGCGAGGCGACGCTGCGCCGTCTCCATCACGAATTGTAGCCAGTATCGCGATGAGGCAACGCGTCTTTGGGCACATGATGCTCGGCGCATGTGGCCGTCCGAACATCGCCCGGGGTAAAAATCGGGCCGTCGCTGGTGCCGGCTGGCTGCGAGCGCGCGGCTTACGGCATGGGCGCGCATTGTAAGCACATTGCGCAGTTTTTTGCGATGAAGCGCTCGCGGGCCCTGCGAGCGCGTCTGGTGTTGCGTCGCGGCAGCGATCTGAAAAGCACGCGTCGCGCCAGACATCGGGCCGGCGCTGATTTGCCGCCGTGAAGTGCGTGCTGCCGCCCGAGCGTCGCCGAAGCCCGTGCTCCAATGTAGAACAACCTTAATAAACAGGGGTTTGCAAAATGTATCCCGCGTGTAACAAGGTAAATAAGTTGAAATGACTACCGCTGCGACTCTGTAAAAAGCTCCATAATCCGCTCCGGGTTTGCCCCTAGGTCACCGACAGGTTTTTGCAAGTTCCCGTCAACCGCCAAAGCGCACGTGCGTTAATTGCTGGCGCGCGGCGATTTTCGAGATATGGAACCGCACTTGCTTGGTTCGAACGCCTGCGCGACAAACCGGTGATCGGGCGACCACGCTTTTTCACTCGAGCATCAGCACCAGCGCCGCGGCCCACGCGCCGCGGCAAGCTTCGCCCGAGCCGAGCGATTCGCTCCCCAACGTCAACATGACAGTAGTTCTTGCCTGACCTTTCATTAGGAGTTTCACGAACATGCGAATCGCTCAAATCGCGCCCCTCCACGAAGCTGTTCCGCCGAAGCTGTATGGCGGCACGGAACGCGTGGTGTCTTATCTGACCGAGGCACTCGTGGATGCTGGACACGACGTCACGCTCTTCGCGAGCGGTGATTCGCAAACGTCCGCGAAGCTCGAAGCATTCTGGCCGCAGGCGCTGCGCCTCGACCCGACCATCCGCGACACGATGGCGCCGCACATGCTGCTGCTCGAGGAAGTCCGCCGCCGCGCCGACGAGTTCGACGTGCTGCACTTCCATATCGATTACTACCCGTTCTCGCTGTTTGCGCGTCAGCCGGTGCCGTTCCTGACGACGATGCACGGCCGTCTCGATCTGCCCGAACTGCAGCCGATCTTCAGCACGTTCAGCGACGTGCCGGTCATTTCGATTTCGGACAACCAGCGTCAGCCGCTGCCGCAAGCGAACTGGCTGTCGACGGTCTATCACGGCCTGCCGGAAAACCTGCTCAAGCCGATCCCGAACGTCGAACCGGGTTATCTCGCGTTCCTTGGCCGCATCTCGCCGGAAAAGCGCGTCGATCGCGCCATCCGCATCGCGCAGGCCGCGGGCATGAAGATCAAGATCGCCGCGAAGCTCGACAAGGCCGACCGCGCGTACTACGAAGAAGAGATCAAGCCGCTCTTCGCGCTGCCGCACGTCGAGTACATCGGTGAAATCAGCGAAGCCGAAAAGACCGAGTTCCTCGGCAACGCGCACGCGCTGCTGTTCCCGATCGACTGGCCGGAGCCCTTCGGTCTCGTGATGATCGAAGCGATGGCCTGCGGCACGCCGGTAATCGCGTTCAATCGCGGCTCGGTGCCGGAAGTGATCGAAAACGGCGTGTCGGGCTTCGTCGTCGAAGATGAACTGAGCGCGATCGCCGCCGTGAAGCGTCTCGACACGCTGTCGCGCGCGAAGGTCCGCGCCGCGTTCGAAGCGCGCTTCTCGTCGAAGGTGATGGCGCGCAACTACGTCAGCGTGTACGAAGAGATGCTGCGCCAGAAGCGCCGCACGGTGCTGCGCGAAGTCAACGCAAGCTGAGCAAGTCTTGCCGCCTCGCGCGGCACAGGCTCCAAAACAACGCCCCGCGCGCCTCAAGGCGCGCGGGGCGTTGTCGTAATAGCACATACAGGCATGCCTTTCGCGCGGCAGACCGCGCTACGGTTGTGAAACCTCTGACGACATCCGTAATCTCCCTATAATGACCGGGCTTCGCAGTGCGCGAAGCGGCATGCATCGTTCGTGGACAGGAGTTTTTCCTTGGCAAGACCCAAGCAAATCAGCGCGAGCCCGGCACCGGGCGCCGGCACCGTGTTCGCCCTGCGGGCAATCGGGCTGGTGCTTGCGGCGCGGTGGGCGTTCTCCATGTCGCAGATGGGCTATCTGTCCTCGCTGCGCGGGATGACGTCGTCGCCGTGGGCCTGCGTGAATCTCGTCCTGATCTTTCTGCTCGTCGTGCTGCCGGGCGCGAAGGCGCGCATGGAGCGGCCGCTGCATCCGCTGCCGCAATGGCTGCGGCAGGCGCTGCGCCTGCTCGCGCTCCTGACCTTCGGTTTTGCGATGTTCTCGGTCGGCGCATTCGTCTGGAGCGCCGGCTGGCGGCGCTTCACGCAGGCGCTTGCCGAGACGAACGGATGGCTCGTCGTCGGGCCGGCGCTGTATGCGATCATCATGTGGATCTGCCGGCCGCGCGCGCTCTGGCGCACCAATGTCGCGGCGCGCCGTTTCGCGATCGGCCGCTATGCGATCTCGCTCGATCCTGTCACGCGCACGGCCGTGGTCTGGGCGGAAAGCCGCAAGCTCGGCCAGTACGATGCACGCGAACTGTCGCTGAAATGGCCGGCGCCGTCGCCGGAGATTTCGCCTTCCGCGACGATTCTCGCGCCCGCTACCGAGCCTGCCGGTCCGTCGATTCGCGCGAGCGGCGAAGTACGGCGCGGCGTGTTCGCGCGTCGGCCGAAAGTCGAATTGCTGTGGGACTCGCCCGCCGCGGCGGGGCACAATCGCACCACCGTGTTTCGCGCGCCGCTCGCCAGTGAAGGCGATCGCAATGCCGCGCGGGCGCTCGATGCCACGCTGCGGCAGGTCTGAATCGCCCGCATTCGCCGGACATCGTTAGCCTGAATTGCCGTACACGTCGTTCCGATCGCTTCAGGGAGGAAAGGATGCTGTTACGCTGGTTGCTGGCCGCGCTTCATCTGCTTGCTTTCGGTTTCGCGCTCGGTTCGGTGCTCGCGCGCGCCCGCGCGCTGCGGCGCCTCGATGCCGCGCAATCCATTCAGGCCAACGAACTGCGCCTGCGCGACGTGTTTCGCTCGGACAGCGTGTGGGGCATCACCGCGATCGTGCTGATCGTGACCGGCGTGACGCGCGCGTTCGGCGGCTTCGAGAAGGGCGGCGCGTACTATCTGCACGAGCCGCTTTTCCATCTGAAGATGACGGCGCTCGTCGTGATTCTGCTGATCGAGGTCTCGCCGATGCTGGCATTGATCCGCTGGCGCATCGCGCTCGCGCAGGGTGGACCGATCGATCTCACGCGCGCACGGCGCTTCGCGTGGATGAGCGATCTGGAAGCGGGACTCGTGATGGTGATGGTGATCGCCGCGAGCGGCATGGCGCGGGGCGTGTGGGCGTCTTAGATGCGCGGTGAGCGCGTGGCGACGCTGAAAATGAAAAAGGCCCAGGTCGTGAAACCTGGGCCTTTTGTTCTTCGGTGCTCGTCTTTACCAACACCAGAATCCTGGTGGGTAGTACTGGGATCGAACCAGTGACCCCTGCCGTGTGAAGGCAGTGCTCTACCGCTGAGCTAACCACCCGAAGAGAAGCAAGATTATGTCAGGCGTTTCGCATTTCGTAAAGGGCTTCTTAAAGCAAAACTCGAAAAATTATGCGGGAACGGCGTCGCCTTCTGCCGGGGCCGGTTCCGTGCGCCATACGCTCGTGCCCTTGACCGCCTTGTCGAGGCCGGTCAGCACGGCTTCGTGCGCCGCGAGTTCTTCCGCGCTGGCAGCGAGCACCGGCAGGTCGAGATCGTCGAACGCGATGCGCGACGTGGAAACCGAGCCCGACGCCTGCTGGTCGCCGAGCATGTCGATGACGAGGCTTTCCTGGCCGCGCGTCATCGCGAGATAGACTTCCGCGAGCAGCTCCGAGTCGAGCAGTGCGCCGTGCAGCGTGCGATGCGCGTTGCTGATGCCGAAGCGGTCGCACAGCGCATCGAGTGAATTGCGCTTGCCGGGGAACATCTGCTTGGCCTGCGCGAGCGAGTCGATCACGCCGCCGCATGTCTCCGAGACTTTCGGCAGCCCGAGTTGCGCGAACTCCATGTCGAGAAAGCCGACGTCGAAGGGCGCGTTATGGATGATCAGCTCTGCGCCGGCGATGAAGTCGCGCAGTTGCGCGGCGATCTCCGCGAACTTCGGTTTGTCGCTCAGGAATTCGGTGGTGAGGCCGTGCACCGCGAGCGCGCCGGGATCGCTGTCGCGCCCGGGGTTCACGTAGAGGTGCAGGTTATTGCCGGTCAGCCGGCGATTCACCAGCTCGACGCAGCCGATTTCGATGATCCGGTCGCCCGTTCTCGCGTTCAGGCCGGTGGTTTCGGTGTCCAGTATCAGTTGGCGCATAGATGGCGTGTAAGTTGATTAGCTGTCCGCGAGCGAGGTCACGCCACGATTGGCGAGCGCATCGGCGCGTTCGTTCTCGGGATGGCCGGCGTGGCCCTTGACCCAGCGCCATTCGATCTCATGCTGCGCGACGAGCGCGTCGAGCCGCTTCCAGAGATCGGCGTTCTTGACCGGCGTCTTCGCGGCCGTCATCCAGTTCTTTTTCTTCCAGCCGTGGATCCATTCGCTGATGCCTTTCTGCACATACTGCGAATCGGTGTGGATGATCGCGTGGCACGGGCGCTTCAGGGCTTCGAGCGCCGAGATCACGGCCATCAGTTCCATGCGGTTGTTGGTCGTTGCGGGCTCGCCGCCGAACAGTTCCTTTTCCAGCGAGCCGAAACGGAGCAGGGCGCCCCAGCCGCCAGGGCCGGGATTGCCTTTGCAGGCGCCGTCCGTGTAGATGTCGATTATCTTGTTCGATGCGGATTCTTGAGTCATCAATGCTCGTTGCGAGTCTCGTTGCGCGTGTGCGGAGCGGCGACCGGCGCGAGGCCGGCCGAGAGCGCGGTTTTCTTCAGCTTGCGGGGACCGATGAGACGCATGCCGCGCACGCGCTTCACCGCCGTGATCATGTACGCCGCGCCGAAGATGGGCCACCAGCGGTCGCCGGCGGCTTCCATGAATTCATAGCGCTGCAGCCATTTGTCGGTGACGAGCGGCGGACGATAACAGCCGAAGCGCCCGCGTTCAAGATCGAACCCGAGCAGCTTGATCCAGTCCTTGATGCGCGTGAACGCGATCATCTCGTGCGCCGCCGGCACGAACGGCCGTCCCGCCACCTTGCCGAGCGATTGCCGCGCGCCCCACAGGCTCAGCGAATTGAAGCCGAGGATGATCAGCTGCCCCTCGGGCACCAGCACGCGCTCGGCCTCGCGCAGGAGCCGGTGCGGATCCGGCGAGAATTCGAGTGTATGCGGCAGCACGAGCAGATCGACGCTCTGCGCTTCGAACGGCAGGTCGAGCAAGTCGCACCATACGGTGGTGCGGCCATCGGGCGCGCTCGCGGCGGGCAGCGCGCTCACGCCGGGCGTGGTGGAGCGCGGCGGCGCGTAGGGCGCGCTCGATGCGCTTTCGGCGTCCAGCACGAGCGCACGGCCGGTCATGCGATTTTCGCGCAGCGCGTCGAGCTGCGGCATGCCGAGCTGCAGCGCGTGATAGCCGAAGATGTCGGACACCACGTGATCGAGCTGCGCCTGCTCCCAGTCGAGCACGTAGCGGCCGGGCGCCGAGCTCGTCCAGGTGGGCCAGTCTATAATCGGTCGGTCAGACATGTTCGAATAGCCGCATAGAAGATCGCCATGAATTCGCTTGCCAAGAATTTGCCTGCTCAGAATGCACTCGAATACGTGCCGGTTCCGGCGTTCGAGGACAACTACATCTGGCTCGTGTCGGACTCGCGCGATGCGGTCGTAGTCGACCCCGGCGATGCCGCGCCCGTCGAGGCCTATCTCGCGAGCCGCGGTTGGCGACTGACCGCTATTTTACTCACGCACCACCATCAGGACCATGTCGGCGGCGTGAAAGCGCTCCTCGATAGCCGAACGGCAGAGGGTGGCATTCCTGTCTACGGCCCGGTGGGCGAGCGTATCGAGCATCTGACCCAGCGTGTCACGGGCGGCGACACGGTCCGCATCGCGCACCCGGCGCTCGAACTCAGCGTGATCGACGTGCCTGGTCATACGGCCGGTCACATCGCGTATTTCCAGGCGGGCGGCCAGAATGGCACGCCGCATCTCTTTTGCGGCGACACGCTGTTCGCAAGCGGCTGCGGCCGTCTCTTCGAAGGCACGCCGCAGCAGATGCTGAACTCGCTCGATTCGCTCGCCGCGCTGCCCGAAACCACGCAGGTTCATTGCGCACACGAGTACACGCTGTCGAACATCAGATTCGCGCGCGCATGCGAACCGGACAACGCCGCGTTGCTGCGCTGGAGCGACGACGCGCAGGCGCTGCGCGCCGCGGGCAAGCCGACTTTGCCGACCACCATCGGCCACGAAAAAGCGGTGAATCCGTTTCTGCGCGCGGACATTCCCGCGATTCAGGCGACACTTTCGTCACAGTTCGGCACGCCGGTTTCGGACCGCCTGGAAGCGTTTCGCATGATGCGCGGCTGGAAGGATAAGTTCCGCTAACCGAGAACTATTAAGGGCAACTTCATCCGAAACGTTGGAATCGCTGTTAGATACAGGATTTTGCAGGGGTTTTGCGCGCATTCTTATTGACGTCTTAAGTGCTGTTCCGTACTATCGGCTGCAAAATTCCAAGCATCATTTTTTGGAAGCCGACGTTCCATGCGACTAACTCTTAGCGCGCTGTCCGTCCTGATGCTCGCCGCCTGTGCGAGCCAGGGACCCACAGCGTCCGATCCTATTTCATCAGCCACTTCCACCGGTTCGCAGCAACAAGTCGCCGACACGATTCGCCGCACCGCAGCAGCCAAGGAGACCATCGACGTCGACAAGACGCCGGTGACTTCGCTCGCGGGCTCGTCCGATCTCTGGAACCGCATTCGTGGTGGTTTCCAGATTCCCGACCTGCAAAGCGATCTCGTCGACATGCAGGTGAACTGGTACGCCCAGCGCCCCGACTATGTCGAGCGCATGACCACGCGCTCGCAAAAGTACCTGTATCACATCGTCGAGGAACTGGAGCAGCGTCACATGCCGACCGAACTGGCGCTCCTGCCGTTCATCGAGTCGGCCTACAGTCCGCAGGCGCTTTCGGTGGCGAAGGCCGCCGGCATGTGGCAGTTCATGCCCGGCACCGGCCGCGACTACAAGCTCAGACAGAACATGTGGCAGGACGAGCGTCGCGACGTGCTCGCGTCGACGAGCGCCGCGCTCGACTATCTCTCGCGCCTGCACGACATGTTCGGCGACTGGCATCTCGCGCTCGCCGCGTACAACTGGGGCGAGGGCAACGTGCAGCGGGCCATCGCGCGCAACGAGGCGGCGGGCTTGCCCACCGACTACGAAAACCTGCGCATGCCCAACGAGACGCGCAACTACGTGCCCAAACTGCAGGCGGTCAAGAACATCGTGAGCAACCCGCAAATGTACGGGCTCGCGCTGCCGGACATCCCGAATCACCCGTATTTCGTGACGGTCACGACTGCGCGCGACATCGACGTGACGATGGCCGCGAAGCTCGCCGGCATGAGCGTGGAGGAATTCCGCTCGCTGAATCCGTCGTTCGCGAAGCCGGTGATTCTCGGCGCAACGAATCCGCAGATCCTGCTGCCGTTCGACAACGCGGCATCGTTCCAGCGCAATCTGTCTTCGTACACGGGCGCGCTGTCGTCGTGGACCACGTACACCGTGACCGAGCGCTCGCGCCCGGCGGCGATCGCCGAAAAAATCGGCGT
The DNA here is from genome assembly GCF_018408855.1 of Caballeronia sp. NK8. Classification (GTDB taxonomy): domain Bacteria; phylum Pseudomonadota; class Gammaproteobacteria; order Burkholderiales; family Burkholderiaceae; genus Caballeronia. The sequence continues at coordinate 2,056,448 of NZ_AP024322.1, read as the reverse complement.
CGACGCGGACACGCTGATGTCGGTCAACCGCATTCCGGCGGGGATGCGTCTAAAGCCCGGATCGACGATCGTCGTGCCGCGCACCGATGACGACGACGAAGACATCAGCGCCGACGTCGCCGAAAACGCGATGCTCGCCATCGAGCGCGACGTGCCCGACACGCGCAGGCTCGTGATTCGCGTGCGCCGCAAGCAGGCCGTCACGACGCTGGCGGACCGCTACAACCTGTCGGCGGCGCAAGTGCGCTCGTGGAACCGCACGCGCGGCGACATGTTCATGCCGGGGCAGGTGGTCGTTCTGCACGTGCCTTATGGCCGCCCGGTGCCGGCCGAACCGGGGCCGGTGCGCGTGGAGACGGTGGCGGCGTCCAGCCGCTCGTCGGGCGGCGTGTCGAAGATCGGCACGCGCGTGCCGGAGGCCAAGCCCGCGCGCGGCGGCAAGACGAGCGCGCACGCATCATCGGGGAAGGTGTCGAAAGTGTCGGCTTCGACGGCGTCGCAGGCGGCGAAGCCTGCCGCCACGGCCAAGGTCGCGAAACCGGCGGCCACCACGAAAACCGCCAAGAAGAAGTAAGCGCAGGTCTTTCGCTCGAGACGCAAATCCACGCCGTCACCAAGGTGACGGCGTGTTTTTTGGTGCGTCCGCTACACTGGCGTTCCAGAAGAATCGAAGAATCGCCCGCTCCGCATGTCGTCCTCCGTTCGTCTCCGCGTCTTTTTTCTCTTCGCCGCCGGTTACTTCGTCTCGTACGTGTTCCGGGGCGTCAATCTCGGCTTCGCGCCGCTCATCACACACGATCTCGGTTTGTCGGCGGCGGATCTCGGTCTGCTGACGTCGCTGTACTTCATCGGCTTCGCGCTGGCGCAGATTCCTGTCGGCGTGTTGCTCGATCACTTCGGCCCGCGCCGCGTGACCGCCAGCATGCTGATTTTCGCGGCGGCGGGCATCTGGGTGTTCGGCGCGTCGCACGGGCTCGCGGGACTGATGATCGGCCGGCTGCTGATCGGCGTCGGCGTGTCGGTGTGTCTGAGCGCGGCGTTCAAGGCGTCGGCGCAGCATTTCGCGCTCGCGCGTCTGCCGCTCGTCAATGGATTGACGATGGCGGTGGGCGGGCTGGGCGGCGTCGCGGTGGGATCGCCGCTCGCGTCCCTGCTGCATGTGGCGACCTGGCGCCAGGTGTGCGTGGGGCTCGGCGTATTCACGCTCGTCGTGGCTGCGGCGATCGTTTTGTTCGCGCCGCGCAAGGCGGAAACCGACCCGCATCATCGGGCGGACGTCGTCACGCAGTTCAAGGGCACGTGGCTCATCCTCAAGAGCGGCGTGTTCTGGAAGATCGCCTCGTTTTCCGTCGTTACGCAGGGCGTTTTTTACGCGATGCAATCGCTATGGATTCGCCCCTATTTGCTCGATGTGATGAATCTCGCGCCCGCGCATGCCGCGGCGCTCGTGTCGGTGCTCGGCTTCGCGATGATGTTCGGCTGCGTCGGCTTCGGCGCGGCGGCGCGCGGGATGGAGCGGCGCGGCGTGTCGGTGTACGCGTTTTGCGGAACCGGCATGGTGCTGTTTGTCGCCACGCAACTGCTGATGGTGCTGCGCGTGCCGTTGCCACCGTCGGCGCTGATCACGGCATACGGGATTTTCGGCGGCACGGGAATTCTGAGCTACGCGGTCGCGGCGGAGTACTTTCCGTCGCAGATGATCGGACGCGCGCATACCACGCTCACGCTCGTGATCTTCCTGCTGATCTTCGGCTTCCAGGTAGGCGTCGGCGGGATGCTGTCGCTGTGGCCATCGGAGGGCGGTCGCTATCCCGTGTCGGCGCATCTCACGGTGTGGATCGTGCTCATCGCACTGCAGGTCGCAAGCGCGGTCTGGTACGTATTCCCGAGCCGCGTGCTGCACAAGATCGATCGCGACGTGGAACGCGCGGCGCCGTGACCGGCAGGGCGCAACCCGTCAGGCGACTGCAAGCGGACAGTTCCCAAATCTGGCGGATGTGGCGTTTTCACGCTATAATTCGAAGGTTTGAGCATATCAACCCGCACCCTAGCGCCTACCTCCCATTCACCGTCGTTCGCTGCGCACGAAATGCGCGCCGCATGCCGCCGTCCGCCTGCTTGAATCCTCCGTTGTCACGCACGAGCGTGCCGGTTCGAGCCGCGATGCGCGCCCCGCGAGCCGCCGCTTTCGTTGCCAAGGAAACCCTCGTTCTTCGAACGACGGGAAGCCAAGCCTGAATTTCGGACAGACAGGTCGGTAACAGGGTGTTCCCCAAGGAGCTTCCCGTGTTGCCGTCATTTTCCCCCGCACTACTCGCACTTGCCGACGGCACGGTCTTTCGTGGTCAATCGATCGGCGCACCCGGTTCGACGATCGGCGAAGTGGTGTTCAACACCGCCATCACCGGTTATCAGGAAATCCTGACGGATCCGAGCTACGCCCGCCAGATCGTCACGCTGACCTATCCGCACATCGGCAATTACGGCGTGAATGCCGAAGATGTCGAAGCCACCAAAGTCCATGCCGCCGGTCTCATCATTCGCGATCTGCCGGTGCTCGCCTCCAATTTCCGTTCCGAGCAGTCGCTCTCCGATTATCTGAAGGCGCAAGGCGTCGTCGCGATCGCGGGCATCGACACCCGCAAACTCACGCGCATCCTGCGCGAGAAGGGCGCGCAGAACGGCTGCCTTCTCGGCGGCAGCGACGACGAAGCGAAGGCGCTCGGCCTCGCGCGCTCGTTCCCGGGTCTCGCGGGCATGGACCTCGCGAAGGTCGTGTCGACGGAAAAGAACTACGAGTGGACGCAGACCGAATGGCGTCTGGGCAGCGGCTACGGCAAGCAGGAAGCGCCGAAGTTCCGCGTCGTCGCGTTCGATTACGGCGTCAAGTTCAACATCCTGCGCATGCTCGCCGAGCGCGGCTGCCACGTGACCGTGCTGCCCGCGCAAGCCACCGCCGCTGAGGCGCTCGCGCTCAATCCGGACGGCATCTTCCTGTCGAACGGCCCGGGCGATCCGGAACCGTGCGACTACGCGATTCGCGCGACGCGCGAGTTCATCGAGCGCGGCATTCCGACCTTCGGCATCTGCCTCGGCCATCAGATCATGGGTCTCGCTGTCGGCGCGAAGACGATGAAGATGAAAACCGGCCACCATGGCGCAAACCATCCGGTGAAGGACATGGAAGACGGCCGCGTGGTGATCACGTCGCAGAACCATGGCTTCGCGGTCGATGCCGCCACGCTGCCCGCCAACGCCAAGGTCACGCACGTCTCGCTCTTCGACGGCACGCTGCAAGGCTTCGCGCTCACGGACAAGCCCGCGTTCTGTTTCCAGGGCCACCCGGAAGCGTCGCCCGGCCCGCACGACATCGCGTATCTGTTCGACCGCTTCATCAGGCTGATGGAGTCGGCGAAGGTCGCCGCTTAAAGCCACAGAACAGATCACAGCAAAATATTCATCGAGAGCAGTTATGCCGAAGCGCACAGACATCAAGAGCATCCTCATCATCGGCGCGGGCCCGATCATCATCGGCCAGGCGTGCGAGTTCGATTATTCGGGCGCGCAGGCCTGCAAGGCGCTGCGTGAGGAAGGCTACAAGGTCATCCTCGTCAACAGCAATCCGGCGACGATCATGACCGACCCGAACACGGCCGACGTCACCTACATCGAGCCGATCTCGTGGGAAGTGGTCGAGCGCATCATCGCGAAGGAGCGCCCGGACGCGATCCTGCCGACCATGGGCGGACAGACCGCGCTCAATTGCGCGCTCGACCTGTTCCATCACGGCGTGCTGGAGAAGTACAAGGTCGAGCTGATCGGCGCATCGCCGGAAGCGATCGACAAGGCGGAAGACCGCCAGAAGTTCAAGGACGCGATGACGAAGATCGGCCTCGGTTCGGCCAAGTCGGGCATCGCGCATTCGATGGAAGAAGCGCTCACGGTTCAGGCGCAGATCGCGGAAGCCACCGGCAGCGGCGGCTATCCGACCGTGATTCGTCCGTCGTTCACGCTGGGCGGCTCGGGCGGCGGCATCGCGTACAACAAGGAAGAGTTCGAGGAAATCTGCCGTCGCGGTCTCGATCTTTCGCCGACGCGCGAACTGCTGATCGAAGAATCGCTGCTCGGCTGGAAAGAGTACGAGATGGAAGTGGTCCGCGATAAAAAGGACAACTGCATCATCGTCTGCTCGATCGAAAACCTCGACCCGATGGGCGTGCACACCGGCGACTCCATCACGGTCGCGCCCGCGCAGACGCTCACCGACAAGGAATATCAGATCCTGCGTAACGCGTCGCTCGCGGTGCTGCGCGAGATCGGCGTGGATACGGGCGGCTCGAACGTGCAGTTCGCGATCAATCCGAAGGACGGCCGCATGGTCGTCATCGAGATGAATCCGCGCGTGTCGCGCTCGTCGGCGCTGGCGTCGAAGGCAACCGGCTTCCCGATCGCGAAGGTCGCCGCGAAGCTCGCGTGCGGCTACACGCTCGACGAACTCAAGAACGAAATCACGGGCGGCCAGACGCCGGCATCGTTCGAACCGACGATCGACTACGTCGTCACGAAGGTGCCGCGCTTCGCATTCGAAAAATTCCGCGAAGCCGATTCGCGCCTGACCACGCAGATGAAGTCCGTCGGCGAAGTGATGGCGATGGGCCGCACGTTCCAGGAATCGTTCCAGAAGGCGCTGCGCGGTCTGGAAGTGGGCGTCGACGGTCTGGATGAAAAGACCGCGAGCCGCGACGAAGTCATCCGCGAAATCGGCGAGCCGGGTCCGGACCGCATCTGGTATCTCGGCGATGCCTTCCGTCTCGGCCTCACGATGGAAGAGATCTTCGAAGAGACGTCGATCGATCCGTGGTTCCTCGCGCAGATCGAACAGATCATCCTGAAGGAAAAGGCGCTCGAAGGCCGCACGCTGGAAAGCCTGACACGCGACGAACTGCTGTATCTGAAGAAGAGCGGTTTCTCGGATCGGCGCCTCGCGAAGCTCACGGGTTCGAAGCAGGACGACGTGCGCAAGAAGCGCCATGAACTGAAGGTGCGCCCGGTCTACAAGCGCGTCGACACGTGCGCGGCCGAGTTCGCAACCAAGACCGCCTACATGTACTCGACCTACGAGGAAGAGTGCGAAGCGAACCCGACGGACAAGAAGAAGATCATGGTGCTGGGCGGCGGCCCGAACCGGATCGGACAGGGCATCGAGTTCGACTATTGCTGCGTGCATGCCGCGCTCGCGATGCGCGAGGACGGCTATGAAACCATCATGGTCAACTGCAACCCCGAGACCGTTTCGACCGACTACGACACGTCCGATCGTCTGTACTTCGAATCGCTGACGCTGGAAGACGTGCTCGAAATCGTCGATCTCGAGAAGCCGGTCGGCGTGATCGTGCAGTACGGCGGCCAGACGCCGCTCAAGCTCGCGCTCGATCTCGAAGCGAACGGTGTGCCGATCATCGGAACGTCGCCGGACATGATCGACGCCGCCGAAGACCGCGAGCGCTTCCAGAAGCTGCTCAAGGATCTCGACCTGCGCCAGCCGCCGAATCGTACCGCGCGCGCGGAAGACGAAGCGCTGAAGCTCGCGGACGAAATCGGCTATCCGCTCGTCGTGCGTCCGTCGTACGTGCTGGGCGGCCGCGCGATGGAAATCGTCCACGAGCCGCGCGATCTCGAACGCTACATGCGCGAGGCCGTGAAGGTCTCGAACGACTCGCCGGTGCTGCTCGACCGCTTCCTGAACGACGCGATCGAATGCGACGTCGACTGCATCTCCGATGGCGACGACGTGTTCATCGGGGGCGTGATGGAGCACATCGAGCAGGCGGGCGTGCACTCGGGCGATTCGGCCTGCTCGCTGCCGCCGTACTCGCTGTCGAAGGAAACCGTCGACGAACTGAAGCGACAAACTGCCGCAATGGCGAAAGCGCTGAACGTGATCGGCCTGATGAACGTGCAGTTCGCGATCCAGCAGGTTCCGCAGGACGACGGCTCGAAGAAGGATGTCATCTACGTGCTGGAAGTGAATCCGCGCGCATCGCGCACGGTGCCGTACGTGTCGAAGGCGACGGGCCTGCCGCTCGCGAAGATCGCCGCGCGCGCGATGGTCGGTCAGAAACTCGTGCAGCAGGGCGTCACGAAGGAAGTGATTCCGCCGTACTTCAGCGTGAAGGAAGCCGTGTTCCCGTTCGTCAAGTTCCCGGCGGTCGATCCGGTGCTCGGACCGGAAATGCGTTCGACCGGCGAAGTGATGGGCGTGGGCCGCACGTTCGGCGAAGCGCTCTTCAAGTCGCAGCTCGCGGCCGGTTCGCGCCTGCCGGAATCGGGCACGGTGCTGCTGACGGTGATGGATGCCGACAAACCGAAGGCCGTCGAAGTCGCGCAGATGCTGCACGAGCTCGGCTACCCGATCGTCGCGACCAAGGGCACGGCGGCTGCCATCGCCGCCGCCGGCGTGCCGGTGAAGGTCGTGAACAAGGTGAAGGACGGCCGCCCGCACATCGTCGACATGATCAAGAACGGCGAGATCGCGCTGGTCTTCACGACCGTCGACGAAACGCGCGCGGCGATCGCCGATTCGCGCTCGATCCGCATGAGCGCGCAGGCCAACAAGGTCACGTACTACACGACCATGTCCGGCGCGCGCGCGGCGGTCGAAGGGCTGCGTTATATGAGCGATTTGGAAGTCTATGATTTACAAGGCTTGCATGCTCGCCTAAACTAAGGCTTCGATTACCAGTCTAAGTATCACGAGCCGCGGTTAAGCGGCGTCTCCTTTGATCGGGAGATGCGCTTAACCGCGGTAATTTTTTTGACGAAATTGTTTGTGAGTGGTCTATGAGCACGATTCCTTTGACGAAGCGCGGCGCGGAGTTGCTGCGCGACGAATTGCAACGCCTGAAGGCCGTGGAGCGTCCGGCGGTCATCACTGCGATCGCGGAGGCGCGCGCGCAAGGCGACTTGTCGGAAAACGCGGAATACGATGCCGCGAAGGAAAAGCAGGGATTCATCGAGGGCCGCATCGCGGAAATCGAGTCGAAGCTCGCCGCCGCGCAAGTGATCGACCCGACGCAGGTCGAGGCCGAAGGCCGCGTGGTATTCGGCGCGACGGTCGAACTGGAAGATCTGGAGTCGGGCAACACGGTCACGTATCAGATCGTCGGCGATGACGAAGCGAATATCGATCACGGCCTCATTTCGGTGAGCTCGCCGATCGCGCGCGCGCTCATCGCGAAGTCCGAAGGCGACGTGGCGTCGGTGCAGGCACCGAGCGGCGCGCGCGAATACGAAATCATCGCGGTTCGCTACGTCTGATGGAGCACAAGCTCTTTCGCATCATCAGCATGGTCTGGGTCGGCAGTTTGCTGACCCTCGGCCTCATTGCCGCGCCGGTGCTCTTTTCGTTGCTCGACCGTACTTCGGCGGGCTCGGTGGCGGCGCAGCTCTTCCGGATCGAGGCGATCATCGGCGTGATCAGCGCGCTCGTGCTGATCGTGATCAGCAATCGCTTCGTGAAAAGCGGCATCGTCGATTACAAGCGCGTGCGGTGGATCGTCGCGGCGATGCTCGTATGCGTGCTGATCGGCTACTTCGCTTTGCAGCCTTTCATGAACTCGTTGCGCATGGCCGCGCAGGAAGCGGGCACCGATCTCGCGAGTTCGCCGTATGCAAAGCAGTTCGGCATTCTGCACGGCATTTCGAGTGCGATCTATCTGGTCGAATGCCTGTTTGGCGTTGCGCTGGTGTGGCGTTTGCCGGGCGCGGCCCCGGTGAAGATCGTGCCGAAGGGCAAATCGGCCAAGGTGGCAGCGAAGCGGGCGCGAAGCTGAATCGCGCCGGGTTCAGGAGGGCGCGTGGTCTCATCGGAAACGCACGCGCCGTTCGATCATTTCGCGGCCTGATGCTGGCGCTTCGAACTGGTCTGACGCTTCTTCGCGCGCTTCACGTTGCCGCCGGCCGTCACGCGTTCATTACCCAGCACTTTCAACGTCTGCTTTTTCGGCTTTTTGAAGGCGGGGCCGTCGCGCGTGATTTTCACTGCCTTGACGACGCGCGGCGCACGGCCTTTTGCCGAGCGGTCGTCGGCGACTTCGCCAGCGCTCGGCGGCATCGTGCTGCGCGTACGGGTGGCGCGGCTCTTCGGCGCGGCGCCTTCCGGCCTCCAGATCACGAGCAGTTTGCCGATATGCTGAATGGGCGCCGCGTTCAGGCGATCGCAGATTTCGTCGTAGATCCCGACGCGCGTCTCGCGTTCGTCGCCGAACACGCGGACCTTGATGAGCTGGTGCGCTTCGAGGTGCACGTTGATCTCTTTGAGCACGGCATCGGTCAGACCCTCCGCGCCGACGAGCACGACGGGCTTGAGCGCATGGGCCTGGGAGCGCAGATCGGCGCGTTCGGCGGGGGAGAGTTCAATAGCTGGCATGAGGAATTCGGGACTCGACTAAAATGTGGGCGGCATCAGGACACCGGGCACGCTCGCGAGGCGGTTCGAACACGCTGCGATTCGTGGCGCATCGATCGCGCCACCGCCCATCAGAAACAGAACAGGCCGGATGCCGGGTTTCGGCGCGCGCAAGCGCCCGAGGACCGGTCCGGCCGACAAGACGCGTATTATCCGCTAAAAGCCTCGCACGAGGCAGCAAAATACGCACCGGGCGCGCCGCTCGTCACGATCGGGCGCGTCACATGAGCTCAGTTTGAATGGCAAAGAACCGTTTTAATCAATCGTGGTTGCATGACCACATCAACGATCCCTACGTGAAGATGGCGCAGCGCGAGGGCTACCGCGCGCGCGCCGCATACAAGCTGAAGGAGATCGACGAGCAGGACAAGCTCATCAAGCCCGGGCAGGTGATCGTCGATCTCGGCTCGACGCCCGGCAGCTGGAGCCAGTACGCGCGCAACAAGCTTGCGCAAGGCACGAAGCGCGACGCCGAGCGCGAGGGCGGCATCGACGGCACGATCATCGCGCTGGATATTCTGCCGATGGAGCCGATTGCGGACGTCACGTTCATTCAGGGCGACTTCCGCGAGGACACTGTCCTCGCGCAACTCGATGAAATAGTTGGCGAGCGGCAAGTAGACCTTGTAATTTCAGACATGGCCCCCAACCTGTCCGGAGTAGCGAGTGCGGATGCCGCGCGCATCGAACATCTCTGCGATCTGGCGCTGGAGTTTGCGCAGAACCACCTGAAACCGGAGGGTGCGCTTCTGGTCAAATGTTTTCATGGCAGCGGATATAGTCAGATCGTCGAGAAATTCAAGCACCAGTTCAAAGTGGTGGCGCCGCGCAAGCCCAAGGCTTCTCGCGACAAATCGTCGGAGACTTTTATCCTCGGGCGGCGGCTGAAGCGTCCGAACTGAACGGCCCGCTCAAGCGATTCGGCGAAAATCGGCGATATTTGCGCGGATTATGCCGAAAAAGGCCTCGCTACTGCTATTTGTGCGGTAGATAAACCTTATGGCAGGGGTTAGCGGTCTGGATTAGAATGCTTTCGTGGCGTCGCAAGGTTTATGTAGGCGCCCGTCTATGAGTGAGGAGTGGTGCTTTGAACAACAATATGTTCTCTAAAGCGGCAGTGTGGCTCGTGATCGCACTGGTGCTGTTTACGGTGTTCAAGCAGTTCGATAAGCCCCGCGTCCAGGAAGGTGTGTCCTATTCGCAGTTCATGGACGACGCGAAGAGCGGCAAGGTCAAGAATGTCACCGTTCAAGGGCGCAATCTGACGGTCACTCCGGCAGACGGCCAGAAGTATCAGATCGTGTCGCCCGGCGACATCTGGATGGTCGGCGATCTGATGAAATACGGCGTTCAGGTCAGCGGCAAGGCTGACGATGAACCGAACGCGCTCGTCTCCGCGCTGTACTACCTCGGACCGACGATCCTGATCATCGGCTTCTGGTTCTACATGATGAGGCAGATGCAGGGAGGCGGCAAAGGCGGGGCGTTTTCGTTCGGCAAGTCGCGAGCGCGGCTGATCGACGAGAACAACAACGCGATCAATTTCACCGACGTCGCGGGCTGCGACGAGGCCAAGGAAGAGGTGTCGGAACTGGTGGACTTCCTGCGCGATCCGCAGAAGTTCCAGAAGCTCGGCGGGCGAATTCCACGCGGTGTGCTGCTGGTCGGTCCTCCGGGTACGGGTAAGACGCTGCTGGCTCGCGCCATTGCGGGCGAGGCGAAGGTGCCGTTCTTCAGCATCTCGGGTTCTGACTTCGTGGAAATGTTCGTCGGCGTGGGCGCGGCCCGTGTGCGCGACATGTTCGAGCAGGCCAAGAAGCACGCGCCGTGTATCGTGTTCATCGACGAAATCGACGCGGTCGGTCGTCATCGTGGCGCCGGCATGGGCGGCGGCAACGACGAGCGCGAGCAGACGCTGAACCAGATGCTGGTCGAAATGGACGGCTTCGAGGCGAACTCGGGCGTCATCGTGATCGCAGCGACGAACCGTTCCGACGTGCTGGACAAGGCGCTGCTGCGTCCGGGCCGCTTCGACCGTCAGGTGTACGTCGGTCTGCCGGATATCCGCGGCCGCGAGCACATCATGAAGGTTCACCTGCGCAAGGTGCCGATCTCAAACGACGTCGATGCATCGGTCATCGCGCGCGGTACGCCGGGGTTCTCGGGTGCGGATCTGGCGAACCTCGTCAACGAAGCGGCGCTGTTCGCGGCGCGTCGTGGCAAGCGTATCGTCGAGATGCAGGATTTCGAGGACGCGAAGGACAAGATCTTCATGGGTCCGGAGCGCAAGTCGGCTGTGATGCGCGAAGAAGAGCGCCGCAACACGGCGTACCACGAGTCCGGTCACGCCGTGGTGGCGAAGCTTCTGCCGCATGCTGATCCGGTTCACAAGGTCACCATCATGCCGCGCGGCTGGGCGCTGGGCGTCACCTGGCAGTTGCCGGAGCACGACCGCGTGAACCTGTATCGCGACAAGATGCTGGAAGAGATCGCGATCCTGTTCGGCGGCCGCGCAGCGGAGGAAGTGTTCCTGAATTCGATGTCGACGGGTGCGTCGAACGACTTCGAGCGCGCGACCAAGATGGCGCGTGACATGGTGACGCGCTACGGCATGTCGGACGTGCTCGGCACGATGGTCTACGTCGATACCGAAGACAACGGCATGTTCGGGAAGATGGGCGCGAAGTCGGTATCGGAAGCCACGCAGCAGAAGGTCGACACGGAAATCCGTCGGATTCTCGATGAGCAATACGCGCTCGCCCGCAAGCTGCTGGAGGACAACCGCGTCAGAGTCGAGGCGATGACCAAGGCGCTGCTCGAATGGGAAACCATCGATGCGGACCAGATCAGCGACATCATGGCGGATCGTCCGCCGCGTCCGCCGAAGAATCTGCCGCCGCCTTCCGGCGACACGCCATCGGGCGGCAGCAGCGGCACCGAGGTCAAGCCGGGCAACGCGCCGGCAGCGGCCTGAGTCGTCTGCAGGAGTTCATGGGCCGGTGTGCATAGCACGCCGGCCCATTTTCCATTTCCGGCCGTCGTTTTAATCGGGCGCTGAGCGTGGCGCCGATTGCGTCCGGTCACCACTTTGTATCGTTCGACTCGCTTGACCACACCGACCTCATCCCCGCTCTCAGCCGCACCGCTCCAGTGCGGGCGCTTTACGCTGACCTTCGAACGCCCGCTCGTGATGGGCATCCTCAATGTCACGCCGGATTCGTTCTCGGACGGCGGCCGTTTCCTTTCACGCGACGCCGCGCTCGCACGTGCTCACCAGTTGCTCGCTGACGGCGCCGACATGATCGACATCGGTGGCGAATCCACGCGTCCCGGCGCGCCGCCCGTGCCGCTCGACGAGGAGCTGGAACGCGTCGTGCCGATCGTCGAGGCGCTGCGCGCCGTGCAGGTGCCGATTTCCGTCGATACCTACAAGCCGGCCGTGATGCGCGCTGCCCTCGACGCAGGCGCGGACATGATCAACGATATCTGGGGTTTGCGTCAGGAAGGCGCGCTCGATGCCGTGAAGGGCAGCGACTGCGGACTATGCGTGATGCACATGCTCGGCGAACCCCGCACGATGCAGCTTCACGAGCCGGTGTACGAAAATGTCGTCGCCGATGTGCGCGATTTCTTCGCGGAACGCGTCGCCGCACTTGGTCAGGCCGGCATCCCGGCGGCGCGCGTCAGTCTCGATCCGGGCTACGGCTTTGGCAAGACGGTCGAGCATAATTACGCGCTGCTCGCGCATCTTGCCGCCACGCTGCCCGCCGGGACGCAGTTCCCGTTGCTGGCGGGCATGTCGCGCAAATCGATGCTCGGCGCCGTTACCGGGCGCGGTGCGGCCGAGCGGCTCGCGGCGAGCGTCGCCGCTGCGCTGTGCGCGGCGGAGCGGGGCGCGGCGATCATCCGCGTGCACGATGTCGCGGAGACCGTCGATGCGCTGAAGGTCTGGCAGGCCACAAAAGATGCTGCCCTAAGTGGGCATCATTGAAGCTGGCCACATTCATCAGGAATCAGGCGCAGGCGCACTCGCCGATATAAATCTCAACTAAAGTCGCGGACCGAAAACAGGCGCCGTATGTTCGCGAGGAGGGTCAGGCAATAATGGCACGTCAATATTTTGGAACGGACGGCATCCGCGGGCGCGTAGGCGTCGCGCCGATCACGCCGGATTTCGTACTCAAGCTCGGCTACGCGGCCGGCAAGGTGCTCGCGGGCGCGGATCGCGCGCAGCAAAAGAAGGGCAATCGCCCGACGGTGCTGATCGGCAAGGACACGCGCGTGTCCGGCTATATGCTGGAAGCAGCGCTGGAGTCGGGCTTTTCGGCGGCGGGCGTCGACGTGATGCTCGCCGGCCCGATGCCGACGCCGGGCGTCGCCTATCTGACCCGCGCGCTGCGGCTCTCGGCGGGCGTCGTGATCAGCGCGTCGCACAATCCGTACAACGACAACGGCATCAAGTTCTTCTCCGCCGACGGCAACAAGCTGCCCGACGAAGTCGAGCTCGAAATCGAGCGCCAGCTCGAGCAGCCGATGGAATGCGCGCCGTCCGAGCGTCTCGGCAAGGCGCGGCGTCTCGACGACGCGGGCGGCCGCTACATCGAATTCTGCAAGAGCACGTTTCCCGCGAGCTTCGACCTGCGTGGCCTGAAGCTCGTGGTCGACTGCGCGCACGGCGCCGCGTATGACGTCGCGCCGCACGTTTTCCATGAGCTCGGCGCGGAAGTCGTGCCGATCGGCGTGTCGCCGAACGGCTTCAACATCAACGACGGCGTCGGCGCGACCGCCCCGGACGCGCTCGTGCGCGCGGTGCTGGAGCACAACGCGGATATCGGCATCGCGCTCGATGGCGACGCGGACCGTTTGCAGATCGTCGATTCGGCCGGCCGCCTCTACAACGGCGACGAACTGCTCTACGTGCTGGTCAAGGACCGCATCGCAACCGACGGCAAGGTGGCGGGCGCGGTCGGCACGCTGATGACCAACATGGCCGTCGAGGTCGCGTTGAAGGAGGCGGGCGTGCAGTTCGTGCGCGCGGCCGTCGGCGACCGCTACGTGCTCGAAAAACTGCGTGAGAACGGCTGGCAACTGGGCGCGGAAGGCTCGGGCCATATCCTGTCGCTCGATCGTCATTCGACCGGCGACGGCATCGTGTCGGCGCTGCTCGTGCTGGCGGCGATCCAGCGCAGCGGCAAATCGCTCTCCAAACTGCTCGATGGCGTGAGCCTGTTCCCGCAAAAACTCATCAACGTCCGTATGAACGCGGGCGCGAACTGGAAAAGCAGCGACGCGATTCGTCGCGCGGTCGAGCAAGCCGAGCGTTCCCTCGAATCGCACGGCCGGGTCTTGATTCGCGCGTCGGGCACTGAACCGGTCCTGCGCGTGATGGTGGAAGCGTCGGCGCAGCAGGACGCGGTTCGATACGCGGAAACGATTGCGCAGGTCGTGAAGGAGGCGACTTCGTAGGCGTTTACTGAAAGTCGTCACATTTCGCTAAAAGCGGGCTTCGGCCCGCTTTTTTTATTTCCTTCAAGGGCTTGACAAATCGGGTGTGATCAAACTTTCAGCACGTAAGCGAAATGACATGGCGGCTTCACGAAGAGTCATATTACTGTCACAGACTCCTCCTATATTTCGCGGTGTCGACTCACACGCTCACAACCCTGGAGGTCTCATGAAATTGATGCAAACCGCGCTGGCTGGCGTAATTGGCGCCCTGTTCGCCATCTCCGCGCAAGCAGCCGATATTACCGGCGCGGGCAGCACCTTCGCAGCTCCCATCTACACCAAGTGGGCGGATGCCTACCAGAAAACGGGCGGCGGGAAGGTCAACTATCAAGGCATCGGTTCGTCGGGCGGCATCAAGCAAATCATCGCGAAGACGGTGGATTTCGCGGGCTCGGACGCTCCTCTGAAAGACGACGAGCTGGCGAAAGACGGCCTGTTCCAGTTCCCGACGGTGGTCGGCGGCGTCGTGCCGGTGATCAATGTGCCGGGCGTGAAGGCCGGTGAAGTGACGCTGTCGGGCCAGGTGCTCGGCGACATCTACCTCGGCAAGATCAAGAAGTGGAACGACCCGGCGATCGCCGCGCTGAACCCGAAGGTCAAGCTGCCGGATACCGACATCGCTGTCGTGCGTCGCGCCGATGGCTCGGGCACGAGCTTCATCTGGACGAACTATCTGTCGAAGGTGAACCCGGAGTGGAAGTCGAAGGTCGGCGAAGGCTCGACCGTGAACTGGCCGACGGGCACGGGCGGCAAGGGCAACGACGGCGTCGCGGCCTTCGTGCAGCGTCTGCCGGGCGCGATCGGCTACGTCGAATGGGCGTATGCGAAGCAGAACAAGATGACCTACGTCGGCATGAAGAACTCGGCTGGCACGATCGTCGAGCCGAAGACGGACACGTTCAAGGCGGCGGCTGCCGGCGCGGACTGGTCGAAGTCGTTCTACCAGATCCTGACCAACGAGCCGGGCCAGAACGCGTGGCCGATCGTCGGCGCGACCTTCGTGCTGCTGCACGCAACGCAGGAAAAGCCGCAGCAAGGCACGGAAACGCTGAAGTTCTTCGACTGGGCATTCAAGAACGGCAATCAGGCTGCGAACGATCTCGACTACATCTCGCTGCCGGATTCGGTCGTGGCCGAAATCAAGACGCAGTGGAAGGCGAAGGTCAAGGACGCCGCGGGCAAGTCTGTCGCGGAGTAAGCGAAGTACGCGTAGTTTGAAACTGTCCTAAGCTGCTGAAGGCGAGGGACGGTCGGTAACAAAAAAGCCGCGCTGCGGGCCGGAAGGCTTGCAGCGCGGTCTGACACGTAGCGTAACCAAGGCTCCCATGTCGGACATCAACTTATCGTCGGCGGTGCCGGCGGCGCATACCCAGCGCGCGCCGAGCCGTACCGGCGACATCATTTTCGGCGGCCTGACGCGGCTTGCGGCCGTCGTCACGCTGCTTCTGCTGGGCGGCATCATCGTCTCGCTGCTCGTCGCGTCGATGCCGACCATCCAGAAATTCGGGCTCTCGTTCCTGTGGCGCGCGGAGTGGGATCCGCCCAGCGAGAGCTTCGGCGCGCTCGTGCCGATCTACGGCACCGTCGCGACCTCGATCATCGCGCTCATCATCGCGGTGCCGGTGAGCTTCGGCATCGCGCTCTTTCTGACCGAGCTTTCGCCCGCGTGGCTGCGCCGCCCGCTCGGCGTCGCGATCGAACTGCTCGCGGCGATTCCGTCGATCGTCTACGGCATGTGGGGCCTGCTCGTGTTCGCGCCGATCTTCGCGCAATACTTCGAGAAGCCGCTCGGCCATCTGCTCGGCGATGTCCCCGTGATCGGCATGTTCTTTCAGGGCGCGCCGATCGGCATCGGCATTCTGTGCGCGGGCGTGATTCTCGCGATCATGATCATCCCGTACATCGCCTCGGTGATGCGCGACGTGTTCGAAGTGACGCCGGTGTTGCTGAAGGAATCGGCATACGGCATCGGCTGCACGACGTGGGAAGTGATGTGGAAGATCGTGCTGCCCTATACGCGCGCCGGCGTGATCGGCGGCGTCATGCTCGGTCTCGGCCGCGCGCTCGGCGAGACGATGGCCGTCACGTTCGTCATCGGCAACACGAATCTGCTCGACAACGTGTCGCTCTTTTCTCCCGGCAACAGCATCACTTCGGCGCTCGCGAACGAATTCGCGGAAGCGAGTCCGGGGCTGCACACGTCGGCACTGATGGAACTCGGGCTGATTCTCTTCGTGATCACGTTCTTCGTGCTCGCGCTCTCGAAGCTGATGCTCTTGCGCATGGAACGCGGGGAGGGCCGTAAATAATGAGCCGTCCCGCTACGTTCAATCAGGATCCCGAACGCGTGCAAGCCACGCGCATGAAGCTGCAACGCCGCCGCCGCGGCACCAATGCAGTCGCGCTGGCGCTTTCGCTCGCCGCGATGGCCTTCGGGCTCATCTGGCTCGTGTGGATTCTCTTCACGACGCTCAAGCTCGGCATCGGCGGATTGTCGATCGATCTCTTCACGCAATCGACGCCGCCGCCGAACACCGATGGCGGCGGTCTCGCCAACGCGATCGTCGGCAGCCTGATGCTGGTCGTGCTCGCGACCTGCGTGGGCACGCCGCTCGGCATTCTCGCGGGCGTGTACCTCGCCGAATACGGGCAGAAGCGCTGGCTCGCGAACGTGACGCGCTTCATCAACGACATTCTGCTGTCGGCGCCTTCGATCGTCGTCGGTCTGTTCGTGTATGCGCTCGTCGTCGCGAAGGTGGGGCGCTTCTCGGGCTGGGCCGGCGTGATCGCGCTCGCCCTGCTGCAGATTCCGATCGTGATCCGCACGACGGAAAACATGCTGAAGCTCGTGCCCAACGCGCTGCGTGAAGCCGCCTTCGCGCTCGGCACGCCGAAGTGGAAGATGGTGATGTCGATCACGCTGAAGGCGTCGGTCGGCGGCATCGTCACGGGCGTGTTGCTGGCGATTGCGCGTATCGCAGGCGAAACCGCGCCGCTCTTGTTCACGGCGCTGTCGAATCAGTTTTTCTCGTGGGACATGAGTCAGCCGGTGGCGAATCTGCCGGTGACGATCTACAAGTTCGCGATGAGTCCGTTCCCGCAGTGGCAATCGCTCGCGTGGGCCGGTGTGTTCCTGATTACGCTCGGCGTGCTGGGTCTGAATATCCTGGCGCGCGCGATCTTCTCGAAGAAATAAGGGCGGAGTGATTCCATGAATATGGTCGAAAGTGGTGTCAACCACCTGAATCCGAAGACTGAAACGCCGGTCGAGCGCGGCCCGGCGCCGGGCAGCATCCGCCCGACGCACAGCTCGCAGCCGGCGGATTCGATCAAGCCGAAGATCGAGGTGAACAACCTCAACTTCTTCTACGGCAAGTATCACGCGCTGAAGAACATCAATCTGCGCATCCCCGAGAAGAAGGTGACGGCGTTCATCGGCCCTTCGGGTTGCGGCAAGTCCACGCTGCTGCGCACCTTCAACAAGATGTACGCGCTCTATCCGGAGCAGCGCGCCGAGGGCGAAATCCTGATGGACGGCGCGAACCTGCTCGACACGACGCGCGACATCTCGCTGCTGCGCGCGCGCGTGGGCATGGTGTTCCAGAAGCCGACGCCGTTCCCGATGTCGATCTACGACAACATCGCGTTCGGCGTGAAGATGTTCGAGCAGCTGTCGCGCTCGGAGATGGACGACCGCGTCGAATGGGCGCTCACGAAGGCGGCGCTCTGGACCGAAGTGAAGGACAAGCTGCAGCAGAGCGGCTATGGCCTGTCGGGCGGCCAGCAGCAGCGTCTGTGCATCGCGCGCGGCATCGCGATCCGTCCCGAAGTGCTGTTGCTAGACGAACCGTGCTCGGCGCTCGACCCGATTTCGACGGGCCGCATCGAAGAGCTGATCGCCGAACTGAAAAGCGATTACACGGTCGTCATCGTCACGCACAACATGCAGCAGGCGGCGCGTTGTTCGGACTACACTGCCTATATGTATCTCGGTGAATTGATCGAGTTCGGCGATACGGAAAAGATCTTCATCAAGCCGGCCCGCAAGGAAACGGAAGACTACATCACGGGCCGCTTCGGCTGATCGAAGCCGGATCAAACACACAGGCTTAAGGAGCACATATGTCCGATAAACATCTCTCGAGCCAGTTCGACGCCGATCTCAACGCGGTGTCGTCGAAAGTGCTGGAAATGGGCGGTCTGGTCGAGTCGCAGATCATCAACGCGATGCAGGCGCTGAACGAATTCGACATCGGCATCGCGGATCAGGTGATCGCCGCCGAAGTGCGTCTGAACACGATGGAAGTCGAGATCGACGAGGAGTGCAGCAACATCATCGCGCGCCGTCAGCCGGCCGCGCGCGATCTGCGCCTGCTCATGGCGATCTCGAAGACCATCACGAACCTCGAACGCGCCGGCGACGAAGCCGAGAAGATCGCCAAGCGCGTGAAGCGCATCAACGAAGACGGCGCGGGCCGCACGGTGAACATCGCCGAGATCAAGCTTTCGGGCGAGATGGCGGTGTCGATCCTGCGTCGCGCGCTCGATGCGTTCGCGCGCCTGGATACGGTCGCGGCCGCGCAGATCGTGCGCGACGACAAGGCCATCGACGATGAATTCCGCGCCTTCGTGCGCAAGCTCGTGACGTACATGATGGAAGATCCGCGCACCATTTCCGCGGGCCTCGACTATCTGTTCATCGCGAAGGCGGTGGAGCGCATCGGCGATCACGCGAAGAACATCGCCGAATTCATCATCTATATCGTGAAGGGTACGGACGTGCGCCATATCTCGCGCGACCAGCTCGAACGCGAGGCGCTCAGTTGAGCGTCGGCTGCGCGCAATCGTTTTAACTCAAGCAAAAGGTCAAGAGGTGCCGATGCCCAGCAGTATCCTCGTCGTCGAAGACGAACCCGCGATCTCCGAACTGATTTCGGTGAATCTTCAGCATGCGGGACATTGTCCCATTCGCGCGTACAACGCGGAGCAGGCGCAAAACCTGATTAGCGACGTGCTGCCCGATCTCGTGCTGCTCGACTGGATGTTGCCGGGCAAGTCGGGCATCTCGTTCGCGCGCGAGCTGCGCAACAACGAGCGCACGAAGCATATCCCGATCATCATGCTGACTGCGCGCGGCGACGAGCAGGACAAGGTGCTCGGCCTTGAGATCGGCGCGGACGATTACGTCACCAAGCCGTTTTCGCCGAAGGAACTGATGGCGCGCATCAAGGCGGTGCTGCGCCGTCGCGCGCCGCAGTTGACGGAGGACGTGGTCGCGATCAACGGCCTGCGGCTCGATCCGGCGACGCATCGAGTGGCGGCGAGTCATTCGGGCAACGACATCAAGCTCGATCTCGGCCCCACTGAATTCCGTCTGCTGCATTTCTTCATGACGCATCCGGAGCGCGTGCACAGCCGCACGCAATTGCTGGATCAGGTGTGGGGCGATCATGTGTTCGTCGAGGAACGTACCGTCGATGTGCACATCAAGCGTCTGCGCGCGGCGCTCAAGCCCGCGGGCTGCGATGCTATGATCGAAACGGTGCGCGGCAGCGGATACCGGCTGGCGAAGAGCGCCTGAGTCCGGGTTCAACGTGAACCGCTCCAGCTTGCCGCATCAACGTCACTCAGACTCACCGACAACATGAACATCATCTGGACGCGTGCGATCGTGTCCCTCGCGCTGCTCGCGGCGATCAGCGCCGCGATCGGCGCACTTGCGGGCGTGCGGGTCGCGCTCGCTTTTGCGGTGCTCATGCTGGTCGTGCAGGGTTTCTTCGTCACATATCACATGCAGCGTCTGTGGCGCCTGCTCGAAGCGCCGGTCTACGGCGAGGTGCCGAGCGCGCTCGGCGTCTGGGGCGAAATCTATTACCGTCTGCACAAGCTCGCGAAGCGCTGGCACGCGCAAGTGCGCCAGGTCGAACAACAGCATGCGCGCTTCATTCAGGCGATCCAGGCGTCGCCGAACGGCGTCGCGATGCTCGACGATCACGATCAGATCGAGTGGTGCAATGCGATCGCCGAAGAGCATTTCGGTCTCGATGCGAAGCGCGACTTGCGTCAGCACATCACGCATCTCGTGCGTCATCCGGATTTCGTCCGCTATCTGAACGCGCACCATTACGAAGAGATGCTCGTGATGCGCGGCATGGGCGTGAACCGCAAGTACACGGTATCGGTGCAGGTGTTTCCGTATGGCGATCATCGCAAGCTGATACTCACGCAGGACATCACCGAGCTGGAGCGCACGGATTCGATGCGGCGCGACTTCGTCGCCAACGTCTCGCATGAACTGAAGACGCCGCTGACGGTGCTTTCGGGCTTTCTCGAAACGATGCGTGAGCTGCCACTCGATGAAGCCGATCGCATGCGTTATCTCGACATGATGGAGCAGCAGGCGTCGCGCATGCAGAACATCGTGCGCGATCTGCTGGTGCTCGCCAATCTCGAGGGCGATATGCGTCCGCCCGGTGATGAGTTGCTCGATATGCGCGCGGTGATGCGACATCTCGAAGACGATGCGAACAATCTTTCGAGCGGGCGGCACCGGATCACGTTCCGTACCGACGATGCGCTGACCATCGCGGGCGCGGAGACCGAAGTGATGAGCGCGCTCGGCAATCTCGTGACGAACGCGGTGCGTTATACGCCGGACGGCGGTGCGATCGAAGTGTCGTGGCAGCGGATGAAGGATCGCGCGGTGTTCGCGGTGCGGGATAGCGGGCTCGGGATTCCGGCGGAGCATATTCCGCGGTTGACTGAGCGGTTTTATCGCGTGGATAGGAGTCGGTCGAGGGATACCGGTGGCACCGGGCTTGGGCTGGCTATCGTCAAGCATGTGCTGCAGCGGCACAATGCGGAGCTCGATGTTAAGAGCGAGGTGGGGAAGGGGAGTACGTTTGTTGTGCGGTTTCCCGCTTCGCGGACGGCGTTGAGGAAGTCGTTGGCAGCATGAGGGGGGGTGCTTGCGCTTTGGTTTGTCGCCGGATCCCGTATTCGTGTCGGTCTATTGATGTTGCCCCTGTGCGGGGCGGCAGTCACTTTCTTTGCTGGAGCCTGTCATAGATTTTGTGTTCAAGGCATAACATGTACGGAAAGGAGCATGTATGCCACGCAAACCGAAAGCTGCGGCTGAGCTGAGGGCACTGCCGACGATTCCCAAAGAACTGATCGATCAGTTCGTCAAAGGTCCGATGACAGCCGATGCCGTTCAAGCGGCCTCGATGGCCTTTAAAAAGGCGCTGATCGAGCGGGCGTTGGGCGCCGAACTCGGCCACCACCTGGGCTATCCCAATGGTGGCGAGCGTCCACCCGAGTCGAGCAATCAGCGCAATGGCAAGAGCGGCAAGACCGTGCTCACCGAGGACGGTCCATTGCGCGTGGACATCCCGCGCGATCGCGACGGCAGCTTCACGCCAATTCTGATCCCCAAGCACGAACGCCGCTTCACCGGCTTCGATGACAAAATCATCGCGATGTACGCGCGCGGCATGACGATGCGCGAGATCCAGGCGTTTCTGGCCGAGCAGTACGGCACGCAAGTGTCGCCCGAATTCATCAGCTCCGTCACCGATGCGGTGACGCAGGAAATCACCGCCTGGCAGTCCCGGCCGCTCGAGCCCATGTATCCGGTCGTGTTCTTCGATGCGCTGCGCGTGAAGATTCGCGATGAAGGTGTCGTGCGCAACAAGGCGATCTACCTCGCCCTGGCCATCTTGCCCGACGGCACGCGCGATATTCTGGGCTTGTGGATCGAGCAGACCGAGGGCGCGAAGTTCTGGATGAAGGTCTTCAGCGATCTGAAAGCGCGTGGCGTACAGGACATCCTGATCGCGGTCACCGACGGGCTCAAAGGCATGGCCGAGGCGCTGGGTGGGGTGTTTCCGGCGACCACGCTACAGACGTGCATCGTGCATTTGATCCGAAACTCGCTGGACTACGCGAGCTGGAAGGAGCGCAAATCCCTGGCCGCAGCGCTTCGTCCGATCTATACCGCACCCAGCGCGCAGGCCGCCGAGGCGCAATTGCTCGCACTGGAGCAAAGCCCGTGGGGGAGCAAACTTCCAACGGTGATCGCCGCGTGGCGGCGGGCGTGGGATCGCGTCATTCCGTTCTTCGCGTTTCCGCCCGAGGTGCGAAAGGTGATGTACACGACGAACTCGCTGGAGAGCGTCAATGCTCGGCTTCGCAAAATCATCAAGACGCGCGGACACTTCCCTTCGGACGATGCGGCGACCAAACTACTGTGGCTGGCGCTGCGAAACATCACCGCCGACTGGCATCGCTGCTCACGACTGGAAGGCCGCCATGCGCCAGTTCGCGATCCTCTACGAGGATCGCTTTACACGACCAGGCGCTTAGCCGTCAAACCGTCATCGTCAATGTTTGAACAACTCAACTGCCTTGAACACGAAAATCCTGACAGTCCCCTTTGCTGCTGCAAAGAAAGTAACCAAAGAAAGCAGCTCGAGACGCCCGCGGTCACACGCAATTTGAGTATTCTTCTCCGCGCTCGTGGCGTCTGTAGCGAGTGCCCTCGTAGGCCTAACCGGGCTTGGACCGCGCACGGTCTGTCACATCGCACCACGGAACAAACTGGTTCAGCGCAAAATAGCTCCGGCCCGCTTCGCGGCCGATGGGTACATCGGGTCTGCGCGTGCTTCGCGTTTCTCCTTTTTCGTCGGTTTCCCTCGCATGCCCAACGGCAGCGCGCAGCGCTGTGCCGGAACTCTTTTGTGCTGAACCAGCGCACTAGAAGAACTAGCTCGTCAGACCGCGCGCGGTCCAAGCCCGAGATGGCCTACGAGGACACTCGCTACAGAGCCCACGAACGACGAGAAGAACACCCAAATTGCGTATGACCGCGGGCGTCTCGAGCTGCTTTCTTTGCCTACTTTCTTTGCAGCAGCAAAGAAAGTAGGTGCCGCCCCGCACAGGGGCAACGCTAATAAACCAACGCGATCACGGGATCCGGCGACAACAAACCCCAAGCGCAAGCAACCCCCCTCACATCAACCACAAAACTTAGCCAACAACCCCAGCTGCGCGTTACGAATAGCCTTCCCCGGCCGCCGCTTCCGATAATGCCCATCACTCTGCATGACCCACGCCGACTGATTATCCCCCAGACAAACCGACAACCCTTCAGCAATGACGCGCCGCTTCAACCGCCGATCGCGAATCGGAAACGCCACCTCCACGCGACGAAAGAAGTTTCGATCCATCCAGTCCGCGCTGGAAAGAAACACATCTTCCTTGCCATTCGCATAGAAATAGAAAATGCGGTGATGTTCGAGGAACCGCCCCACGATCGACCGCACCGTGATGTTCTCCGAAAGATCTTCGACGCCGGGCTTGAGCGAACACACGCCCCGCACGATCAGATCGATCTTGACCCCCGCATGCGACGCCTCATAAAGCGCGGCAATCACGGTAGGCTCCAACAAGGCATTCATCTTCGCGACGATCCGCGCCCGCCGTCCGGCACGCGCATGCTCGGCTTCGGCGCGAATCGCATCGATGAGCTTTGCGTGCAGCGTGAACGGCGACTGCCATAGCTGATGAAGCGCAATCTCGCCGCCGATGCCGGTCAGTTGCTGAAAGACGTGATGCACGTCCTCGCACATTTCCTGATCGGCGGTCATCAGGCCGAAATCGGTATAAAGGCGCGCCGTGCGCGGATGATAGTTGCCCGTGCCCAGATGCGCGTAACGCTTCAGCACGAGCTTGCCGCCCAGCGATACGCGACGCACGATCAGCATCATCTTCGCGTGACACTTGTGGCCGACGACCCCATACACCACGTGCGCGCCCACGGCCTCGAGCTGCGACGCCCAACTGATATTCGTCTCTTCATCGAAGCGCGCAAGCAATTCCACGACGACCGTCACTTCCTTGCCGTTGCGCGCGGCCTGCATCAGCGCGTCCATCAGCGGCGAATCGGTGCCCGTGCGGTAGATGGTCTGCTTGATCGCGACGACTTGCGGGTCCTTCGCCGCCTGCAGCAACAGCTCCAGCACCGGCTGAAAACTCTCGTACGGATGATGCAGCAGGATATCGCCCTGATCGATTGCATCGAAAAGGTTCGACGTATTCGCGATGGCCTTCGGCACCGACGGAATATGCGGCACGAACTTGAGGTCCGGCCGGTCGACCATTTCGGGCAACTGCATCAGACGCACGAGATTCACCGGCCCGTTCACGCGATACATGTCGCGTTCACTCAACTGACCCTCGTCGAGCAGACGCCGCACGAGATGCGGCGGCGTTTCCGCCGATACTTCGAGCCGTACCGCATTGCCCAGATGCCGCGCCGGCAATTCGCCCTGTAGTGCGACGCGCAGATTGGTGATTTCGTCCTCGTCGACGAACAGCTCGCTGTTGCGCGTAATGCGAAACTGATGGCAACTGCGCACGACCAGATGCGGAAACAGTTCGTTGACGAAGTGCTGCATGAACGAACTCAGCAGCACGAAGCCGTGCGGATATCCCGACAAGGATTCGGGCATGCGAACGAGGCGCGGCAGCGCGCGCGGCGCCTGCACGATGCCCATCATCGCCTGACGGCCGAAGGCGTCGGTGCCCTCCAGTTCGACGACGAAGTTCAGGCTCTTGTTCAACACGCGCGGGAACGGATGCGCGGGATCGAGCCCGATCGGCGTGAGCACCGGCAGAAGCTCGTTGTAGAAGTAGTCGCGCGCCCACGCGGTCTGCTGCGCGGTCCAGCCTTCCGCGCCATGGAAATAGATGCCTTCCATCTCCAGCGCAGGCAGCACGATGTCATGCAGCATCGAATATTGCTGGCGCACGAGGCGCTGCGCGCGCTCGGAAACGAGGTCGTAGACGTGTTGCAGCGACATGCCGTCCGGCGAGAGCGAGCCGGGGTTGTCGCGCATCTGCTCCTGCAGACCCGCCATACGGACTTCGAAGAATTCGTCGAGGTTGCTGCTCGTGATGCAGATGAAACGCAGGCGTTCCAACAGCGGCACCGTCGTGTCGGCGGCCTGCGCGAGGACGCGCTCGTTGAAACCTAATATGCCCAGTTCGCGGTTGAATAACGGATAGCGTATGGACATCGGAGGGAGTGACGGTGTCTCGATCGGATGGGCAAGGAAACTCTCGGATGCTCTCACAGTATGATGTATTTTTTATGACAGAACGATTGTCACAAATTCTACTCACATTGCGGATAGCGTCGCTAGCGCGAACGCGCCGAATGGGTGAGATTGCGTACGAGTTGCCGAAGGTTTGCGCCGGGCCGGCATAGAATAGAATTCGTGCGCTGCAACAGCGCCGCTGTGACAGTGCCTTTCCCCACTTCACGAATCTCTGGACATCCGATGGCCACACATCCCCATCTACTTGCCGCGGTCGACCTCGGATCCAACAGTTTCCGGTTGATCGTCGGCCGGGTCGAGGAAACGCCCGCCGGCAGCCAGATCTATCAGGTCGATGCGCTGCGCGAACCCGTGCGGCTCGGCGGCGGCCTGTCGAAGGACAAGATGCTCGACCGCGCCTCGCAGGTGCGCGGCTGGGATGCCCTGAAGCGCTTCGGCGAGCGCCTGCGCGACTTTCATCCCGAACAGGTGCGCGCCGTCGCCACCAATACGCTGCGCGTCGCGAAGAACGCGCACGACTTTCTCGTCGAGGCCGAAAACGCGCTCGGCTTTCCGATCGAAGTCATCGCCGGGCGCGAAGAAGCGCGCCTCATCTACGCGGGCGCCGCGCATTCGGTGCCGGCGAGCGCGGGCAAGCGGCTCGTGGTCGATATCGGCGGCGGCTCCACGGAATTCATCATCGGCTCGCATTACACGCCGATCCACATGGAAAGCCTTTATATCGGCTGCGTGAGCCATAGCCTCCAGTTCTTCCCGGCCGGCAATGTCGACGAATACACGATGCGTCAGGCCGAGCTCGCCGCCAAGCGCGAAATCCAGATCATCTCGCACGAATACAAGCACACCGGCTGGGATCAGGCTATCGGCTCGTCGGGCACGGCGCGCGCGCTCGCGGAGCTGATCGAGGCGAACGGCTTCAACGACGAAGGCATCACGCACGGCATTTCGCGCGGCGGCCTGGAGAAGCTGAAGCGCGCGCTCATCAAGGCGGAGAACGTGAACCGCCTGAAGCTCGTCGCGCTCAAACCGGACCGCGTGCCGGTGCTGGCGGGCGGCCTGTCGATCATGCTGGGCGTGTTCGAGGAACTGGGCATCGACTACGCCGACACCACCGACGCCGCGCTGCGTCTGGGCGTCCTCTACGATCTGCTCGGACGCTCGCAGCATCAGGACATGCGCACGGTGACGGTCGAAGGCTTCAAGCGGCGCTACGGCGTCGATGCGGCGCAGGCCGAGCGTATCGGCGAACTCGCAATCAGCTTTTACGACCAGCTCGGCGAGCCCGACAAGGATGTGCGCGAAGAGAACCGCATGTTCCTCGCGTGGGCGGCGTCGCTGCATGAGATCGGCCTGTCGATCGCGCATAGCGCATATCACAAGCATTCCGCGTATATCGCCAGCAACGCCGACATGCCCGGCTTCTCGCGCACCGATCAGGCGCGGCTCGCCGCGCTCGTGCTGGGCCACGCGGGCAAGCTGGGCAAGCTCGCGCAGGCTCGCGACGTCGAATGGACGCTGCTGTTCTGCCTGCGGCTCGCGGCGCTCTTGTCGCGCCGGCGCGCGGATGTCGGGCTGCCCGGCATCGAGGTGAGGAAGGCGGGCGGCGGCTTCGAAGTGCATCTGCCGAACGACTGGGTGACCAATAATCCGCTCACCGATTACAGCCTCGTTCAGGAGGCGATGGAATGGGAGAAGATCGGCCGCCCGTATCGCGTGGTGTACACGGGCGACTGATGCCGCAACGAAAAGGCCCAGTCGCTGGGGCCTCGTCGTTTCAGGACTTCAACGTCCCTGCATGTCGCCGATGAAGTGCCGCGCGTAACGCGCGTTGATCTCGGAGAGACGGAAGAGCGTGAGGAAGTCGGCGGTATTGAAGTCCGGATCCCAGGCCGGCGCGCCGCAGATCTTCGCGCCCAGACGCAGATAACCCTTCACGAGCGGCGGCGCGCTCACGTTCGCACCCGTGCGCAGCTCCTCGACCGGCAGCGGCGTGTGCGGGAAGGCGCGGTATTCGGGCGCGGTGAGCGCATCGGCGGGCAGCGAGCAGTACAGGTTCGCCGCATAGTGCCCGCCGTCGATCATGCCGACGCTCGCGCAGCCGAGCATCGTTTCGTAGCCGTTCTGCATCATGTAGGCGGCGAGGCCGCCCCACAGCGACATGATCACCGCGCCGTTGCGATAGTCGGGATGCACGCACGAACGGCCCACTTCGACGAGCTTCGGCCGCAGATGCGTCAGGCGCGATACGTCGAACTCGCTTTCGGCGTACAGACGGCCGATGCGCGCGGCCTGATGCGGCGGCAGCACGCGATAGGTGCCGACCACCTGCAGCGTGTCGAGATCGCGCACGAGCAGGTGATCGCAGTAGGCGTCGAATGCATCGACATCGAGTCCGGCGGGGCCGGAAAGGCGCGCGCCCATTTCTTCCGAGAACACGCGATAGCGCAGGCGCTGTGCGTCGCGCAGGGCGTCGTCGTCGCGCGCCCACGCGACTTGCAGGCGCTCGCGGCCCGCGATGGTTTCCGACGTGCGTGGAAGGTGGCGGCGCGAATCGAGCGAGAGCGATGATGCTCCGCGTTGCAGGACAGGCGTCGGCAGATCTTGCATTGGCGTTCCTCGACAGGACGTGGCTGTGGCTTCAAGTCCTCGCCAATGTAGTAACGCGCGGTGACGCTCGCATGGCATCGCAATGACGTTTCGATGAAACGACACGCGCGCGCACGCACGTTCGACGCCTTTTCGCCGACGCTCAGAGCAGGTCCGGATTGATCACCGCGCGCAGCACGACGTGGCCGTCGCCGCCGCGCGTGCGCCCCTGAAACCACCAGATGCCAGATTTTTTGATCGACCACTCCGCTTCGTGACCGGTAAAAAGCAGCGCGGCGACGCGGCCGAGCGTCGGCTGATGCCCGATCACGACGACCGTTTCCGCGACGCCATCGGGCCAGCCGGCGGCATCGAGCACGGCCTGCGCGCTTTCGCCCGGCGCGAGCGCATCGATCACGCGGTAGCGGTCGCCGAAGGCTTCGGCGGTCTGAATGGTGCGCGTGGCGGGGCTGGCGAGCAGCACGGCGTCGTCGTCGATGCGCGACTTCAGCCACTTGGCGATGCCCTGCGCCTGTTTGCGTCCGCGCGGCGTGAGCTGTCGCGCGAGATCGCTCGACGCCTGATCTTCCGCTTCGGCGTGACGCCAGAGAATGAGGTTCATCGATTGTCTCCCGGTGATGAGGTTCGTTGTCGCGGCTTCGACAGGATACGCATGCTTGCGGCGGCGCATCAGGCACGCTACAATTCGCGGCTCGACGGAGCGTAGCGCAGCCTGGTAGCGCATCTGATTTGGGATCAGAGGGTCGAAGGTTCGAATCCTTTCGCTCCGACCACGATACACGAAGGGGTTACAAGTTACGGCTTGTAACCCCTTTGTCTTTTCGACGCTCGTCCGGGAGTCTCATGCCGCGTATCGTTTCCGCCTTTCTTTGTGCCGCATTCGTCGCGCTCGGGCTTGCCGCCTGCGCCGAACCGCAGCACAAGCATCCGCCGCAGGATCCGCCCGACTACAAGGGCGTGCCCACGGACATGACGCCGCCTTCGATGATCGAGCCGCCCGCAAAGCCGCAGTAATACTTCGTCGGTCGCAAAAAGGCGAAGCCCCGATGCGGGCACACCGGGGCTTCTGACCCGCATCGACTGTTGTTCGCGCGGAGATCGACGCGGGCTCAGGCCAGTCTAGGAATATCCGCCGCGCGCGAGTGTATGGGCTTGTTTCCGAGCGTAACGGGATGCAAGAACGTTCGCGGGCGCAGACTCGGAAAACGCTACCTGCCGCACAATTCAGAAGACTCGTTTGAGCGAAGTTTTTGCCGGGCATGTATCATCGGCAGACTTGTTTCAAAATGTATCTGCCATGAATCTGCTGTGGGCTTTTGCCGCCGTTGCGCCGCTTGGCGTGGCATCGCTCGTTGCGTTTGCCGCGCATATCGATCCGTTGTCGGGGCACTGGCGCACGCCGACCCGATCAGGCGGCGAGGACGATCCCGCCGACGCCTGATGCTGCGAGCGTCACTGCTTGCAGCGGATCACCATCGAGCGGTTCTTGATATTCGCGCCGAAAATCCCGCCGACGGACCCGCCCGCGGTCGCGCCATTGTCGGCATCCTTCGAAATCACGTCGTATCCATAAGCGCCGCACGTTTCGCCCGCCTGCTTGTAGCAGGCCGCCCAGCTCGTGCTCGCGTCGCTGCCACTGCAATTGACCGCGAAGCCGGTATCGCCCGAAGGCAGATAGGTCATCGTCGTCGTGTGCGCGCAGCCGGCGAGCGCGCCGGTCAGCGCCAGCGCCGCGCCGAGCGCGGCCGTGTTCATCCTCTTCGTCAATCTCATCGATCTTCCTTGTAACGTCCGCCGGGTGTTCAACGCGGCGGAAGGTAGCGCGCCGGGTCCGCCGAGCGGCCCATGTAGCGCACTTCGAAATGCAGCATCGTGCGATTGCTGTCGGTATCGCCCATTTCGGCGATTTGCTGGCCCTGCTGCACGGTCTGACCTTCCTTGACCAGCAGCACGCGATTGTGGGCGTAGGCGGTCAGATAATCGTCGTCGTGCTTGACGATCAGCATGTTGCCGTAGCCGCGCAGGCCGTTGCCCGCATAGACGACATTGCCGGTCGCGGCAGCGACGACGGGCGTGCCCGCCGCATTGGCGATGTCGATGCCCTTCGAATTCTTGCCGTCGAAGCTGCGAATGACGCTGCCCTGCGCCGGCCAGATGAGCGTCACGCCCGGTCCGGCCTTCGGCGATGAGGCTTGCGCGCTGGCATCACTCTTCGCGCTGCCTGCTGCACCTGTGGCACCCGCTGCACCCGCCGCCGATGAATCCGCCGCTGTCGCACTGCCCACCGGCGGCGCGATGCGCAGCACCTGGCCGACCTCGATCGCATCGGGATTCGTGAGCCCGTTCCAGCGCTTGAGGCTCGCCACCGAGGTGCGTTTCTCGCGCGCGATCTTTGAGAGCGTGTCGCCGCGCTCCACCCGATAAAAGCCCGGCGCGACCGGCCCCGTTCCACAAGCGGCCAGGACTGCGATGAGCGATGCGCAGACGAGCCGTCGAATTGTTTTTTGCAAACCTGACCTCGCAAAGCATCGCCGCGAGCCGTGCACGACACAGCCGCGCGGCGAACCGAAAGGCAGGATTTTACCGTCTCGGGTTTCCCCGGACAGAAAGCCGCCTTGCGCGGGCGGCTCGGTCTTACTTGTCGGCTGCGACGACGAGCCGGAGCGAGGCTGTCTCGGTCTTGCCCGGCGCGAGCCAGCGCAGCCCTCGGCCGTTGTGGATGGCGTCGGGCAGGCCGATCCACGGCTCGACGCAATAGAAGTCCGACGTGTCGGCTTCGGTCCAGGTCGTGACGGCGTACCACGGCACCGAATCCGGCTGATGCAGCTCGAAGCTGACCGTGCGGCCGGGCAGGTTCAGCAGCATCGGCTCATCGGACTGGCGCGTGAGGCAGTGAAACGTATCGACGATGCTCGCATCGGCCAGCGAATAGCGCGTCAGACCCGGCTCGGCGTCGCTGATCGAGCCGTCCGGCAACTGCCGGCGCCGCTCGGTGCGCGGCAGCTCGACACTGCTTTGCGCGCGCTGGCCGTGCGGCAGATGAAAGTAGAAATGATGCCCCGCGTACCAGGGCAGCGCGACCTCGCCTGGATTCGACGTCGTGAGCTCGACTTCGAGCGTGTTGCCGTCGACGATGCGGTACGCCGCCTCGAAGCGGAACGCGAACGGATAGCCGTCGCGGGTGGCGTCGCTGTCGACGAGCGTCATGCGCAGGCCGTGGCCGTCGGCGTCGCGGGTGCAGGAGAAGGGCAGGTTGCGCGCGAAGCCGTGAGTCGGCAGCGCGTGCACGACGACTTCCGGATCGCGCCACTTGCCGATTTCGCCATCGACGAAATGCCGCCCGAGGAACGGAAAGAGCAGCGGATTGCCGCCGCGGATCTTCGCCGGGTTTGACCAGTCGGGCGCGTCGGGCCAGTGCACGACCGGCTCGCCGCCGACGCGCCAGGTCATGAGCCGGCCGCCCGCGCGCGGCGCGAGCTGGATGGCGGCGCCGTCGCGCTCGATTTCGATGATGTCGGTTTCCGGTGACATGATGGCAGGACGCTCCGTTGGGTGGCTTGTCGCCGCGCGTCGCACTGCGCGACCCGCAATCGACGATTCTGCCTTGGAATTCTGTACGGAAAAACCCTTTGCGGGAAATTGCGACTGAGCAAGGTCTTTGCAATATGTTGTTATATGGCCCGTGTGTTGGGAATCAGACGGACAGGGAGTGACCATGGATCTGGCGATGGCAATGGGCGTCGCGATGTTCGGCCTATTCGGCGCGAGCACGGCAATCTTTCTCTACAAGCTGAAGGTCTGACGGGCGAACGCGGTTCGGCAACGCCGTACGCGTGATATCTTTCGTACCGCCTATATCCAGCTTTCGATATTTCTTCGTTTTGCCGACGATCGACTGTCGGCGCAATTTGTGTGCGGTTAGCGCTTGGCGCTCGATTTCGCCACCGGCATAATCGGTCCCGTTTGCGCGCCGTATCGCTTTTCCTTCCTGTTCCAGATCCCCGTCCGCCCCGTTCGTCTTCGCGTGCGCGAGGGATGGAACTGCACGGCGCGTCCCTCATCCTCCTCAAAAAAGGACCGACGCGTGACTCTGTGGTTTCTCGTATTCTTGAGCGTGCTCCAGGGCGTGACCGAACTCTTTCCGGTCAGCAGCCTCGGGCATACGCTGCTCGTCCCCGGCCTGATCGGCATGCATATCGACAAGCATGCGCCGCAATTGCTGCCATTTCTCGTTGCGCTGCATCTCGGCACGGCCATCGCGCTGCTCTGGTATTTCCGCACACGCTGGATCGCGCTGATCCGCGGCTTCTTCGCATCGCTCGGCGGCCGCAGGAACGATGACGGTCACATGATGTGGGCGCTCATCATCGGCACGATTCCGACGGGTATTGTCGGGCTGCTGCTCGAAAAGAGGCTCGAGGCACTTTTTCACGATCTGCGGATCGTCGCGGCGGCGCTGATCGTCAACGGCGTGCTGTTGTGGCTGGGCGACCGTTTGCAAAAGCGCCGCGCGATGCAGGCACCCGACAAGCTCACGTTCAAGCAGGCGTTCCTGGTCGGCCTGGCGCAGATCGGCGCGCTGATTCCGGGCTTCTCGCGCAGCGGTCTGACGATGATCGCTGGCGTCGGCGCGGGACTCACGGCTGAGGCGGCGGCGGAATTCTCGTTCCTGCTCGGCACGCCGATCATCTTCGCGGCGGGCGTGCTCGAACTGCCGAAGCTGTTGCACGCGCCGGGACAACTGGCCGACGCGGTGCTGGGCGGCGTGCTGACGGGAATCGCGGCGTATCTGAGCGTGCGTTTCCTGATGCGCTACTTCGAAGGGCACGGCAAGCTCGCGTCTTTCGGCGTGTATTGCGTGATCGCGGGCATCTTCTTCTTCGGCTGGTTCATGATGCATCCGCAACCGGTGTGATGAAGCTGGGACAAGCGGGGCGGCGAATGAGGTAAAATCGCCGTCTCTTCTGATCCGCGGCTGCTTCGTTGTTCCGGCCGCGCGTTCCGGTTCTCCGCCCTTAGCTCAGCTGGATAGAGCAACGGCCTTCTAAGCCGTAGGTCACACGTTCGAGTCGTGTAGGGCGGGCCAGTAGAATCAAAGACATAGCCCGGTTCTCGCGATCGGGCTTTTTGCTTTCTGGGCTTCGTGTAGGCGAATTCGGCAACGTCAGGTGGCCCGAATGCTCAGCGGTTTTGGTTAGGCCGTGCTCCGCGCGACGAAGACAAACTTTGACATTGCCGTAGAATCGGCGGCGCGGAGTCATGCCGTATTCTGTGAAGTCCGGCGCGTGGTTGCGCTGGAAACAGGTTTAGCAGCCTGTAGACGCTTTTTACCCGTGACCGCCTACGCAATGTAGGCGGCGCGCAATGCTGTAGCCCCGCGTGCCTCTAACCACAGGCAACGCGGCGCTTCTGTTCGCCTATGGGCGGGCCGTGGTGGGGAACCCGAAAGGGTTGCCGGTAATGGTAATAGCGTCCCGGTCTGCTAACCCTGCCACTGTGCCCGCCCGCCCCTTCGTTTGAAGGGCGCGGCTCCGGGCTTCACACAGGAGCGAGCATGGGTAAAAGAAAAATTCTCACCGTAACCGGCGCTGTTAGCATCGACCACCGAATCGGCCAGATAGCTGCCAGCATCAACCGAGCGCAAGAGACAGTCACGCATCAAAGGCAATCACTTTGCGACGAACAAGCGATGCGGCTAGAACGCGTTGACGTTGCCCTGTCTCTTGCACTTGCAGGCGCGAAGCTGTCGATGCAGTTTTTCCAGGAGGCGCGTTCGTCGTTGCGCCCGATGGACGCCACTGAACAGCATGTGATCGAAGAACTCATCGACAGCGGCGTCGCGCCAAAAATCCACCGGAAGAAGCAAGGAACTTAAGCCTGCGTCCGCGCTGTCGCGGCACGCGCGTGGCGTGGGTGGTTGCGGAAACGAAGGCTGGTGCACAGCGCCATACCCGTGGGTGCGGCGTTGCGAGTTAAAATCCAGGCAAGAAAGCTACTGCTCTATGTTGTATTCCAACTTCTCCTCGTCTGTTAGATGCTGGTAAAGATCATTCAATGCATCATGCAGTTCTCCGGGAGTGGTCCCGAATGATTTTCGATTGGTCAAAACGTATCGCTTGACTGTCTTAGGCCACCGACCCAAATCGTGGGCGACGCTAATAGTAGATTTGGCGGTTTGGTAGTTTCCATACCGAAATCCCATTGCTTCTTCTAGCGCCTTCTCAAAGGTGACGAAGGTCCATTCGTCACTCCGTAACTCGAACTCATCGAGCACACATGCTTTTATTTTGGATAGTTTGACCATTCTTTTAATCTCCTGTTTGAAGTATGTCACGCGACATGTCGCGCTTCCGAGATTTCGACCAGCGAGTTGCCATGCAATTCAGGCGAATTTTCTGAATTACGTGAACGTGCGCTGCCGTGGATCTTCACGCCTAAGCTACTTATGGGGAAGGGCAAAGCGACAACATTGCGGGGATGGCAAAGAGCGACCTTTAGTCTGAGATAATCGAGCAGATCGCAAGAAGAGATCGGATTCTCATGATGCAAGATTGTTCTTTTTTGGTGGATATCTACCATTCCGCTGCCACGTTTTGCACATTGGCTGACGATGACGCAAAAATCACTGATTGGATTCAATCGATCGGGACCATTTTCGCTCTGGCAATTGCCATTGGTGCACCTTTATTACAGAACTGGCACAACAGGAAAGAGGATGACAGGAAGCAAGAGGCAGAAATCAAATCATTCCTTAGAGCGATACGAGCGGAAGTGATGGGCGCTTGGGAAAACTATAATTTAATGGTTCGAAATGGGGTTCAGCTGGTGAAGCCTGGCGAATACGTTAGCTCCACATTCCAATTTAGCGAAAGGTCTTTCTCTATTTATGATAGTTCGGGCGTACAGGTCGGCAAGATTCTCGATGCCGAACTGCAGCGCCTAATCGTCAACACTTACGGTCTGGCGAAGAGTCTGATCGCATCGACGCAGATTAACAACGAAATGCTACGAAAATTAGAGGCATCAGAAAATTCGCAGTCAAGCTCGTTAATAGCACCGCGTGCCGACATTAGAAAGAAACTAATTGATTACGCGTACACGCTGAAGGCGATTGACGCAGCGCTCGAAATGAGTGTCAATAATTTGATCGAACGGTTAGATCGAAATTTGACTCAGTCCTCTTAATGTAAGCTGTTCGCGTCGTATAAGCCGTCTGTGCAATGTGTTAGTGGCTATGTCCATTATCGAGATTGCCAAGCGTGGCGAGGGGGCCTCGCCGGCTCGGCGAACAAGCACATAGGACCGCCGCGCCGCAGCGCGTATCAGAATCCGTGTGAGTTTGCGACTGGGCTTTTTGCTTTTCTGGCCTACTTGGCCCACTTCCTGCCCCTCTCCCACCCGCGTGCGCGTGCGATCCCCACGATCCCCGCGCCCCGCAACGCATCGGCAAAATTAACCATCTCGTACAAGCAATCGCGCCGCCCATCCGCAGTGCGCCGATGCATCACCGTGGCGCGTGGTGCGCCACAACGGTGACGGCAACAGGCCGGATCGACTCAAGAGGGATGATTTGAACAATCGAGCATACGAAACCAGCCCGGCGCAATGCTCGCTATGGAACCGCAAGCAATCGCGCCTGCCTCCGGAATCCCGGCGCGTGCTGCTCGCGCTGTCGGAGCGCGTGCTCGGCGCCTCGCTTGCGTCGCTGTTCGAGCTGAAGGGCTTTCCGGCGCAACTCGCGCTCGATGCGTCATCGGTCAGAGTCATCGTCGAGGAATGGCGTCCGCATGTGCTCTTTCTCGACACGCGCATCGGCGGTTGCGGCAACTACGCGCTGGTTCGCGCGCTACGCGACGCCGACGACGATGCGCGTCGCCTCATCATCGCGATGAGTGGCTTCCTGCCCGAAGAACCGATCGCGCGTCTCAAGGAAGCGGGCTACGACGGACATTGTCGCCGCCCGTGTCCCGTATGGCAGATGA
The DNA here is from genome assembly GCF_018408855.1 of Caballeronia sp. NK8. Taxonomy (GTDB): domain Bacteria; phylum Pseudomonadota; class Gammaproteobacteria; order Burkholderiales; family Burkholderiaceae; genus Caballeronia. The sequence continues at coordinate 2,020,764 of NZ_AP024322.1, read as the reverse complement.
CCGATCTGCTCGACGAATTTTTCGCGTGTCTTGCGGTGCGCTGAGTCCGTCCTCGCGCGGCCGCATCGCGCGCGCATAGCTGCGCGGGCCGAACACGACATTGAGCGCGATCATCGCGACGAGGCTCGCGGCGAGCATCATCCACGACATCGAGAAACCGCCGCTCACATCGCGCACGACGCCCGCCGCGACCGGCGCCAGCGCCGCGATGACGAAGCCCACGCCCTGCACGAACGCGACGAGCCGCGCCGCGAGCGCGGGGTCGTCGGCGTGATCGAGCGTCAGCACGAGCGTGAGCGCAAAGACGCCGCCGAGCCCGCCGCCCAGCAGCGCGACCGCCGCGATCGGCGCGGAAAGCGGCGCGAACAGCAGCAGACCGAAGCCGCACAGTTGCGCGACGAGGCCGAGCGCCAGCCACGGACGCCGATCACGGCCACGTCCGAAATGCGACGCCGCCATCGGCAACAGCAACGCGGACGACGCCTGAAACACCGTGAGCATCGCGAGCAGCGTGCCGCTTTCGGTCACGCCGCGGCCGAGTTGCTGGTAGTACGCGGGCATCCACGCGACGAGGCACGTATAGCCACCATTGACGAGCCCGAAGAAGATCCCGAGCGTCCACGCGCGACGATTGAGAAAGAGCGACGGCATGGGCTTCGCATTTCGCGTCGATGAGACGCGAGGCAAAGCATCGGCGCGCATCAGGAGCATCCACACCGCGAGCGCGAGCAGCGCGGGCATCGCCCAGAACGCCAGGCCCGCCTGCCACGAGACGCGCGACGCGAGCGCCGGCGTGATGCTCGCGCCGAGTCCGCCGCCCGCCATGATCGATGCCGAATAGAGACCCATCGCGAAGGGCAGGCGCGCGGCGAAGCGCGTCTTCATCACGCCGGGCAAAAGCGCCTGAATGACTGCGACGCCCGTGCCCGCAATCGCCGCGCTCACGATCAGCGCAGCCGCGTTCCCGGCGAACCAGCGGCCCGCGCACGCCACGACGATCGCCACGAGCCCGATCGCGACGCCGCGCCCGTTGCCGATCGCCTTCGACAGCGCGCTCGCGCCGAACGCGCATACGCCCATCGCGACGACGGGCAGTCCGGTCAGCATCGACGCGCCGCGAAACGACAGCCCCGTCGCCGACAGGATCACGCCCATCAGCGGACTCACCGACGTCAGCAGCGGCCGCAGGTTCAGCCCGATCGCGACGATCACCGCGAGCCACGCCAGGTTCGATGCGCGCGGGTTCATCGCGTGAACTCCGGCGATACCGGCGTGCCGTTCGCCATCACGAAGCGGCGCGGCGGGCGCATCGCGACGGCCTGCGCGACCGTGTCCGCATCGACGAGCACGAGGTCTGCGCGCATGCCCGGCGCGAGGCCGTAGTCCGCGAAGCCGCAGGCGCGGGCCGCGTCGATCGACACGCAATCGAACGCGGCGGCGAGATCGTCGTCGCGGCGCAGGTCGTAGCGCATCGCGATCAGCATCGCGCGCTCGAGCATGTCGGGCGAGCCGAAGGGCGTCCACGCGTCACGGATGCCGTCGTTGCCGCCGAACAGCGTCACGCCCGCCGCGCGCGCTTCGCGCAACGACGGCACCGGAACCGATGCGGGCGCGGTCGTCAGAAGCGCGACGTTCGCGCGCGCGATGCGCTCGAGCAGCGCGCCGCGCCGCGCGTCGGGCAGCGCGCCGAGACAGAACGCGTGGCTCACCACGACGCGGGCCTGATAACCATGCGCCTCGACGCGATCGAGCAGCAGGTCGAACGTGAACGCGCCGAGATCGCCCGGCTCGTGCAGATGCATGTCGATGGGCTTGCCGTGCTTCGTCGCGAGCGCGAACGTGACATCGAGCGAGGCGGCCGGATCGCCGTCGATCGAGGACGGATCGAGCGCGCCGAGCACATCGGCGCCGTTCGCCAGCGCGGCATCGAGCAACTCACGCGTGCCGGGGCGCTTCAGCACGCCCGATTGCGGAAACGCGACGATCTGCATGTCGAGCACATCGGCGAGCGCGGCGCGCGTATCGCAGACGCCTTCGAGATGACGCAGGCCCGCATCCGTATCGATGTCGACGTGCGTGCGCAGGCGCGTCGTGCCTTCGCGCAGGAACGCGAGCGCCAGCGCGCGCGACGCCTGCGCGGCGTCGTGGCCGCTTTCTGCGCGCCAGCGCCGCTCGTTCTCGATCCGGTCGATGAGACGCGGCCCGACCGCGTTGCGATACCACGGCATGCCCCACGTGGTCTTGTCCAGATGCGTGTGTCCTTCGACGAAACCCGGCAACAGCAGCGCGAGCGCCGCATCGACGACGGTATCGCCGGGCGCAGGCGTGCGCTCGCCATGGGGAACGATCGCGTCGATGGTCGTGCCGGTAACGCGAACATCCGCCGGCGCACCGCCGAACGGTCGTGCGTTGACGATCCAGGTCGATGGATTCATACGATGGATTCCTCCCATGGTTCATGCGGTTTGGTTGACCATTCTAGCAGTGTTTGGTCAACCAAAAATACGCGTGACCTGATAGACCGAATTCGCGCCCGAGCGTGCGCTCTCGCTACAATGCGAATCAACGCAAGCACGACAGGCATCATGGCATCACGCAAGGAAACATCATCGAACGAAGCCGCGAGCGAAAGTTCGCCCGACGAGCGCGTCTACGCGGCGATCAGCTCCGCGCTATTGCACGGCAAGCTCGCGCCCGGCGCGCAGCTCGTCGAGCGCGAACTCGCCGCCGCCTTCGACTGCACGCGCGGCACGATCCGCAAGGTGCTGGCGCGGCTCGGCGCCGAAGGCAAGCTCACGCTCGAAGCCAATCGCGGCGCGTTCGTGCCGTCGCCCACGCCCGCCGACATCCGCGAGGTCTATCGCGCGCGGCAAGTGGTCGAGGCGGGCATCGTCGCGGCGCTGTGCGGCACGCTGTCGGCGCAGGCGAAGCGCGCGTTGCGCGCGCACGTCAAGGCCGAGCAGCGCGCGGTGAAGGCGGGCAGCGTGGCGGATTGCGTGCGCCTCGCGGGGCATTTTCATCTGCTGCTCGCGGAACTGGCGGGCGCACGGGAAGTGCAGGCGTTTCTCGCCCAGCTCGTCGCCAAGACCGAGCTCTACAAGGCGCTGTTCGATCCGACCAAGCTGTCGAATTGCGCATCGGACGAACACGGACGTCTCGTCGATGCATTGGAGGAGGGCGCGCTCGATACCGCGCTCACCGCGATGCGTACGCATCTCGACGAGCTGGAAGACCGCGTGCTCGCGCAGGCGAGCGCGACGCGCACGAACGATCTGGCGACGCTCTTCGCGGGCGCCTGAGCATCGATAAAAAAACGGGCCGCGGCGTGACAGCCGCGGCCCGTTTCGTTTTGCAGCGCCGAACGCGAACGCCTTACTGCGAGAAGTCGAGGGCGTTGGTCAGATCGCCCATCTTCTGTGCGCCGTTCGACACCAGCGCGGCGTCGCGCGCGGCGATGCCCGGCAGCGTCGGCAGGCTGAAGCGTTTCGTGATGAAGCGCAGGATCGACGTGGTGTCGTACTGCGTGTGATCGACGAAACCCTTCTTCGCGTACGGCGAGATGACGAGCGCCGGAATGCGCGTGCCCGGACCCCAGCGATCGCCCTTCGGCGGCGCGACGTGATCCCAGAAGCCGCCGTTTTCGTCGTAGGTCACGACGACGACCATGTTCTTCCACTGCGGACTCTTCTGCAGATGGGAGATCAGATCGGCGATGTGCTGGTCGCCCTGCGCGACATCCGTATAACCGGCGTGCTCGTTCAAGTTGCCCTGCGGCTTGTAGAACGAGACTTGCGGCAGCGTGCCCGCGTCGATCGCCTTGATGAACTCCGAGCCGTTGGTGCCGCCGTCGAGCAGATGCTGCGCGCGGTTGGCCGTGCCCGGCGCGAGGTCGGCGAAATAGTTGAACGGCTGATGGTGCGTCTGGAAATCAGGCACCACGTTGACCGCGCCGTTGATGACCGAACGGTCCGCCAGCGCCGCACCCCACGAGCCGCCGTACCACGCCCAGCTCACCCCGGCGCTGTTCAGCAGATCGCCGATGTGCTGCTGCGTCTGCGGCGGCAGCGTGGTGGCCTGGCTCGGGTCCGCGAGGTTCGGATCGCCGCCCGTCGCCGGCTTGTTGCCGCTCGGCTGATACGGCGGCTGCATCGTGTTGATCGCGAAGAAGTCGGGCGTGAGGTTGCCCGAGTTCACGAAGAGCCCCTGCGTGTTGCCGGTGAGCGCAGAACCCGCCGCCTTCGCGAGCTTGAGCGAAACGCCGTCGGCGTTCACGGCGGAGATCGAGCTGGCGGCCACGCTCTTGTCGGCGTTCGGATAGACCGGCGTGCAGGCGCAGACGAGCCACTGGTGGTTCAGGAACGAGCCGCCGAACGCGCCCATGAAGAAGTTGTCCGCCAGCGTGTACTGCTGCGCGATCTTGTAGAGCGGCAACTTGTCCGGCGGCGTGTCGTAGTGGCCCATCACGAGACCGCCCGAATCGCCCCATGCGGCGAACTTGTCGTTCTTGCCGCCGTCGATCTGCATCTGGTTCTCATAGAAGCGGTGATACAGATCGCGCGTGGTGACGTTGAGCTGCGTGTTGAAGCCGTTCGGATCGTCGATCGCGAAGGGCGCGTTCGGCAGGTTCGCCGTCATCGCTTCGGTGATCGCGGGCGTTACGCCCGTCGCCGTCAGGCCGGTCCAGATCTTCGGCAGCGTGGGCAGCACGCTGCCGTCGCGGTCGAGCTGTTGCGCGCTCGCCGCCGTCACGTTCTGCAGGCCGTTCGCGCCGGGAAAGTGCCCGTAGAGATTGTCGAAGCTGCGGTTTTCCGCATAGATCACGACGACGTTCTTCACCGACGAGATATCGCTGTCTTGATGATCGTCGCCGCCGCATGCGTAGAGGCCGAATGCAACAGTGGCCGCGAGCGGCACCGCGCAAACGAGTTTCTTGTTCATTGAGGTTTCTCTCTTGTGTTGGGGACCGGCGCATGACGCGGGTTTCGTCGTCGGAAAGCCTTTGACGCCGGCGTGCGCAGTGTCGCAACGCAAGTTGACGCGGCCATGTAATAAGCCTTTCGCTTGCGTAATGTTCGCTTAATAAATTTCGGACAATGGGTCCGGCATCAGCGCGTCCCGGCTTGTCACATGAAAGACACACGTGCGACATACGCTTCGGCATCTTTCAATTCCGATGCCCCACGTCCATGTCTTCGATGCGTCCGTCGTTCGTCCTGCGCACTCTCGCGCTCACTGCGCTCATCGCGCTGTCCGCAGCGATGAGCGGCTGCGACTCCCATGCGGCGGGCACGAACGCGAGCACGCCGGCGCAGGCGCCCGCCGCGCCGCAGGCCCAGTCGCGCGCCGCGGTGTTCGCGCATGTGAAGCAGATGACGTCGCTCGGCGAGAAGCTGTTCTTCGATCCGTCGCTGTCGGGCTCGGGCAAGCTCGCGTGCGCGTCGTGTCATAGCCCGGGCCACGCGTTCGGTCCGCCCAACGCGCTGTCCGTGCAACTCGGCGGCAACGACATGCATCAGCCGGGCTTTCGCGCGGTGCCTTCGCTCAGGTACCTGCAGTCGGTGCCGGCGTTCACGCGCCACTTCCATGATTCCGACGACGAAGGCGACGAAAGCGTCGATGCCGGCCCGACCGGCGGCCTGACGTGGGATGGCCGCGTCGATCACGGATCGGACCAGGCGCGCATTCCGCTGCTGTCGTCGTTCGAGATGGGCAGCACGCGCGTCAAGGTCGCGGCGGCGGTGAAGGCCGCGCCCTATGCCGACGACTTCCGCAAGGCGTTCGGCGACCATGTCTTCGACAGCGACGAGCGTGCGTTCGCGTCGGTGCTGGATTCGCTCGAAGCGTTCGAGCAGACGCCTGCCAAGTTCTATCCGTACACCAGCAAGTTCGACGCGTTCCTCGCGGGCCGCGCCAGACTCAACGACGCCGAGATGCATGGCCTTCAGCTCTTCAACGACGAGAACAAGGGCAATTGCGCGTCGTGCCACATCAGCCAGCGCGCGAAGGACGGCTCGCCGCCGCAGTTCAGCGACTTCGGCCTGATCGCGCTCGGCGTGCCGCGCAACCGCGCGTTGCCGATCAACCAGAACCCGCATTTCCATGATCTCGGCGCATGCGGTCCGGAGCGGCGCGACCTGAAGGGCCAGGACGAGTACTGCGGCATCTTCCGCACGCCTTCGCTGCGCAACGTCGCGACGCGCAAGACCTTCTTCCACAACGGCATCTATCACAAGCTGGAAGACGTGGTGCGCTTCTATGTCGAGCGCGACACCAATCCGGAGAAGTTCTATCCGGTCTCGAAGAAAGGCGTCGTCGACAAGTTCGACGATCTGCCGAAGCGCTACTGGGCGAACATCAATACCGATCCGCCGTTCGATCGCAAGAAGGGCGACAAGCCCGCGCTCGACGAGGCCGAGATCAGGGACGTCGTCGCGTTTCTCGATACGCTCACGGACGGCTACGATCCGGCGAAGGACAAGGACGCGCAAAAGGGCACCGGCATCAACCAGATGACGTCGACGGCAAACTGAGATGGCGCGGGCTGCGACGCCCGCGCATCATGCTATTCTCGTTGCACCCGATGGCCGGCTCTGCGCGCGAGGCCACGGGCGGACATACCATCGCAACGAGGAGAATCTCCATGCCGATTCGAGATCGAGCGCTCGCTCACGCCTGCATCCGGACGATCGCGGCTGCCGCGCTCGTCGCCGTGAGCGCGGCCGCTTCCGCCGCCAATCTCGGCTTTCTGAACAACACGCCGATCAGCTACATGAAGCAGCGTGATTTGCAGGCGCTCAACAACGCCGCGCAGGTCGCGCTCAATACGAAGAAGGACGGCGAATCGCTCGACTGGGACAACAAGGGCGCCGGCAACACGGTGCCGATCAACGGCACGGTGACGCCGCAAAACAGCTTCGAGTCGGACGGGCTGAAGTGCCGCAAGATCACGATCGTCGCGGAGGCGAAAGGGCAGACGCAGACCTGGACGCCGGTCGCCTGCAAGGCGAGCGACGGCAAGTGGAAGCTCAAGAAGCAGTGATGAACGGGGAACGCAATCGATGACCGGCCGCAGCGTATCGTGCGGCGTGGTCATCCTGAACGCGCAGGGCGACGTGTTGCTGTGCCACGCGACCGAAACCACGCACTGGGACGTGCCCAAGGGCGCCGCCGATCCCGGCGAGAGTCCGCGCGAGGCGGCGTTGCGCGAGCTCGTCGAGGAGACGGGCATCGTGTTGGCCGCCGAGCGGCTCAAGGATCTGGGGCGCTTTGTTTATCGTCGCGACAAGGATTTGCATCTTTTCGCGGTGCGCGTGAGCGAGCAGGAAGTGCAGCTCGAAGACTGCGTGTGTGAGTCGTACTTCCCGCGCTATAGCGATGGCACGATGATTCCTGAAATGGACGCCTATCGGTGGGTCAGTCCGGCGGAAGTCGATGCATTCGCGAGCCGCAGTCTCGCGCGGCTGTTTCAGACCACGTTGTCGCTCGCGGAGCTGCACGAGGCGCTTTAGGTTTGTCGCCGGATCCCGTTGGCGTGTTGGTTTATTGGCGTTGCCCCTGTGCGGGGCGGCAGTCACTTTCTTTGCAGCAGTGTATGGACCGGAGACATCGCTGACAGATGTGCGGGGACATGGTTGACACTTTGGGCATCCCGATGCCCGAGACCCATCATGCCGTGGAACCCCCAGGACACCATGCAACTTCGCCTTGATTTCGTGACCCTTGCGCTCAAACGCGAGATCCCGTTCAGTGAGCTGTGCCAGCGTTTCGGCATCAGCCGACAGACCGGATACAAGATGCTTAAACGTTATGAATCGGGCGGCGCCCAAGCGCTTGCCGATCATTCCCGTCGACCGCTGAGCAGCCCGCGCATCAGTGCGCCAGAGCTCGAGCAGCATGTGCTGCAACTGCGCGATGCGCACCCGGCCTGGGGCGCGCGCAAGCTCAGCCGGCGCCTCATCGATCTGGGTTTGGCCACGCTCGCACCCAGCACGGTCAATTCGATCTTGCATCGCCACGGGCGCATCAGCGAGAAGGCCTCGGCCGATGCCTGCGCCTGGCAGCGCTTCGAGCGCGGCGAGCCCAACGCGCTGTGGCAGATGGACTTCAAGGGCGATTTCGCCTTGCTCGATCAGACGCGCTGCTACCCGCTCACCGTGCTGGACGATCATTCGCGCTTCAATCTGGTGTTGCACGCGTGCAGCGCCACCGATGGCAATACCGTGCGCGCGCGCTTGCAGTGGGCCTTCGAGCACTACGGCCTGCCCGCCCAGATCAACACCGACAACGGCGCACCCTGGGGCTCGCCGGGCAAGCCCGGTCAGGTGACGGAGCTGGCCATCTGGCTGATTCGCCTGGGCATTCGTGTTACCTACAGCCGTCCCTATCATCCGCAGACCAACGGCAAGGAGGAGCGCTTTCACCGCTCGCTCAAGGCCGAGGTGCTCAACGCACGCAGTTTCAGCACCCAGGCTCAGATACAGGCTGAACTCGATTGCTGGCGCGAGATTTACAACCACCAGCGCCCGCATCAAGGCATCGGTATGGCCACGCCGATGACCCGCTATCGCAACAGCCCGCGCACGATGCCCAGCACGCTGGCGCCGATCGAATACGGTCCTGATGACCAAGTGCTGCGCGTAGATTGGAACGGCAAGGTGAGTTTTCGAGGCTACCGGCTGCGCGTATCGAGCGCATTGCATCGAATGGATGTGGCCGTGCGGGCAAACCCGGAGATTGCCGACGCCTATACCTGTATTTCCTCCATCATCGACTCATGACCTTTGACCTGAATCAGCCCGATGCAGCAAGATAGACGCGTGTCAGCTATGTCTCCGCACATGTGTCAACCATGTCTCCGGTCCATACACTGCTGCAAAGAAAGTAACCAAAGAAACAGCTTGTCCCATCCGGAACGCCTCACACCGGCCGCGGCACGGGCGAACACATAGGGCACAGCAGTAGCGAGTGCTCTCGTAGGCCATACCCGGCGTGGCCCGCGCACGGTCTGACTCATCGCGCCGCGCAACGGACTGGTTCAGCACAAAACGGCTCCGGCCTGCTTCGCGGCCGACCGGTCAATCGGGGATGCGCGTGCGTCCCGATGGTTTCCCTTGCAACCCCCACGGCAGCGCGTAGCGCTGTGCCGAAGCTCTTTCGTGCTGAACCAGCGCCCTAAAAGTTATGGCTTGTCAGACCGTGCGCGGTTTAAGCCCGGTTAGGCCTATCAGGGCACTTGCGACTGAGCCCACGAACAACGAGAGTAGTGGTCAAATTGCGTATGACCGCGGGCGGATCAGGCTGCTTTCTTTGGTTACTTTCTTTGCAGCAGCAAAGAAAGTGACTGCCGCCCCGCACAGGGGCAACGCTAACCAACCACCACGCTAACGGGATCCGGCGAAACCCCCAAAATCAGTCAACCGTCCGATCGTTGGGATTGGCGAAAAGCGCCTTCATTTCCGCTGACATCGGGAACTGCAGGTTCATGCCATCAGGGGGAATCGGCCGCATGAACCAGGTGTCGTAGAGCTTCTTGGCCTCGCCCGAGCGCTGCATATTGGCGATCACATCGTCGACGATGCGCTTGAACACCGGGTCGCCCTTTCTCATCATGCAGCCGTACGCTTCGTTCGCAAGCGAAGCGCCCGTCACCACGTATTCGCTGCGCGCGGCGCCTTCCTGCGCGATCTTGCCGTAGAGAAGCGGGTCGTCCATCACGAAGGCCACCGCGCGATCCGACTTCAGCGCGGCGAACGCTTCCGCGTGATCGCGCGCGCTGATGATGCGCAGGTTCAGGTTCTTGTCGATGCTCATCTGCCGCAACATGCGCTCGTCCGACGTGCCCGCCGTCGTCGCGACGGTCTTGTTCGCGAGGTCGGCGTAATCGCGGATGCCGGACTTCTTCTTCACGGCCATGCGGATGCCGTACTGAAAGAAGCTGTTCGAGAACGCGACGAGCGGATCGCGCTCCGCCACATGCGCGGTCGAGCCGCATTCCAGATCGACCTGATTGTTCACGACATACGAGATGCGGTTCGCCGACGTGACCTGCACGTTCTTCACCGCGAGATTCGGCATGTTGAGGCGCTTCTTGACTTCGTCGACGACTTTCAGCGCGATGTCGTACGAGTAGCCGACCGGCTGCTGCTTCACGGTGTACGAGAACGGCACCGACGATTCGCGCGTGCCCAGCACGATCGCGCCGTTCTCGGCGATCTTGCGCAGCGTCGCGGAAGGCGGCATCTGATCGACGGCGGCCTGCGCCGTGGCGAGCTCGGCGGCGTTGGCCGCATGCGCGCCGGCGGACGCGAGCGCGAGGCAGGCGGCGAGGGCGGCGCTTCGTTGCATCCGTGAGCGGTGCGCGATGGAATGCGGCGGCTTCATGATGTCCTCGTTGGAAGCGCGATCTACTGCCGCGCCGCGTACCCGATACGATGTCAGGCCGGTTTGCCCCAGCTGTCGCGCAGGCTGACGATGCGATTGAACACGGGCTTGCCCGGTTGCGAATCGACCCGGTCCGCGACGAAATAGCCGTGGCGCTCGAACTGGAAGCGGTCTTCGGCGTTCGCGTCGCGCGCGCTCGGCTCGAGATACGCGTTCACGACGCGCTTCGAATCCGGGTTCAGCGCATCGAGGAATTCCGCGCCGCCCGCGCCGGGCTGCGGCTCCTTGAAGAGACGGTCGTAGAGGCGCACTTCGGCCGCATACGCGGTCGCCGCGCTGACCCAGTGAATCGTGCCCTTCACCTTGTAGTTGTTCGCGCCTTCGGTGCCCGACTTGCTGTCCGGGAAGTAGTTGCAGTGCACGGCGATCACGTTGCCGTTCTCGTCCTTGTCCGCGCCCGTGCATTCCACGATGAAGCCGTACTTCAGACGCACCTTGTTGCCCGGGAAGAGACGGAAATAGCCCTTCGGCGGCGTTTCCTGAAAGTCCTCGCGCTCGATCCACAGTTCACGCGAGAACGGAAACGCGCGCACGCCGCGATCCGGATGATGCGGATGCACCGGCGCGCTGCACGGCTCGCTCTGTCCTTCCGGATAGTTGTCGATGATGAGCTTCAACGGATCGAGCACCGCGATCGCGCGCGGGGCTTTCTCGTCGAGATCATCGCGCAGTGCGCCTTCGAGCACGCTCATGTCGATCCACGAATCGACCTTCGTGACGCCGACGCGCTCGACCATCAGGCGGATGCTTTCCGGCGTGAAGCCGCGCCGGCGCACGCCGACGATGGTCGGCATGCGCGGATCGTCCCAGCCGTCGACGTGATTGTCCTGCACGAGCTGCAACAGCTTGCGCTTGCTCGTGATCGCGTACGTGAGGTTCAGGCGCGAGAATTCGATCTGCTGCGGCAGCGGACGCTCAAACACGCCGTCGTCCGCGAGCTGCGCGAGGAACCAGTCGTAGAGCGGCCGATGATCCTCGAACTCCAGCGTGCACAGCGAGTGCGTGATGTTCTCGATCGCGTCCGACACGCAGTGCGCGTAGTCGTACATCGGGTAGATGCACCACGTGTCGCCCGTGCGATAGTGATGCGCGAAGCGGATGCGGTAGATCACCGGGTCGCGCATGTTGAAGTTCGGCGAGCCCATGTCGATCTTCGCGCGCAGCACGTGCTCGCCTTCCTTGAACTCGCCCGCCTTCATGCGGCGGAAGAGGTCGAGGTTCTCTTCGGGCGTGCGCTCGCGATACGGCGAGTCGATGCCGGCTTCCGTGGCCGAGCCACGCGTCGCGCGCATCTCTTCGGCGGTCTGACTGTCCACGTACGCCTGGCCCTTCTTGATGAGCATCTCGGCGAACTCGTACAGCTTGTCGTAGTAGTCGCTCGCGAAGTACTTGTGCTCCGCGCCGTCCTTGTTCCAGTCGAAGCCGAGCCAGGTCACCGCGTCGATGATCGAATCGACGTATTCGACGCTTTCCTTCTCGGGGTTCGTATCGTCGAAGCGCAGATGGCACACGCCGCCGTATGCCGCGGCGAGGCCGAAGTTCACGCAGATGCTCTTCGCATGCCCGATGTGCAGATAGCCGTTCGGCTCGGGTGGAAAGCGCGTCTCGACCCGCTGCGACCATTTGCCGGAGCGGTTGTCGTCTTCGATGATGTTGCGAATGAAATTGGATGGCGCCGGAGCGTCGTTGCGATCGGTGTTCATGCGAAAGAGAGTGCCAGCGGATGCGCTCGCGCGCGTGAAACGGTTCGGGAAGCGTCCCTCGAGACCGGATCGGCTCGGAACGCGTGCGAATGACTTGAATATTGGGTCGATTCTACCTTACGCAACCATCGGAGGCAGACCGCGGCGGCGTTCGTCGCGCGATTCGCACAGTCGCCTCGTTTCGCGAGTTCCATTACACGGATTACGCGCGGCAACGCGCTTCGTAACCGCCGTAACGGGACGTAAATCGCGTTGAAAGCCGCACCGCCGCGATTTTAAGATCGGCTCGCCTGCATCGACATCACAACAATACAAGGAAGCCCATCATGAAGAAGATCGCCATCACGACGCTCAAGTTCGCCGCCGCAGCCGCGCTCGTGTCGAGCCTCGCAGCCTGCGCGAACGTCTCGCGCCAGCAGGCGCACGCCGGAGTCGGCGCGGCCGCGGGCGGCGCGCTCGGCTATCTGGTGACAGGCGGGCCGATCGGCACCGTCGCGGGCGCGGCGGCGGGCGGGCTGATCGGCGCTGGCGTGCGTTGATCCCGCGCGGACCCGCTCAGATGGCCTTCGACGCCCGCAAACGCGCGATTTTCGCGTCGTCGTAGCCGAGCACGTCGGCGAGCACGCTCGTCGTGTGCTCGCCCAATAGCGGCGGATGCGTGCGCGCTTCGGGCGGCGTCGCGCTCATCTTGATCGGGCTCGCGACGAGCTTCACGGCGCCCGCCGTCGGGTGCGGCAACTCGATCTGCATTTTGCGCGCGAGCACCTGCGGATCCTCGAAGACTTCGCCGAGATCGTTGATCGGGCCGCACGGCACGCCCGCGGCTTCGAGTTCAGCGATCCATTCGTGCTTGCCCTTCAGCCGGACCATGTCCGCGAGAATCGGCACGAGAATGTCGCGGTTGCGCACGCGCGACGGGTTCGCCGCAAAGCGCGCGTCGTCCGCGAGTTCCGCGCGTCCGCCCACTTCGACGAACTTGCGGAACTGCCCGTCGTTGCCCACCGCGACGATAATCCAGCCATCGCTCGTCTGGAAGGTCTGATATGGCACGATGTTCGGATGCGCATTGCCCCAGCGCACCGGCGGCTTGCCGCTCGCGAGGAAATTGGTGTTCATGTTGGCGAGCATCGCGACCTGCACATCCAGCAGCGCCATGTCGATGTACTGCCCTTCGCCCGTGCGGTCACGGTGCGCGAGCGCCGTGAGCACGCCGATGGTCGCGTACATGCCGGTCATCAGGTCCGCGATCGCCACGCCCGCTTTCTGCGGGCCGCCGCCGGGCTGGCCGTCGCGCTCGCCGGTGATGCTCATGAAGCCGCCGATGCCCTGCACGATGAAATCGTAGCCCGCGCGCTGCGCGTACGGCCCCGTCTGCCCGAAACCGGTGACCGAGCAATAGACGAGGTCCGGCTTCACCGCTTTCAGCGATTCGTAGTCCAGCCCGTACTTCTTCAGTTGCCCGGCCTTGTAGTTCTCCAGCACGACATCGCTTTGCGCGGCCAGCTCGCGCACGATCTGCTGGCCTTCCGGCGTGGCGATGTCCACCGTCACGGAACGCTTGTTGCGGTTCGCCGCGAGATAGTATGCGGCCTCGTGCGTGTCCTCGCCGCCGGGCGTTTTCAGGTAGGGCGGGCCCCAGTGGCGCGTGTCGTCGCCGGTTTCGGGCCGCTCGATCTTGATGACGTCCGCGCCGAAATCGGCGAGGGTCTGCGCGCACCACGGTCCCGCCAGCACGCGGGTCAGGTCCAGCACGCGGATATGGCTCAAGGCTCCCATTCGTCGGTTCGCTCGCTCAAATTGTCTCCGGACTGCGAATGTCGCACAGAACCGCCGCTCGCGCGATACCTGAGCCGCCCGCGCGCCCGGCCGCACGCGGCGAATCCCGTATAATCGACAATCACCCTTGCCACGCCGGCCCAGACTCGTCGCGAGCCGCCCGCGGGCACCATCAAAGAACCGAAGACACGCCCCGTACGCCATGAAAGCCGCCGAAATACGCGAGAAATTCCTGAAGTTTTTCGAATCGAAGGGCCATACGATCGTCCGTTCGTCGAGCCTCGTGCCCGGCAACGATCCGACGCTGCTCTTCACCAACTCGGGCATGGTCCAGTTCAAGGACGTGTTCCTGGGCAGCGAATCGCGTCCGTACTCGCGCGCGACCACCGCACAGCGCAGCGTGCGCGCGGGCGGCAAGCACAACGATCTGGAGAACGTCGGCTACACCGCGCGCCATCACACGTTCTTCGAGATGCTCGGCAACTTCTCGTTCGGCGATTACTTCAAGCGCGACGCGATCCACTATTGCTGGGAACTGCTGACCAAGGTGTACAACCTGCCGGCAGAAAAGCTCACGGTCACCGTCTACAAGGAAGACGACGAAGCCTTCGACATCTGGGCAAAGGAAATCGGCGTGCCGGTCGAGCGCATCATCCGCATCGGCGACAACAAGGGCGCGCGTTACGCGTCGGACAATTTCTGGCAGATGGCCGACACCGGCCCGTGCGGCCCGTGCTCGGAAGTGTTCTACGATCACGGCCCGGAAATCTGGGGCGGCCCGCCGGGGTCTCCTGAGGAAGACGGCGACCGCTTCATCGAGATCTGGAATCTCGTGTTCATGCAGTTCAACCGCGACGCCCAAGGCAACATGACGCCGCTGCCCAAGCAGTGCGTCGATACCGGCATGGGCCTCGAACGTCTCGCCGCCGTGCTGCAGCACGTCCACAGCAACTACGAGATCGATCTGTTCCAGACGCTCATCAAGGCTGCGGGCCGCGAAACGAATACCGCCGATCTGGAAAACAACTCGCTGAAGGTGATCGCCGATCACATCCGCGCGTGCTCGTTCCTGATCGTCGATGGCGTGATCCCCGGCAACGAAGGCCGCGGCTACGTGCTGCGCCGCATCGTGCGCCGCGCGATCCGTCACGGCTACAAGCTCGGCAAGAAGGGCGCGTTCTTCCACAAGCTGGTGGCGGATCTCGTCGCGGAAATGGGCGCGGCGTATCCGGAACTCACGGATGCCCAGCAACGCGTGACTGACGTGCTGCGTCAGGAAGAAGAGCGCTTCTTCGAGACCATCGAACACGGCATGTCGATTCTCGAAGGCGAACTCGCGGATCTGGAAAAGAAGAACGTCAAGCAACTGGACGGCGAACTCGCGTTCAAGCTGCACGACACCTACGGCTTCCCGCTCGATCTCACGGCGGACGTGTGCCGCGAGCGCGGCGTGACCGTCGACGAACCCGCCTTCGACGACGCGATGGCGCGTCAGCGCGATCAGGCGCGCGCGGCGGGCAAGTTCAAGATCGCGGCGGGCCTCGAATACTCGGGCGCGAAGTCGACTTTCCACGGCTACGAGAAGGAAATCTTCGACGACGCGAAAATCCTCGCGCTGTATGTCGAAGGCGCATCGGTGAAGGAAGCGAAGGACGGCCAGCAGGCGGTCGTCGTGCTCGATCACACGCCGTTCTATGCGGAATCGGGTGGTCAGGTCGGCGATCAGGGCGTGCTCGCGAACGCGAACGTGCGCTTCGCCGTCGCGGATACCTTGAAGGTGCAGGCCGATGTCGTCGGTCATCACGGCACGGTCGAGCAGGGCACGCTCAAGGTCGGCGATGTCGTGAAGGCGGAAATCGATGGCATTCGCCGCGCCCGCACCGCGCGCAATCACTCGGCCACGCATTTGATGCACAAGGCGCTGCGCGAAGTGCTCGGCGGCCACGTGCAGCAGAAAGGCTCGCTCGTCGATGCCGACAAGACGCGCTTCGACTTCGCCCACAACGCACCGATGACGGATGACGACATCCGCCGCGTCGAGCAGATCGTGAACAACGAGATCATCGCGAATGCGCCGGGCGTGGTGCGCGTGATGTCTTACGACGATGCGGTGAAGGGCGGCGCGATGGCGCTGTTCGGCGAGAAGTACGGCGACACCGTGCGCGTGCTCGATCTGGGCTTTTCGCGCGAGCTGTGCGGCGGCACGCACGTACAGCGCACCGGCGATATCGGCTTCTTCAAGATCGTGATGGAAGGCGGCGTCGCGGCGGGCATTCGCCGCGTCGAAGCGATCACCGGCGACAACGCCGTGCGTTACGTGCAGGAGCTGGATCAACGCATCAACGCGGCGGCGGGCGTGCTGAAGGCGCAGCCTGCGGAACTCACGCAGCGTATCGCGCAGGTTCAGGAGCATGTGAAGTCGCTGGAGAAGGAACTCGGCGCGTTGAAGTCGAAGCTCGCAGCGAGCCAGGGCGATGAACTCGTGTCGCAAGCCGTCGATGTCTCCGGCGTGCACGTGCTCGCCGCGCAACTGGAAGGCGCGGACGTGAAGACGCTGCGCGAAACCGTCGACAAGCTGAAGGACAAGCTCAAGAGCGCGGCGATCGTGCTCGCATCGGTGGATGGCGGCAAGGTCAGCCTGATCGCCGGCGTGACGGCGGATGCGTCGAAGAAGGTGAAGGCGGGCGAGCTCGTCAACTTCGTCGCGCAGCAGGTCGGCGGCAAGGGCGGCGGTCGTCCGGACATGGCGCAGGCGGGCGGCACCGAGCCGGCCAATCTGCCGGCTGCGCTCGCGGGCGTGACGGGCTGGGTTCAGCAGCAGCTTTAATCGTTCGTTCGTCCTTCGAGGAAACGGCTCGATCTCTTCGGATCGGGCCGTTTTTCTTTACAGCCTGTCAGGCACACCGCGTGCAACGCTCCCAGCATTTCAACCAGAAAGGGGAGATGCATCATGAATCGCAAAATCGCAATGATCGTACTGACTTCGGCGATGCTCGCCGCGACCGGCGTCGCGCAGGCGAAGGGCTGCATCGAGGGCGCGGCGGTCGGCGGCGTGGCGGGGCACGTTGCGGGCAAGCACGGCACGGCGGGCGCGGTGGGCGGCTGCGCGATCGGCCATCACGAAGCCAGCAAGAAGGACAAGAAGGCGCAACAGGCCAACGCGGCGAGCGCGCCTGACAGCAAGTAGCCGTTCGGGCGGGCCGGCGACGCCACCACGCGCGCCGGTCCGAGCCGCTAGAATGGCCGGATTGCCGGCCGCGCGGCGCTACACCGTCGCGCGCGCCTCGTTCACGACAGGCCATCACAGCGATCCCATGACAGCGCCCACGGACCCGATCCAGCACTTCGCCTCCGACAACTAC
This sequence comes from Caballeronia sp. NK8, assembly GCF_018408855.1. Classification (GTDB taxonomy): domain Bacteria; phylum Pseudomonadota; class Gammaproteobacteria; order Burkholderiales; family Burkholderiaceae; genus Caballeronia. The sequence continues at coordinate 2,003,483 of NZ_AP024322.1, read as the reverse complement.
GCAGGCATCTGCCCTGAAGCGCTGCAAGCGCTCATCAACTCCAACACGAGCGGCCACGAACCCGCTTACGGCGACGACTCGTGGACCGCGCAAGTCTGCGACCGCATCCGCGATCTCTTCCAGACCGATTGCGAAGTCTTCTTCGTCTTCAACGGCACGGCCGCGAATTCGCTCGCGCTCGCCTCGCTTTGCCAGTCCTATCACTCGGTGATCTGCCACGAACTCGCGCATATCGAAACCGATGAATGCGGCGGCCCCGAGTTCTTCTCCGGCGGCTCGAAACTGCTCACTGCGAAGGGCGAGAACGGCAAGCTCACGCCCGACGCCATCGAGGAACTCGTCACGAAGCGCGCGGACATCCACTATCCGAAGCCGAAGGTCGTCGCGCTCACACAGGCGACGGAAGTCGGCACCGTGTACACCGTCGAGGAAATTCGCGCGATCGCGGCGATCGCCAAACGCCGGCATCTGAAAGTGCACATGGATGGCGCGCGTTTCGCCAACGCGGTCGCGACACTGAACGTGCATCCGTCGGAGATCACATGGCGCGCGGGCGTCGACGTGCTGTGCTTCGGCGGCACGAAAAACGGCTTGCCGGTGGGTGAAGCGGTCGTGTTTTTCGACAAGGCGCTCGCCGCCGATTTCGCGTATCGCCTGAAGCAGGCGGGGCAGCTCGCATCGAAGATGCGCTTCATCTCCGCGCCGTGGCTCGGCCTGCTCGACAACGACGTGTGGCTGCGCAACGCGCGCCACGCCAACGCGATGGCGCGGCTGATGGCCGAACGCCTCGTCGGGATTCCCGGCGTGAGTCTGCTTTTCAAGCCCGAATCGAACGCGGTATTCGCCGAGCTGCCGGCGCACGTCGCGGCGGCGCTGCGCGCGAAGGGCTGGCGCTTCTACCAGTTCATCGGCTCGGGCGGCTGCCGTCTGATGTGCGCGTGGGACACGAAGCAGGAAACCGTCGAGCGCTTCACCGACGAGGTGCGCGCGCTTTGCGAACCGCGCTGAACCCCGATTGACACGCTCGCCGCGCCGCTCCTAACATGCCCGCACACCTTCCAAGGCGCGCTCGCGGATCATTGCCACAAGACGAATCCGCGCGAGGCGAGCGCGGAGGATTATCGGCGCATGCTGACGGAGTCGCTCTGAATGACCAAACCCGTACCCACGCGGCGCGCGGACTACGCGCACTTTCTCGCGATCAGCACGCGCTGGTCGGACAACGATGTCTATGGGCACATCAACAACGTCGTCTATTACAGCTATTTCGACACGGTCGTGAACGAGTATCTGCTGCGCGCGGGCGTGCTCGATTTCAATGAGGGTGAAACCATCGGCCTGGTCGTCGAGACGCGCTGCAATTTCTTTGCGCCGGTCGTGTTTCCCGAACCGATCGAGGCGGGTTTGCGCGTCGAGAAGCTCGGTAACACGAGCGTGCGCTATGAAGTGGCGATCTTCACGCAAGGCTCGGACGTCGCCGCCGCGCAAGGGCATTTCGTGCATGTCTACGTGGATCGCGTGACGCGCAGGCCAGTGCCGCTGCCCGCGCCGCTCGTCGATGCGCTGAAGCCGCTCATCACCGGCTGAGGGTCGCGTCTTGCTCCAGTGGTTCTGCGTGAGTCTGCTCAACGGCGTGAGCGTGGGATTGCTGCTCTTCATGTTGTCGGCGGGCCTGACGCTGATTTTCTCGATGCTCGGCGTGCTCAACTTCGCGCACGCGAGTTTCTATATGCTTGGCGCGTACGTCGGGCAGGCGCTCGCCGCGCGTGGCGGTTTCTGGTTTGCGTTGATCGTCGCGCCGGTGGTCGTCGGCATCGTGGGCGCGTTGTTCGAGCGATACTTGCTGAGACGCGTGCATGCGCGCGGCGCGCTCGCGGAGATGCTGCTCACGTTCGGCGCGGCCATCGTGATCGGCGAGGGCGTGAAACTCTTTTGGGGACTCGGGCCGTTGCCCGCGACGATTCCACGCGTGCTCGACGGTCCGCTCTTCACGCTGTACGGCGCGTCGTTCGCGCGCTATCGCGTGTTCATGATGTCGATCGCCATCCTTATGCTCGGCGCGCTCTGGCTCGTCTTGCGCACATCGAAAACGGGCCTCGTCGTGCGCGCGGCGCTTACGCATCCCGCTACCGTCGAAACGCTCGGCCATGACGTGCCGTGCGTATTCACGACCGTCTTCGGCGTCGGAACCGCGCTCGCCGCGCTCGGTGGCGTGATCGGCGCGCCGCTCGCCGTCATCGAACCCGCGATGGCCGATGCGATGGGCCCGATCGTGTTCGTCGTCGTCGTGATCGGCGGGCTCGGGTCGCTGGGCGGTGCGCTCGTCGCGTCGCTTCTGATCGGTTGCGTGCAGACCTTCGCGGTGGGAGCGAGCGCGTCGGCGGGCAGCATCGCCGCAGCGTTCGGCGTGACGCTGCCGCTCGCGTGGAGCGCGCTGACGGTTGCGCAACTCGCGCCCGTGCTGCCCTATCTCGTGCTCGTCGCGATGCTGGCCGCGCGTCCACGCGGGCTTTTCGGCGAGCGCACGCGCGATGCCTAGATTTCTCGTGCTCATTGCCGCGCTCGCGCTGCCGCCGCTCTTCTCCGATCAATCGTGGTTGCTCGCGTACTTCGCGCAGACTGCGACGCTCATTGTGTTCGCGCTCTCCTACAACTTGTTGCTCGGCGAAACCGGTTTGCTCTCGTTCGGCCACGCCGTGTATTCGGGTCTCGGCGCATTCGCCGCAGCGCATGCGTTCAATCGCTTCGGCGTGCCGTTGCCGCTGTTGCCATTGATCGGCGGATTCGTCGCGATGCTGGCCGCCATCGTCTTCGGCGCGATCTCGACGCAGCGCGCGAGCACGTCGTTCGCGATGATCACGCTCGGCATCGGCGAACTGGTCGCCGCGTGCGTGTGGCTCGTGCCCGGCTGGTTCGGCGGCGAGGGCGGCGTGACGATCGATCGCGCGAGCGGACCGCCGCTCTTCGCGTGGACCTTCGGGCCCTCGCGCGAGGCTTATGTGCTGATCGCGTGCTGGTGTGTTGCATCGGCGCTCGCGATGTTCGCGTTTTCGCGCACGCCGATGTGCCGCCTCGCCAACGCCGTGCGCGACAATCCCGCGCGCGCCGCGTCAATCGGCTTCGCGCCGCGTCGCGTGCGCTTCACGATGCTCGTCGTGTCGGCGCTCTTCGCGGGCATCGCGGGCGTGCTGGCGCTGATCAACGTCGAACTGGTGTCGTCGGAAAGCGTGGGGCTGGCGCGTTCGACGAGCGTGCTCGTCGCGACGGTGATCGGCGGCGCGGGGACATTCTTCGGGCCGGTGATCGGCGCGGTGCTGCTGACGTTCTTCAGCGTCGCGGTGGCGAGCGTGAGCGCCGCGTGGCCGATGTATCTCGGGCTCTTTTTCATGTGGGTCGTGATCGCCGCGCCGCAAGGCGTCGCGGGTTTGCTTCGACGCGATATGCGAACGCTCTGCATCGGCGCGTTCAGCGCGATGGTCTGGAGCGCCGCGGTCGTCGTGTCGGTCGAAGCGCTCTATGCCGGACGAAACGATGCGCGTGCGTGGCTGATCGCCGTGCCGTGCGCGTTGCTGGGCCTGTGGCTCGCGCGAAGCACGAGGACCGCGCGATGAACGCCGCGCTCGAACTGCACGGCATCGTCAAACGCTTCGGCGCGACGCGCGTGTTGCGGGGCGTCGATCTGCACGTCGCGCAGGGCGAGCGGCACGCGCTCATCGGTCCGAACGGCGCGGGCAAGTCCACGCTCTTCGATCTGATCTCGGGGCGCGCGCGGCCGGATGACGGACGCATCGTCGCGAACGGAATCGATATCACGGGCAGGGCGCCGCAGCGCGTCTCCCGTTCGCTTGCGCGCAGCTTCCAGACGACAAGCGTATTCGGCGGACTTTCCGTGCTCGATAACCTGCGCTGCGCGGCGCTGGGTGCAGCGTCGTCGCGCCTCATCGACCGATGGCTGCCGTCGCGAAGAATCGACGAACGCGCGCACGCGATGCTCGTTGCCATCGGGCTTGCCGCGCGCGCGGATGAACCCGCCGCGCGCCTGACCTATGCGGAGCAGCGCGCGCTCGATCTCGGCATCGCGCTCGCCACCGATGCGCCGCTGATCCTGCTCGACGAACCCACCGCCGGCATGAATCGCGCGGAGGCGACGCGCGCGCTCGCGTTGATTCGCGCGACGACGCAAGGCCGCACGCTGCTCGTGATCGAGCATGACATGGATGCCGTATTCGATCTCGCGGACCGCATTTCGGTGCTCCTGAAAGGGCGCGTGATCGCCACCGATGCGCCCGCCGCGATCCGTGCGAATCGGGACGTGCGGGAAGCGTATCTCGGCGGGGCGGCGTCATGAGCGCGCAACTGCGGATCGAGGATTTGCGTGCGTGGTATGGCGCGGCGCAGGTGCTGCATGGCGTGAATCTTTGCATCGCCGAAGGCGAAGCGGTTGCGCTCGTCGGCCGCAATGGCTCGGGACGATCGACGCTCGCGAAGGCCATCATGGGCCTCGTGCGGTGCGCGGGCGAGATGCGCTATCGGGATGTCGCGCTCGTCGGTTTGCGGCCGCATCGCATCGCGCGGTTGGGGATCGGCTATGTGCCTGAAACGCGTGACGTGTTTCCCGCGCTCACGGTGCGAGAAAACCTCGTGCTCGGTGAGAGAAAGGGCTCGCGCTTTTCGCTGCGCGATGCGTATCGATTGTTTCCCGTGCTTGAAGAACGCGCGTCGGTGAGAGCGGGCGCGCTATCGGGCGGCGAACAGCAGATGCTCGCGCTCGCGCGCACGCTGGCGGGCGATCCGTCGCTCGTCGTCATCGACGAACCCGGCGAGGGGCTTGCGCCGCAAGTGCTTGCGCAAGTCGCCGCGTGTCTCGCGACGCTGCGCGAACGCGGCGTCGCGATGCTGCTGATCGAAGAGCGCTTGACGATCGCGCGCAGGCTCGATGCGCGCGTCGCGGTGATGGGGCACGGGGCGATTCAGTTCGATGGGGCGATGGGGGCGCTCGCGGCGGACGAGCGCGTCATGCGTGATTGGCTTTCGATAGGTTAGAGCGTGTTATGTATCTTGTCGCCGGATCCCGTTAGGGTGTTGGTTTATTAGCGTTGCCCCTGTGCGGGGCGGCAGTCACTTTCTTTGCTGCTGCAAAGAAAGTAACCAAAGAAACAGCTATCCCCATCCAAAGTACTTCACGCCGGCCGCGGCACAGGCGATCGGTCTTGGCACAGCAGTAGCGAGTGCCCTCGTAGGCCTAACCGGGCTTGGACCGCGCACGGTCTGACATATCGCACCGCTCGCGTGGCTGGTTCAGCACGAAATGGCTCCATCCCGCTTCGCGGCCGATGGGTCAATCGGGTCTGCGTGTGCTTCTGCGTTTCTCTTTTCTCGTCGGTTTCCCTTGCATACCCAACGGCAGCGCGCAGCGCTGTGCCGAAGCTATTTCGTGCTGAACCAGCGCACGATAAGAACTAGCTCGTCAGACCGTGCGCGGTCCAAGCCCGGTTAGGCCTACGAGGGCACTCGCTACAGAGGCCACGAGCGAGGAGAAGAACACCCAAATTGCGTGTGACCGCGGGCGTCTCGAGCTGCTTTCTTTGCCTACTTTCTTTGCAGCAGCAAAGAAAGTAGGTGCCGCCCCGCACAGGGGCAGTGCTAATAGACCGACACGAACACGGGATCCGGCGATAATCCTGCCGAAAACCCTCTAGGTCGAAGCCTTGCTATCCCGCTCCACGATCCACTCATGCTTCGGATCGTTCTTGAAGTGCCACGTGCGCTTGTTGCCTGCCATCACGTTGAGATAGTAGTTATCGTAGCCATACGGCACTACGACCGGATGATACCCACGCGGCACCATCACGACATCGTGATCTTCGACGGCCATCGTCTCGTCGAGATCGCGCTCGTCGGTGTAGACGCGCTGGAACGCGAAACCTTGCGGCGGATTCAACCGATGGTAGTACGTCTCTTCGAGCGAACTCTCGACGGGCACATTGTCCTTGTCGTGCTTGTGCGGCGGATAGCTCGACGCGTGCCCGCCCGGCGTGCGTACTTCGACGACGAGCAGCGACTCCGCCGCTTCGGTCTGCGGAAGAATATCGCATACGTAGCGCGTATTCGCGTCCCTGCCGCGCGTCGAGCGCTTCATCTGCGAAGGCTCGATCAGACGCGGCGGATATTCGCCCTTGGCGGGCGCGCTCGCCACGCCGATCTGCGCATCGCGCTCCGCACGCACGATCGCGGCGAGCTTCGGCGGCACGTAGACCGCATACGGCGCGGCGTCCTCGAAGACGCTGTCGCGCGAGCCGATCGACTGATAGTGCTCGTCGCCCGCTTCGACGCTCACCGTGCCCGTCAACACGACGATGCAGCTCTCGCGATCCGCGTCGTACACGTGCACGACATCGCCCGCATCGAGCCGGTACGCCGCGAAGCCGACATGCTTCCAGCACGCCGATTCGGGCGTGACACGCGCAATGGTTTGTCCTTCGCGCGATGCTTTCACTAGCAGACTCATGCTGCCTCCTTGAAGGTTCCGTCGACGAGTGCGCGCAGGGTGCGATAGCCCTTGTCGGCATAGGCATAGCTCGGCGCGATCACCGGGTCCTGCTCGGCTTCCACGACGAGCCAGCCATCGTAATCGTGCTTCGCGAGACACGCGATGATGCCCGGATAGTCGACTGCGCCATCCCCCGGCACGGTGAACGCGCCGTTGATGACCGCATCGAGAAAGCTCCAGTTGCGGTTGCGTGCGAGCTTCACGATGTCCGGGCGCACGTCCTTGCAATGCACATGGCACACGCGCGCGATGTGCTTCTGCAGCACAGTCAGCGCGTCGCCGCCCGCGAAGGTGATGTGACCCGCGTCGAACAGCAGTCCGACTGCATCGTTCGTCAGGGCCATCAGGCGATCGACATCCGCAGGCGTTTCGACATACGCGCCCATGTGATGATGATAGGCCACGCGCACGCCGCGCGAGAGCGTGAAGTCGGCGAAGCGGTTCAGGCGGTCGGCGTATTCATTCCACTGTGCATCGGAGAAGAAGCGCGGACGTTGGTAGAGCGGCTTTGGAGCGCCCTGGATCGAATGGGCTACTTCGCCGTAGACCATCGCGGTTGCGCCGTTTTTCGCGAGCAGGTCGAGGTGAGGGGCTACGGCTTCGATTTCATCTTCCGCGCTGCGTTCTGCGAGCCTGCCGGAGTACCAGCCGGAGACCAGCGCCAGATCGTATTGCGCGAGCAAGGTTTTAAGCGCTTGTGGTTCGCGCGGGAACTTGTTGCCCAGTTCGAAGCCTTCATAACCTATCTGTTTTCCCTCCGTCAGTGCTTTAGACAAAGGCGTCTCGCCGCCGAGGGACGGGAGGTCGTCGTTCATCCACGACAGTGGGTTGATTCCTATGCGGACATTCAGTGGCATCGGTGGGTCCTGTTTTACGTTACGCGCCTGCTTTTGTGAAATCCATGGAAAGGCAGAGCCACCTCAGCCTCGAGCTTCGATAGCCCGTTCATACTCCCCACGAGCCACGACCACCGCCGCGCGGTCTGACACCTCGGGCACGGCAACTTCCCACCACCATCCACCTTCCTCAGTCGGCCTCGCAGGATCAGTATCGATCGAGATCAGATAACTACGATCCGCGCCGCGCGCGCGCTTCATCGCGGCCTGAAGTTCGTCCACGTTGGCCACATGCTCCGACAAGGCGCCCAGCGATCGCGCATGCATCGCGAAATCGATCTGCGGCGCACCATGCGCGCCTTGCTTGCAATCGTCGATGAGATTGTTGAACGGCGCGCCGCCACACGCCTGCTGCAACCGGTTGATGCAACCGAACCCGCGATTGTCGAGCAGCACCACGATCACCTTCGCGCCGAGCATGACGGAGGTCGCGAGTTCACTATTCATCATCAGATAGCTGCCGTCGCCGACGATCACGATCACCTCGCGCTCGGGCCGCGCGAGCTTCACGCCGAGACCGCCCGCGATCTCATAGCCCATGCACGAATAGCCGTATTCGACGTGATAGCCGCCCGGCTTTCCCGTGCGCCACAGCTTCTGCAAGTCGGCGGGCAGCGTGCCGGCCGCACACACGACGATGTCGTTCGCGGCCGAAGCATCGTCGGAGCGCTGCACTGCGCCGATGACATCGGCTTCGCGCGGCAGAAGGCCATCGGCAACAGGCGTGTTCGTCACATGCGCGACAGTCTCGCGCCAGTCGTTCGCGAGCCGATGCGAACGCGTCGTCCATTGCGGCGATGCGCGCCAGTCGCCCAGCGCTTCGGACAGCGCAGCGAGCGCGAGACGCGCATCGGCCTGCACGGCGACGGCGTCCTGCTTCAGCGCATCGAACGGATTGGCGTTGATCGCAATGAGCCGCGCCTGCGTGAAGAGCGTGTTCGATCCGGTCGTGAAATCCTGCAGACGCGTGCCGACAGCCAGCACGCAATCGCTCGCATGCGCGAGTTCGTTCGCAGCCGATGCGCCCGTCACGCCGATGCCGCCGACGTTCAACGCATCGTCCCATGCAAAGGCGCCTTTGCCCGCCTGCGTTTCCGCCACCGGAATGCCGTGCTTGTGCGCGAAACCGCGCAACGTATCGGTCGCAAGGCCGTACAGCAAGCCGCCGCCCGCTATGATCAACGGCTCGCGCGCCTCACGCAGCATCGTCGCCGCGCGCTCGATCTCGCTCGCAATTGGCGCGGGCGCGTGAAACTCGACGACGCGCGGCTCGAAGAACGAAGCAGGGTAGTCGAACGCCATCGCCTGCACGTCCTGCGGCAGCGCGAGCGTGACGGGGCCGCACAAGGCCGCATCGGTGAGCACGCGGATCGCGCGCGGCAACGCGCTCAACAATTGCGCGGGATGCACGATGCGATCGAAATAGCGCGACACCGCCTTCAACGCATCGTTGGCGGACACGCCGCCATCGTGACTGTCCTCGACTTGCTGCAGTACCGGGTCCGGCGCGCGCGAGACGAAGATATCGCCCGGCAGCAGCAACACCGGCAAGCGATTGACATGCGCGAGCGCGGCCGCCGTCACGAGGTTGGTCGCACCCGGCCCGATGGAGGTCGTCACGGCCATCATGCGCCGCCGCATATGCGCCTTCGCGTACGCGATCGCACTATGCGCCATCGCCTGCTCGTTGTGCGCGCGATAGGTCGGCAATACATCGCGATGCCGATACAGCGCCTCGCCGAGGCCCGCGACGTTGCCGTGCCCGAAGATCGCGAAGACGCCGCCGAACAGCGGCTCGCCGTGTTCGGTACGCAGCGCTGCGAGATAGCGCACGACAGCCTGCGCCGTGGTCAATCGAATCGTGGAACTCACGGCAGTTTCAGTTTGCGTTGCACGCTGGTTCATGCGGCCTGCTCCTGTTTGACCTGATGGTTTTCCACGTGCGAGGCGGAACGCGCATCGCGCCACGCGCCGATCAAGGCTTCGAACGTGCGGCGCACGCGTGCGATCAGCTCTTTGTCGTCGATCTCGTTGGCGAGCCATGCATGGCTCGGCTCATGAAAGATCGTGCGCCCGACCGTGAAGCCCCGGCATGTCTTCGACGATGCCGCCGCCTTGAAGCCGTCGCGCAACTGCTCGACGCCAGCCGACAGTCCGAGCAGCACGACGCCGCGGCAATACGGATCGCGCTCCGCGATCAGCGCGTCGATCGCGTGCCATTGTTCGGTGCTCATCGCTTCGAGCTTCCACCATTCCGGGTAGATGCCGAGGTTATAAAGACGCTTCAACGCGCGATGCACAGTGTCGTCATCGACGGGCGGACCGTTCTTGGGCACGATCACTTCGAGCAGCAGTTCGTTACCGCTTTCCTGCACGGCGTCGTAGAGCGCGCGCAGTTGCGCTTCCTGTTCGAGACGCACGTCGTGCGGATGATCGGGGTGATATTGCACGAGACATTTCGCGACGTGTTCGCGCGGCCATTGCGTCAGCGTCGTGCCGATCGAGCGGCCATGATCGAACACGAGCGGCAACGAGCCGGGCAACTCGACCGGCCGTCCGATCCACCAGCCTCGCCCGGTCGCGGCGTTCAACGCGTCCTGACCGTATCGATCATCGACCAGCACGCCGATGCGTCCTGCGAGTCCGAGTTCCTCCTGCGTCTGCGCGACGGCTTCGACGAACAGATTCTTCAAGGTCGATATGCGCGCCTCGCTCGCGCCCGTTTGCTGCGCCAGATCGAAGAACTGGTTGCGATGATCGAAGGCGAAGCCGAGCACTTCATTCCATTGCGTGCGGTTCGGGCTCACACGATGCAGCCGCGCAAGCGTCGCGTCGCGGTCCGGGCGGCGCATGCGTACGGGGTCTTGGCGCGCGGCGTCGAGGAAGTAATCGAGTTCGGCGGGCGTGGGCATCGCGGGCGCGCAGCCGTGACGCGACACGACCAGCGCGCCGCATGCGTTCGCCGTCTGCGCACAGGCTTCGAGCGGCGCGTCGCGCAGCCATCCCGACAGGAAGCCGGACGCGAATGCGTCGCCCGCGCCGAGCACGTTGAGCACGTCCACTTCGACGCCGCCGTGAATCGGCGCATCGTCGATGGAAGCGGGCACCGCGCCCTCGATGATCGAGCAGCCGAGCGGCCCGCGCTTCACGACGAGCGTCGCGCTCGTAACCTTGCGGACCATCGCGAGCGCATCGATCAGATGGTCCTTGCCGCCCGCGATACGAAACTCTTCTTCGGTGCCGATGACGAGATCGATCAACGGCAGGATGCGCTGCAAGTGCGCGGTTACGCCTTCATTCGCGATGAAACGCGTCTCGCCGTCCGCCTTGCCCGTCAAGCCCCACAACACGGGCCGATAGTCGATGTCGAGAATCGTGCGTACGTCGTTGCGTCGCGCATGATCCAGCGCGCGCCGGCTCGTGCGGTTCACCTGCTCGGTCGAGAAGTGCGTGCCAGTGATGAGCAACGCCTTCGATGACGCGATATACGCTTCATCGAAATCGCTTTCGTCGACGGCCATGTCCGCGCAGTTCTCGCGATAGAACACGAGCGGAAAGGTGTCGCGGTCTTCGAGTCCGAGCAGCACGAGTCCGGTGAGCCGCTCGCGATCGATGCGCAGACGGCTCGTGTCGCAGCCTTCGCGTTCGAGCGTTTCGGTGAGAAAGCGCCCCATGTGATCATTGCCGACGCGCGCGAGCATCGACGATTTCAGGCCCAGCCGCGCGCAACCGAACGCGATGTTCGCCGACGAGCCGCCGAGATACTTTGCGAACGTGGCCACGTCTTCGAGCCGCGCGCCGACCTGCTGCGCATACAGATCGACGGCGATCCGTCCGAGGCAGATGATGTCGAGCGGGCGATCCGGCGCAAAGCGGGAGTGCGTGTGTTGTGTCATTGTGAAGTCCTCAGATCGTCGCGCCTTCGAGTTCGCTCATCATTTGCTGCATTTCGGCGCCGCCCGCCATCATGTCGAGCACTTCGTTCTTGCTGATGGTGTCCTTCGTGTAAGTGCCCATCGAGCGGCCGCGATTGAGCAGCGTGAACGAATCGCCGATCGGATACGCGTGGTGCACGTTGTGCGTGATGAAGATCACCGAGATGCCTTTTTCGCGCGCCTTGTGGATGAGCTTGAGCACGTTGAAGCTCTGCTTCACGCCGAGCGCGGCGGTCGGTTCGTCGAGAATCAGCACGCGCGCGCCGAAGTGAATCGCGCGGGCGATCGCGAGGCATTGCTTCTCGCCGCCGGACATCGTGCCGATCGGCTGATGCGGATCGCGCACGTTGATGCCCATTTCCGCGAGCTTGTTTCGCGAGGTGACGGCCGCGAGATCGAGATCCATCACGCTGAAGAGTCCGAAGCGTTTCTTCTGCGGCTCGCGGCCCATGAAGAAGTTGCGCGCGACCGACAGCAAGGGCACGAGCGCGAGATCCTGATACACGGTCGCAATGCCGAGATCGAGCGCTTCTTTCGGCGAGTCGAAATGCACCGGCTCGCCATCGACGAGATAGTCGCCGGAAGAGGGCGCATGCACGCCCGCCAGCGTCTTGATGAGCGTGGACTTGCCCGCGCCGTTATCGCCGAGCAGGCAATGCACTTCGCCGCGTTTCAGCCGCAAGGTGACTCCGTTCAGCGCGATCACCTTGCCGAAAAACTTGCTGACGTTCTCGAGCGCGAGGATGTTGTCGTCGTTCATGTCGGTTCTCCTCTTATTGAGCTTGCGAGACGCGGCGGCGCACGTAGTGGTTGAAGAGCACGGCGAGCAGCAGCATCACGCCGAGGAACACGCGGAACCAGTCCGAACTCACGTTGGTATAAGTGATGCCGATCTGCACGACGCCGAAGATCAGCGCGCCGAAGCACGCGCCGACCACCGAGCCATAACCGCCCGTCAACAAGGTGCCGCCGATGACCGCCGCGATGATCGCTTCGAATTCCTTTTGCAGACCACGGTCGGCCGCGGCCGAACCGATATCGCACACCTGCAGCACGGCGAACAGGCACGAGCAGAACGCGGTCAGCACGAACAGCGAAATCTTCACGCGCTTGACCGGCACGCCGACATTCTTCGCGGCATTGGCGTCGCCGCCGACCGCGAGAATCCAGTTGCCGTAGCGCGTCTTGGCGAGCACGAACGCGCAGATCGCCGCGAGCACGAACCACCAGATGATGACCTTCGGAATGCCCGGCACGAGCGGCTGGCCGCTGTCCAGCAATTTGCCGATGCCCATGTGCGCGAGCCAGGTGAACAGGCCGTGGAACGCGACGCCATGAAAGAGCGTGTTGGCGATCGGATCGTTCTGCGCGAGATCGCCGACGCCGGAGATGATGGTGCGGTCCGCGAACATGATCGACAGCGCAAGCGTCAGGCCGCGCAGGATGAACAGGAATGCGAGCGTGACGATGAACGAGGGCAGGCGCGTCTTCATCACGAGATAGCCGTTCAGCGCACCGAGCAGCATCGACGTGCCGAAGGCGAACAGGATCGACAGCGAGATCGGCCAGTGGAAGTAGACCGCGGGCAGCGCGACCATCATGCCCGCGAAGCCGATCATCGAGCCGATCGACAGGTCGAACTCGCCCGCGATCATCAAGAGACACGCGCCGACCGCGAGCAGGCCGAGATAGGCGGCGACCTGCGACCAGTTCATCACGCCGTCGAGCGCGAACATGCCCGACGAACCGGCGCTGAAGCCGAACACCAGAAACACGAGCACGGTGCCGGAAATCGCCGCGAATTCCGGGCGATTCAACAGATGGCCGAACCACGATTGCTGGCGCACGCGCTCATCCGAGGGCTTTGCCTGGTCAGGTGCCTCGGCGTTGTCCTGCTGAGGGTTCACGTGAGGAGGAAAGTGCTTGCCGGCTACGCCCATGATGGCTCCTTGAGACTTGAATTCGATGTAGTACCGATGCGCGCGTCCCCGCCGCGTCCGCGAAGGGACGCAGCAAGCGACGTTGAAGGCTGATAAAAGCGGGCGGCGCTAGCGTTGTCGCCCGAAGCAGGTCAGGCCGGGATCAGCGATATTGACCCGCGTACTTCACGACCTTGTCGAGATTTTCCTGAGTGATGAAACCCGGGCCCGAGCGGATGTTCTTCGGTCCGTACGACGGCTGCAATCCGTAGGTTTCCAGGCGTGCCTTGAACTTCGGATTCGCTTCGAGGAGCTGGCGGATCTTCGCGGGATCGGTCGTGTGCTCCTTCTTCACGATCGAAAGCACGGCCACCGGGATATAGCCTTGGAGATACGGCTGCTGGTCGATCGCGAACTTGATCGTGCCGTCCTTGATGGCCTTCGCGATATCGTCGGAGAAGTCGAAGGTCACGAAATAGAGCTTGTTTTGCAGGCCCATCTGCGTGACGGCCTTGATCGTCGCCGAGGCGGGCGTCGGTCCGAGCGTGAGAATCGCCTGCGTGTCCGGATGGTTGCGCAGATAGGCCGAGACCTTCGACTGAATTTCCGTCGGATCCTGGCCGGAGTCGATAGTCGATGCCTTGTAGTCGATACCGAGCGCATCCGCGAAGCCCTTGCAGCGATCGAACGACACCGTGTTGGTCGCGATGTGGTTCACGCAGAGGAACGACTTCACGCCCGCGGCCTTGGCCTTCTTGCCGGCCTCGTTGCCCGCGACATATTCCGGCTGGCCGACATGCATGATCGCGTTCAGTTGCGCGCTTTGCTCTTCCGTGCCGGAGTTGATCGTCACGAGCGGAATCTTCTTCGCGGTGACCTTGTTGATCGAGCTCTTCAGGACATCGAAGTCCGCGATGGTGGTGATGACGCCGTCGTAATTGCGCGCGGCGGCCTGCTCGATCAGACGCGACATGTCCGCGATATCCCCGTTGGGCGGATTGCGGTAGTCGGTTTGCACGTTGAAGTCTTCGTCGGCCTGCTTGATGGCGTTCTTGATCACGTTCCACCACGAATCCGAGTCGGGCGCGTGGCTGATCAGCACGAACTTCGCGTCGGGCGCCGCGTGCGCGGGGCTCCCTGTGATCAATGCCGCACTGCACAACGCAGCAGCAGCCACCAGCGCGCGCAGCGCGGCCCGACCGTTGCAAATGGTCATTGTCTCCACCTATCTCGGTTGTTGTTTGGTGTGATGTTTTCGCGAGCCGGCACCGTACGGGTCGTGGCGGTGTCGTGCTCAGGACCAAGAGTAGGTCAGTTTTTGGTGGTCTGCAATAGAAATTTTATGTGTGCGACAAATGGAAAATACATTCCAATTTGCTTGCCGCGTTTCTATAATCGGTTCCACGGCGCTCGTCATCGGAGCGCGCACACTGAGCCACCGAAATGGATGAAACCAGCACCGAAGTCCAGAGCGTCGACGAACTGATGCAGCGGATCACCGACGCGTACGACTCGCTGCCGCGCCAGTTGAAGAGCGTCGCGACCTACATCGAACAACATCGCCAGAGTGTGATGATGGACCGCACGAGCGATATCGCGAGCGCGTGCGGCGTGCATGCGTCCGCCGTCGTGCGGTTCGCGCAGCGCTTCGGTTTCTCCGGTTTTTCGGACTTGCAGGCCGTCTTCAGGCAGGCGTACACGGGCGCCGGCGGCTCGCAGCAGAGCTATCAGCAGCGCATTCGCAAGCTCATCGACGAGAAGGCGGGCGAGGCGTCGGGCGTGTCGGTGGCGCGCGAGTTCATCGCCGCGAGCCGCACGGGTCTGGACGAGCTCGAAGCCGGTCTCGACGACGAGCAGTTCGATGCCGCCGTCGAGATGCTTTCGCAGGCCGAAAACATCTACGTGATCGGCGTGCGCCGCTCGTTCGCGGTGGCGAGTTACATCGTCTATGCATTGCAGCACACGAAGAAGCGCGTGCATCTGATTTCGGGCTTCGGCGGCATGTTCCGCGAGCAGGTCCGCAGCGTGAAGAAGGGGGACGTGGTGGTGGCGATCAGCTTCGCGCCCTACGGCAAGGAGACGCAGTATTGCGTGCGCGCCGCGCAGCATCACGGCGCGAAGACCCTCGTCATCACCGATAGCCAGCTTTCGCCGCTCGCGCGTCACGCGAGCGCGAGTCTGTTCGTGAAGGAGGGCAGCGCATTCGCGTTCCGTTCGCTCACGAGCACCATTTGCCTGTGCCAGGCGTTGTTCATCGCGCTCGCGTACCGGCTCGAGTTGAATGTCGAGGAATCCAAGGAGACAGGTGGCTATGACGATTGATGTGGCGGTGTTCGGCGCAGGACGCATCGGCAAGATTCACGCGGCCAATCTCGCGCGGCAGCCGGGCGTGCGTTTGAAATATGTCGTCGATGTGAACCGCGACGCGGCTGCCGCGCTCGCGAAAGCGCATGGCGCGAGCGTCGCCGATGTCGATGGCGCGATGGGCGATGCTTCCGTCGGCGCGACGGTCGTGTGTTCGAGCACGGACACGCATGCGGAGTTGATCCTGGCGTCGGCGGCGCAGAAGAAGCATGTGTTCTGCGAGAAGCCGGTCGATCTGACGATCGAGCGCGCCCGCGCGTGTGCCGATGCGGTGGCGAAGGCCGGCGTGGTCTGCATGATCGGTTTTCAGCGGCGCTTCGATCCGACCTTTTCCGCGCTGAAGGCGCGCATCGACGCGGGCGAGATCGGTGAGCCGGAGATGCTGGTCGTCACGAGCCGCGATCCGGGCGCGCCGCCTGTCGAGTACATCCGGCATTCGGGCGGCATCTTCAAGGACATGCTGATTCACGACTTCGATATCTTCCGCTGGATTCTCGACGATGAAGCCGACACGCTGCACGCCACGGGCAGTTGTCTCAGCGATCCCGCCATCGCCGATGCGGGCGACATCGATTCGACTGCCGTGACGATCCGCACGAAGCGCGGGCGCCTGTGTCAGATCAACACGGCGCGGCGCGCGGCGTATGGCTACGATCAGCGCTTCGAACTGCTCGGCAGCCTGGGCATGCTGCAGGCGGGCAACGTGCGGCCGACCGAAGTCACCGCGTACACGACGACGGCGGTGTCGAGCGACAAGCCCGAGGCGTTCTTTCTCGAACGCTATCGCGCGGCGTACGCGGCGGAAATCGCGCATTTCTTCGATGCGGTCACGACGGGCAAGCCGGTGCGCACCACGGTCGCGGATGGATTGAAGGCGCTGGAGCTCGCCGAAGCTGCCACGCTGTCGTGGCGCGAGAAGCGCATCGTCAGGCTTGGGGAGAGCGCGGCATGAATCCGGTGCGCGTGGGTATCGTCGGGCTCGGAAGGCTCGGGCGGCGTCATGCGGAGAATCTCGCGTGGCATGTGCCGGGTGCGAAGCTCGTCGCGGCGTGCAGTCCGGTGACGGATGAGCGCGAGTGGGCGCGGGCGAAGTTTTCGGAACTGTCGATTCATGAGGATTACGATGCATTGCTCGCCAATGCTTCGGTGGATGCCGTATGGCTCGTCACGCCGACATCGCTGCACGCGAGTCAGATCATCGCGGCGTTGCGCGCGGGCAAGCATGTGTTCTGCGAGAAGCCGCTATCGCTCGATCTCGCAGAATGCGATGCCGTGATCGAAGCGCACGCGCGCCATCCGCATCTGCACGTGATGATCGGCTTCGTGCGCCGCTTCGACGCGAGCTATCGCGATGCGTTCGACAGCGTGACGAAGGGCGCGATCGGCCGGCCGTTCCTGGTGCGCTCGCAGACGTGCGACAAGAACGATCCGGACGGCTTCTTCGTGCGTTTCGCGCCGACATCGGGTGGGCTCTTTCTTGATTGCAGCGTGCACGACATCGATCTCGCGCGCTGGCTGCTCGGCAATCCGAAACCGAAGCGCGTGTATGCGAGCGGCACGATCGCGATTCACGAAAGCTTGCGCGAGTGCAATGACATCGATAACGGCGTGGGCACCATCGAATTCGAGGATGGGCGGCTTGCGGTGCTCTACGCGTCGCGCACGATGGCGCATGGCCACGATACGCAGACGGAGGTGATCGGCACGGGGGGCGCATTGTCGGTGGGGCGCAATCCGCGTGCGAATCGCGTCGAAATCGCTGATAAGCACGGTATGCGCAACGCATGCACACCTACGTTCTTCGAGCGTTTCGAGGATGCGTTTCTACGCGAGGCGCAGGCGTTCGTGGCGCTGCTCGGGGACGGCACGCCGACGGGGTTGACGCTTGCGGATGCAAGGGAAGCGACGCGCATTGGTATTGCGATGCGGCAGGCTTATGAGATGGGGAGGGCGGTGGAGTTGTGATTGTCCAAAGTCCCGCATCGGTCGATGCGGGCTTTATCCGACGACCCGTTGTCGTTGCGCTTCGAGCTTCAGGGTCTGGCCGATGAGCGCCTGTGACTCGTCGTAGTATCGACAGGCTTCGTCGGCTGAGAAGCCGAGTTCGGTGAAGATGTTTGTGCCGGGCTTCGTTACGTGCTGCACAGGGGTGTTTTGCGGCTCGCAAATGGAATGGGTCTCAAAGGACAAGAGGAGTGCATTCAAGGGATTGCAGCTTTCAGGCGATCGAACCAAGTCGGAGGCAATGTTACGAAGGAGGATTCGTCGCCGCCCCGAGAAAATGCCACGCTGTCCTCTGACCACGACAAATCAGGCACTGGCGTGCTAAAAGTTCGCTCGACGAGAAGTACGCCAGATTTGCTGTCGTAGACTCTGCCTTGATAGTCGGAATTACCTCCCGGTCGCCATTCGAGCAGGCAGCGCTCGGCGATGTAAGCGCCGTCGGGCGAACCTTGTCTGACGCAATCGCGGCCTGTGGGGCGAAAGCCGAATCTGATCAGGCAGATAGAAACAAGGCCGATCGCGAACAGGGCCGCCACCCATTTCATCACTTTTGCCAACCGAGTCATAACAGTACTCTGATGGGCGGAAAGATGGGAACGTATCTGTAGTCTGAGTAGATAATGAAGTCGCCGCCGCGTTGATGTTTGATGGCCCAGTCTCTGAAATCACTGTTGTGAATCGGGTAGTACACGTTGCCTTTCGCCGCCGGATTGCCCTTGGCCACCGGGTAAGAAAAATACAGGGACTGCTTGTTCAAGTAGGAAGCCATGCCATTGTACGGAACGACGATCACGCCTTTCGCACTCCAGTGCCCCAGATACTGTGAAACGGAATCCGGCTCACTGGAAAAGGTGTAGTTGTCTTTGATGTACACGTAAATCCCGGAAACATACGCTTCGGTTCCCGTATCGTTGAAGGTCGCGAATGCGATAGCCGCATAGATATTGAACGAGCCCAAGGCGCCCGTCAGGTCAGTCGGTACGCCGTTGTTGTGGACATTGGCCTCCAGAAGTGCGCCGATTTTCTGACCGAGCGAACTGCCGACATTGACAAGCTGAAACTGAAAATGCTGATGGAGCGTTGGTAGTGAGTTACCGCACATCTGCCACGCATCAAGCGTGAAAGAGGGCAGGTTATAACGCCGCAAGATCGTTCTCAGCGCGTTCACGGCATTAGGCGTTCTAATGCGCAATGTCAGAAGGTCATCGTAGCGATCCTTCGCGCTCTGATAGCTCAACACCCAGTCGAGTTTGATGGTTGTCGTATCGTACATGCTCGCGGCATACGGTTTGCCATTCTGATCGATCTCGGCTTTTTCGTCGGGATCCGTTGGCGAAAAATTGAGCTCGCCTGCAAACCATCGTTCCATCAACCTGGCGGAGACCGGCATGAGCTCTCGTCGCATCGCGCCGGGAATCTCCTGGATGTCGAAGGGAGGCGCCGTTTGCTGCTCAGGTGCCGGTTTGGGTGGTTTCGGCGGATCGGGCGTGTCGAGCCACGTCTTGAAGCGTCTGAACGCACCGACCACGGTTGCGATGTCGTCCAACATCACATCCAAAGGGTCTCGCTCACGACGCAATGGCGTTCGAGGCTCGGACTTCTTCGCTACTGCATTCGACAAGCTCGGGGGCGCGCGGTCCATCGAAAGCGCGACGCCGTGAACGGGCCTGCATCCATCTTCGATGTCCCGATAGGACCATCGCCAGATCAAACGGTTGCGTTTGTAGTACGGGAGTGGCTGTTCGTCGATGCGCATCCGAGACGCCTCTGTTGTGTTCCTGGAAGACAAGCAGAGCAAACTAACTGTGTTTCGCGCACGTATGAACCAGATAGGTCCGAAAGCGAAAGTGTCATCATTGGTCGTAGGTGCAAACGGTGCGGCGCTGCTGCTAGCCTGACCCTGCGCTAGAATCTCCCAATACGGGACACCAGTCAGTCAAGCAAAAGGATGCAAATCGCGATGGAAGTTCACAAAGAAGTCGACGCGCGCGGGCTCAACTGCCCGCTGCCGATTCTGCGGGCAAAAAAGGCGCTCGCCGACATGACGAGCGGTCAGATTCTGAAGGTGCTCGCGACCGACCCAGGATCGCAGCGCGATTTCGCGGCCTTCGCCAAGCAGACCGGCAACGAGATCGTCGAAGTGACAACGCAGGACAAGACGTTCACTTTCCTGATGCGTCGACGTTGATTCCCGCAAGCTGCACCCGAAAGCAAAAATGCCCGTCACACAGGTGACGGGCATTTTTTTCAGCCGGATCGGCCAGCGACTCAGCCTTCGAGAATCGGCGCGCGATTGCGCAGGTATTCCTCGAAATCAGCCTTCACTTCCGGATGGCGCAGCGCGAATTCCACCGTCGCCTTCAGATAGCCCAGCTTGCTGCCGCAGTCGAAACGCGTGCCGTGATACTTGTACGCGAGCACTTGCTCATCCGACAGCAGCGATTGAATCGCGTCCGTCAGTTGCAGTTCGCCGCCCGCGCCCGGCTTCAGCGCGCGGATGTGATCGAAGATGCGCGGCTTCAGCACGTAGCGGCCGACCACGCCCAGATTAGACGGCGCCACCGCCGGTTCCGGCTTCTCGACGATGCCCGCGAGCTTGAAGATGTTGTCTTCCCACTCCTTGCCGTCGATGATGCCGTAGGACTTCGAATCCTCCGCCGGAATCTCTTCCACGCCGATCACCGAGCTGTGATAGTGATCGAAGACTTCGATCATCTGCGTCATCACGGGCGGCTTGCCGTAAAGCAGGTCGTCCGCGAGGATCACGGCGAACGGGTTGTCGCCGACGAGCTTCTCCGCGCACAGCACCGCATGGCCGAGACCGAGCGCTTCGGCCTGACGCACGTAGAAGCAGTCCACGTGGCTCGGCTTGATGCTGCGCACGAGTTCGAGCAGCTTGTCCTTGCCGCGCGCCTCGAGTTCCGCCTCGATTTCGTAGGACTTGTCAAAATGGTCTTCGATCGCGCGCTTGCTGCGACCAGTCACGAAGATCATTTCGGTAATGCCGGCGGCCATCGCTTCCTCGACCGCGTATTGAATCAGCGGCTTGTCCACGACTGGCAGCATTTCCTTCGGGCTGGCCTTGGTCGCGGGAAGGAACCGCGTACCCAGACCGGCGACGGGGAAAACCGCTTTGGTAACTTTTAGCATGTGACCCTGATCCTCTTAAATCATTTAGAACGTCGAGACAAACGGAGCGGATCGATGAATCGAACCTCCAATTCAAGCCGGCAGACGCAATAATTGGGCCTGCAGCTTCTCGATAGTGGTTCCGTATTCTGCCAGCCTTTTGCGCTCCTGTTCAACGACAGCGGGGGGCGCTTTTGAAACAAAGCTTTCATTGCCGAGCTTCGCGTTACATTTTGTGACCTCGGCGGTGAGGCGGTCCACTTCCTTCGTCAGACGCTCGCGTTCCGCGGCGACATCGATCTCGACCTTCAGCACGAGCTTGCTCGTGCCGATGATCGCGACCGGCGCACCATGCGCTTCCTTGTCGAGGGCGGCTTCGTCGTCGATGATCTTGACTTCGGAGAGACGCGCGAGCGCGGCGACATACGGTGCGAACGCGGTGAGGCGCGCCGCGTCGCCGTGCGCGAGCAACGGCACTTTCACCGCGGGCGACAGATTCATTTCGCCACGCAGATTACGACACGCATCGATGACGGATTTCAGTTCGGCGGCCCACTGTTCGGCGGATTCGTCGATTTTTTTCGGCTCGGGACGCGGGTAGGGCTGCGTCATGATCGACACATCGCCTTCGCTCGCGCCCGCCGGGAACGCGTCGGTCAGCGGCGCGACCTTCTGCCACAAGGCTTCCGTGATGAACGGAATGATTGGATGCGCGAGGCGCAGCACCGTTTCCAGCACGCGCAACAGCGTGCGGCGCGTCGCGGTCTGCTGCTCGGGCGTGCCGGTCTGGATCTGCACCTTCGCGAGTTCGAGATACCAGTCGCAGTACTCGTCCCAGACGAACTTGTAAATCGCGCTCGCGACGTTGTCGAAACGATAATCCGCGAAGCCTTTCTCGACTTCTGCTTCCGTGCGCTGCAGGAGCGAGACGATCCAGCGGTCGGCCTGCGAGTAGTCCGTATAGCCGCCGGGGCCGCAATCGCCCGGCTTGCACGCGCCCGGATTCGCGAAACCGCAATCGTGGCCTTCGCAGTTCATCAGCACGAAACGCGTGGCGTTCCACAGCTTGTTGCAGAAGTTGCGATAGCCCTCGCAGCGCGCGAGGTCGAAGTTCACGTTGCGGCCGAGCGTGGCCATCGACGCCATCGTGAAGCGCAGCGCGTCCGTGCCGAACGACGGAATGCCTTCAGGGAATTCCTTGCGCGTCTTCTTCTCGATCTGCGCGGCGGCCTTCGGGTTCATCAGCCCCGTGGTGCGCTTCGCGACGAGCGCTTCGAGGTCGATGCCATCGACGATATCGATCGGGTCGAGCGTGTTGCCCTTGCTCTTCGACATCTTCTGGCCTTCGGCGTCGCGCACGAGGCCATGCACGTAGACGGTGTCGAAAGGCACCTTGCCGGTGAAATGCGTGGTCATCATCACCATTCTGGCGACCCAGAAGAAGATGATGTCAAAACCCGTCACGAGCACGGAAGAGGGCAGGAATGCCTGCAATTCCTTCGTCTCGTTCGGCCAGCCGAGCGACGAGAACGGCACGAGCGCGGACGAAAACCACGTGTCGAGGACGTCTTCGTCGCGGCGCAGCGCGCCTTGGTAGCCTTGCGCGTTCGCATCGGCGCGGGCTTCATCTTCCGTCTTCGCGACGAAGATCTCGCCATTCTCGCCGTACCACGCCGGAATCTGATGGCCCCACCACAACTGACGCGAGATGCACCAGTCCTGGATATTTTCCAGCCACTGATAGTACGTGGTGGTCCAGTTCTCCGGCACGAATTTGATCTGGCCGCTTCGCACGACATCGAGCGACGTCTCCGTGATCGACTTGCCCGGATTGAACGTGCCTTCCGGCGCTGCCTTGCTCATCGCGACGAACCACTGGTCCGTGAGCATCGGCTCGATGACCACGTTCGTGCGGTCGCCGCGCGGCACCATCAGCTTGTGCGGCTTGACGGATTCGAGCAGGCCGAGCGCTTCGAGATCCTTCACCACTTGCTTGCGCGCATCGAAGCGGTCCATGCCGCGATACTTTTCGGGCGCGTTGTCGTTGATCTTCGCGTCGAGCGTGAGGATTTCGATCTGCGGCAGCTTGTGGCGCTGGCCGACGGCGTAGTCGTTGAAATCGTGCGCGGGCGTGACCTTCACGACGCCGGTGCCGAACTCGCGGTCCACGTAATCATCCGCGATGACCGGAATCTCGCGATCGCACAGCGGCAGCACCACCGTCTTGCCGATCAGATGCTGATAGCGCTCGTCCTCCGGATGCACCATCACGGCGACGTCTCCGAGCATGGTTTCGGGGCGCGTCGTCGCGACCGTCAGATGGCCCGAGCCGTCCGGCAGCGGGTAGCGGATGTGCCACAGGCTGCCGTTTTCTTCCTCGCTCACCACTTCGAGATCCGACACGGCCGTGCCGAGTACCGGGTCCCAGTTCACGAGCCGCTTGCCGCGATAGATGAGCCCTTGCTTGTAGAGCGTCACGAACACGTCGCGCACGGCGGCCGACATCTTGTCGTCCATCGTGAAGTATTCGCGCGACCAGTCGATCGATGCGCCGAGACGCCGCACCTGATTCGTGATGGTCGAGCCGGACTGCTGCTTCCACGCCCACACGCGCTTCAGGAATTCCTCGCGGCCGAGATCGTGGCGCGAAACGCCTTGCGCATCGAGCTGGCGCTCGACGACGATCTGCGTCGCGATGCCCGCGTGGTCGGTGCCCGGCACCCACAGCGTGTTCTCGCCGAGCATGCGGTGATAGCGCGTGAGACCGTCCATGATGGTCTGGTTGAACGCGTGCCCCATGTGCAGCGTGCCGGTGACGTTCGGCGGCGGCAACTGGATGGAGAAATTCTTCGCGCCGTCCTGGAACGTGGGGGCGGACAGCCCGCGTTTTTCCCATTCCGGGCCCCATTGGGACTCGATGTTTTGAGGCTCGAAGCTCTTGGCAAGCGTGTTGTCGCTCATTGTGGAATCTGCCGAAAAAAGCGTGAAAAAATGCGGGGGAATCCCCAATTATAAGGTTCGAGGCGGGACGCCGGACTAATTCGGCGCGCACCTGGCCGTTCGGCCAGCCCTCGGCCGCGCCCGACGCCGCCATCGGCACGGTCTTATAATGATCGGCCCGCCGCCAGAGTTTTCTCTGGCCCGCTTTTCTGCCGTCGCACTTTCCCTCATGCCCGACCTGCTCGCGAATCTGAACCCCGAACAACTCGCCGCCGTGACGCTGCCGAACGAGCCCGCGCTCATTCTCGCGGGCGCCGGCAGCGGCAAGACGCGCGTGCTCATCACGCGTATCGCGTGGCTGATCCAGCAGGGCTACGCGTCGCCGCCGACCGTGCTGGCCGTCACCTTCACGAACAAGGCCGCGCGCGAGATGATGGCGCGTCTCTCCGCGCTCCTGCCTATCGACACGCGCGGCATGTGGATCGGCACCTTTCACGGCCTGTGCAACCGCATGCTGCGCGCGCATTACCGCGACGCCGGCCTGCCGCAGACCTTCCAGATCCTCGATACGTCCGACCAGCTTTCGGCCATCAAGCGTCTGATGAAGGGCCTGAATGTCGACGACGAAAAGTATCCCGCCAAGAACCTGCAGTACTTCATCAACAACGCGAAGGAACAGGGCCTGCGTCCGAAGGACGTCGACGCCACCGATGCGTTCAACCGCAAGTTCGTCGAACTGTACGACGCGTACGACCAGCAGTGCCAGCGCGAAGGCGTCGTCGATTTTCCGGAACTGCTGCTGCGCTGTCATGAATTGCTCGCGCACAATCCGCCGCTGCGGGCGCATTATCAGGCGCGCTTTCGCAACATTCTCGTCGACGAGTTTCAGGACACCAACAAGCTGCAATACGCCTGGCTCAAGCTGCTCGCGGGCGAACACAACGCGATCTTCGCGGTCGGCGACGACGACCAGTCGATCTACGCGTTTCGCGGCGCGAACGTCGGCAACATGCACGATTTCGAGCGTGAATTCCGCGTGCGCAATCTCATCAAGCTGGAGCAGAACTACCGCTCGCACGGCCATATTCTCGACACGGCGAACTATCTGATCGCGAACAACTCGCGGCGGCTCGGCAAGAATCTGCGCACCGACGCGGGCCACGGCGAGCCGGTGCGCGTCTACGAGGCCGCGACGGATTCGCAGGAAGCGGGCTGGATCGTCGAGGAAATCAAGGCGCTCATCAATACGGGTCTGTCGCGCGGCGAAGTCGCGGTGCTTTATCGCAGCAACGCGCAGTCGCGGACCATCGAACATACGCTCGTGAACGCGGGCATTCCGTATCGCGTGTATGGCGGCCTGCGCTTCTTCGAGCGGCAGGAAGTGAAGCACGCGCTCGCGTATCTGCGCCTGATCGACAACCCGAACGACGACACCGCGTTCGCACGCGTCGTCAATTTCCCGACGCGCGGCATCGGTGCGCGGTCGATCGAGCAAGTGGCCGACGCCGCGCGTCTCTATAACTGTTCGATGGCGGCGGCCGTGCCGTACGTCACCGGCAAGGCGGGCTCGAGCCTCGGCGCGTTCGCGACGCTCATCGCGAAGATGCGCGCCGAAACGCAGCAGATGAGCCTGCCGGAGACGGTCGAATATGTGGTGCGCGCGAGCGGTCTCGCCGCGTTCTACGAAACCGAGCGCGAAGGCCAGGATCGTCTGGAGAACTTGCAGGAACTCGTGAACGCGGCTGCGGCGTTCGTCAGCGAGGAAGGCTACGGCCTCGATACGCCCGCGCGCTCGATCCCGCTGCGTCCGGGCGCGACCGCCGCGCCGGAAATCGCGGCGGTGAGCGAGGACGGCGAGATCGAAGTGCTCGACGCGCCCGGCATCGCCGACCCCGCGCAGAATCCCGACACCATGACGCCGCTCGCCGGGTTCCTGTCGCATGCATCGCTCGAAGCCGGCGACAACCAGGCGCAGGCCGGACAGGACGCCGTGCAACTGATGACCGTGCACGCGGCGAAGGGTCTCGAATTCACCGCCGTGTTCATCACCGGGCTGGAAGAGGGCCTGTTTCCGCACGAGAACAGCGCGCAGGAAACCGACGGGCTGGAGGAAGAGCGGCGGCTCGCCTATGTGGCGATCACGCGCGCGAAGGAGCGGCTCTATCTGTCGTTCGCGCAAAGCCGCATGCTGCACGGGCAGACGCGCTACAACATCCGCTCGCGCTTCTTCGACGAATTGCCCGAAGGCTCGCTCAAGTGGCTCACGCCGAAGGTCGAGGCGGGCGCGCGCTGGGGCGGACGCGCGGACAACGCCGGCTGGGGCCGCGACTGGTTCGCGCGGCCCGGACAGGAGCGCGGCGGTTCCTCGTCCTACGGCGGCGTTCAGGCGAGCGCGACGCTGCCCGCGTTCGCGAACGAGCAGCGCGCGGCGGAATCCGGCTTCAAGGTCGGCCAGGCCGTGTTCCATACGAAGTTCGGCGAAGGCACCGTGACCGCTCTCGAAGGCTCCGGCGGCGATGCGCGCGCGCAGGTGCGCTTCAAGCGCCACGGCGAGAAGTGGCTCGCGCTGGCGGTCGCGAAGCTGCAGGCTGTCGAATGACGCGGCTCGGCATCATGGCGGCGCTGCCGCAGGAACTGGGCGATCTCATCGCGCAGATGCGGGCGGCGGGCGAGGTTCGCACGGTTACGCTCGGGCGGCGCGAATACTACCTCGGCGACGCGCATGGCCGGCCGGCGGTCGTCACGCTGGCGCGCATCGGCAAGGTGGCGGCGGCCGCGACCGCCAGCGCGCTCATCCACGTGTTCGATGCCGATGCGATCGTCTTCACCGGCGTCGCGGGCGGCGTGCGCGCGGATGTGCAAGTCGGCGATGTCGTCATCGCCGATACCTTGATGCAGCACGATCTCGATGCGTCGCCGCTCTTTCCGCGCTACGAGGTGCCGCTGCTCGACCGCGCGAGTTTCGACGCCGACCGCGCGCTGTCCGACGCGCTCGCCGCCGCTGCCGATGCGTTCATCGCGCAGGAAGGCGGCGCGTTGGCGGAGCGTTTCGCTGTGACGGCGCCGCGCGTGCATCGCGGGATGATCGTGAGCGGCGATCGCTTCATCGCGAGCCACGACGAACTCTTCGCGTTGCGCGCCGCGCTGCCGGACGCGCTCGCGGTCGAAATGGAAGGCGCGGCCATCGCGCAGGTCTGCTACGAACACGACGTGCCGTGCGCGGTCGTTCGCACCATCTCCGATACGGCCGACGCCGCCGCTCCCGCGTCCTTCGCCGAATTCCTCACGTCCATTGCCGCGACTTACTCGTCGGGCATTTTGTCGCGCTTTCTGCGCGCCGCCGCCTGATTCATCCCTGAATCCCGCGCGGGCGGGGCTTTCCCGCAGTGCTAACCGGTGTCGAAAATCCCGCTTGTAGTTGAGAATGATTCTCAATACAATGACTCGCACGACGTTAAGCACGATTTGGGGCACAACGGGAGGCCCGACGACATGACCAACGATTTCACCGCCATCGGTACGGCGAGCGCGGAGCGCCCGGCGAGCGGGAAAGCTGCGCGGGGTGAGCGTTGCGCTATATCGGCGAACGCCGCGAAGGTGATCGAAACGACACGCCACGCCTGGAGCGAGGCGACCGCGCAGGCGCCGAAGGAGGCGACACGCCGTCCGCCACGCGCATCGCAACCGAAAAAACGCGTCGTGCCGCGGCGTTCCCGCTGGCCGTCGCTCGTCGCCGCGCTGAATTACTGGAGCCCGAAACCGCTGTGAATGCCGCCGATTCTTCTTCGAAAGCTGTGATGTCTTCCTCGCTCGCGCTTGACGAGCGCCTCTTCGACGTGAGCCGCTTTCCGCTCGTGCGCCTGCGTCCGCGCGCCGTGAAGCCCGGCTACGCGTTCGCGTGGAGCGCGCAGATGCGCCGCCTCGTGTCGCTTGCGACGCCGTTTGTGCTGGTGGCCGAACACGACGCAAACGAAACCGCCGACGACGCGCGTCTGCGCGCCGCTTGGCTGCGCACCCATCGCGCGATGCTCACCGCGTATTGCCGTGGGCTGATCGTGATCGAGCCGCGCATCGAGGCGCGTGCGACGACGCGCGAAACACTTCGTGCGCTGACCGAGGGCAGCGGCGTACGCACGGTCGTCGTGTCGAGCATGCGGGTGGCGGGCGAACTCGCGCCGGTGCTGCTGAAGCACACTACGTCGGATACGCGGCCCGCCGCGCGCACGCAAGCTGTCTGAGTAGGACCGATCAGGGCGCGCCCTGTCTAGCAGGGGCTTCGTGGCTGCTCTATCCTGTGGAGCCAAGCCACGCTGCTTTGCAGAGGACGACGCGCATGCCGACTTACCGAGAAGCGTACCGCCGGTCGATCGAAGAGCCTGAAGCGTTCTGGGCCGAGCAGGCCCGCCGCATTCACTGGCAGACGCCGTTCGATCAGGTGCTCGACCGCAGCAGGCCGCCGTTCGCGCGCTGGTTCGTCGGCGGCAGGACCAACCTGTGCCATAACGCGGTGGACCGGCATCTCGCCTCGCGCGCGCAACAGGACGCGCTCGTTTATGTATCGACGGAAACGGGCATCGAGCGCCGCTACACCTACGCCGAGCTGCATGCGGAAGTGAACCGCATGGCCGCCGTCATGCGTTCGCTGCATGTGAAGAAGGGCGACCGCGTGCTCATCTATCTGCCGATGATCCCCGAGGCGCTCTTCGCGATGCTCGCGTGCGCGCGCATCGGCGCGATTCATTCGGTCGTGTTCGGCGGCTTCGCGGCGCCGAACCTCGCGGCGCGCATCGATGACGCCGCGCCCGCGCTCATCGTCACCGCCGATGCGGGCGCGCGCGCGGGCAAGGTGATCGACTACACGCCGCTCGTCGACGAAGCGCTGTCGCGCGCCGAATACAAGGTGCCGCAAGTGCTGCTGATCGACCGGCAACTCGCGCCCGAACGTTTGCAGGCGAATTATCTCGTCGCGTACGAGCCACTGCGCGAGCAGTTTTTCGATGCTCACGTGCCCTGCGAATGGCTCGAATCGAACGAGCCTTCCTACATTCTCTATACCTCCGGCACGACAGGCAGGCCGAAGGGCGTGCAGCGCGACGTCGGCGGATATGCGGTGGCGCTGGCTGCATCGATGGAGCACATCTTTCAGGGCGCGCCGGGCGACACGATGTTCACCGCGTCGGATGTCGGCTGGGTCGTGGGGCACAGCTACATCATCTATGCGCCACTGATCGCGGGCCTGACGACCGTGATGTACGAAGGCACGCCGATTCGTCCCGATGGCGGCATCTGGTGGCGGCTCGTCGAGCAATACAAAATCAATCTGATGTTCACCGCGCCGACGGCGATCCGTGTGCTCAAGAAGCAGGACCCGGCGCTGATGGAGAAATACGATCTGTCGAGCCTGCGCACGCTGTTTCTCGCAGGCGAACCGCTCGACGAGCCGACCGCGCAGTGGATTCAGAGCGCGTTGAGAAAGCCCGTCATCGACAATTACTGGCAGACGGAAACCGGCTGGCCGATGATCGCGATTCCGCGCGGCATCGAGGAGTTGCCGTCGAAACTCGGCTCGCCGGGCGTGCCGTCGATGGGCTTCGATCTCAGACTGCGCAACGAGGCGACCGGCGACGAATGCACGCCGGGCGAGAAGGGCGTCGTCACGCTCGAGTATCCGTTGCCGCCGGGCTGCATGCAGACGGTCTGGGGCGATGACAGCCGCTTCGCCGATACGTACTGGAAGAGCGTGCCGAATCGCACGGTCTATTCGACATTCGACTGGGGCGTGCAGGATGAGGACGGCTATGTGTCGATTCTCGGTCGCACCGACGACGTGATCAATGTGGCGGGGCATCGGCTCGGGACGCGCGAGATCGAGGAAGCGTTGTCGGCACATCCGGCGGTGGCGGAGGTGGCGGTCGTCGGTATCGCGGATTCGGTGAAGGGACAGGCCGCGGTGGCGTTCGTGGTGCTAAGGGATGCGGACCGCATCAACGCGCCGGGCGCGCGCGAGGGGATGGTGGCGGAGTTGTGTCACGCAGTGGATTCGCAGCTCGGCGCGATCGCGCGGCCGGCCAGCGTGCACTTCGTGACGATGTTGCCGAAGACGCGTTCGGGGAAGCTGCTGCGACGGGCGATTGCCGCGCTGGCGGAAGGACGCGATCCGGGGGAACTGCCGACGATCGAGGATCCGAGTGCGTTGATGCAGGTGAGGGAGGCGTTGGGAGCGAAGTAGGGTTTCATGGCCTGATGTCGGGGAGACGGCGGTATCGCGGGTGCGATGCCGCCGTTTTTGCGTCTGGGCTTTGAATCATTGACGAATGAGTTTTGTCGGTGACATTGAGCAGAATGTGCGCGTGGATTGGCATTGATTGTTCGCAAGGAGTGGAGGAATTGATTTGCAGGCAAACATTTTGGCAGTAGCGGCCGGAATATGATCTGGATTCCAGATTAATATGAGGATCAATTCATGTCATATCGCTTCGCCGATGTCGCCGAGCTCGAAAACGAGACGATGGTCGGATCCCATCAGTGCGTCGATCTCGTCAAACATTATGCCGGCGCTCCGGCAACGTCGAAATGGCGAGAAGGAGAACGTGTTCTGGACGCCGTTCACATTCCGGTCGCTACCGCAATCGCAACGTTCGTCGACGGCAAATATCAAAGCCACGCGCACGGCAATCATGCGGCCTTGTTTCTGCGCCGCGAGGCGTGTTGCATCTGGGTCATGGATCAGTGGGCCAACGACAAAGACAAGCCAAAAATATCGTCGCGACCCATTCCTATGAGAGGAAAGCATAAGAATGGCGAATACGTGAATCCCAGCAACAATGCCGACGCCTTTTCGATCATTGAATGAGACGAGGGAGATGACTCAGTTGACCATCAGTCTGCAACGTATCGCGGCATGTCTTGCGTGCCTGTTGGCCCCTGCGCTGTGTTTGGCAATCGACATTCGCTGTCCCGCTCGCATCAACATGCAACCGGCCATCGTGACCAATGCGCCTGAAGACTGGCACGCGTCGCAGCGATTGACGCAACTGTCGAATGAGGGCGTGTCGATGTCCTTCGGGCCTCGCGAAGAACTTGGCGATTTAAGGCCGGACATCAGAATCATCAAGAAGAGCAAGACGTTTTCGTGGGACTTTGTCCCGGCCGATCACGTGAAGGGTATCTGGCTGTCGTGCGGATACGGAAATTCCATCGCACTCTCTCAGCGTTTGCCCGAGGGAATAACCCGGTGCAGTGCCGTTGAAGCGAGTTCCCAGGACAGGCGTTCCAGTTGGGTGACTTCATGTCGGTGAACAGACGCATATGACCGATCTTTTGCCGCGCACCATACGCATGGCGGTTTGCCTTTGCGTCCTGACTGCTCCATGTTTCGCATTGGCAGTCGAAATTCAATGTCCCGCTCGCATAGACATGGAACCGGTCGTCGTCAAGAACGTGCCAGAAGGCTGGCGACCGTCGCAAACGAATACGTCAGTCCCTGTCTGGGGCGTTGGAATAAATGTCGGACCGCCAGAAGAAGGCATGGTCCTTAAGCCGCAAATCTATAAGGTGAGAGGTCGCCAAACCTTCAACTGGCCGTTCATCCCGGCAGACAGCGAAAAGGGAATATGGCTTTCCTGCGTGAACGGAACCGTGCCGGTCGCGCTGGCGCAGGAACTGCCCAAGGGAATATCCAAGTGCATCGCGAAGGAGCCGATTCCCGAAGAAGGCTGGAAGGTCGTCACGGTTTGTCGCTGAACCGCCAGCCTTGAAACGAAAACGCCCGCCATGCTTTGATTGTCATGGCGGGCGGACGAGACGAGTGTGAAGCGATTACCCCTTCACCCCCACCTCATGCGTCTTCGGCAACAAAACCGCCAACACCCCCAGCAACGGCAGGAACGCACAAACCTTGTACACATAATCGATGCTGGTCGCATCGGCAACATGCCCGAGCACCGCTGCCCCGACGCCGCCCATCCCGAACGCGAAGCCGAAGAACAGTCCCGCGACCATTCCGACCTTGCCGGGAATCAGTTCCTGCGCATAGACCAGAATCGCCGAGAACGCCGAAGCCAGCACGAGCCCGATGATCACCGACAACACGCCCGTCCAGAACAGATTCACGTAAGGCATCAGCAGCGTGAACGGCGCGACGCCGAGAATCGACACCCAGATCACCGCCTTGCGCCCGACCTTGTCGCCGACCGGCCCGCCGATGATCGTGCCCGCCGCCACCGCCGCGAGAAACACGAACAGATGAATCTGCGCGGCCTGCACCGACAACCCGAACTTGCTGATCAGATAAAACGTGAAGTAACTCGTGATGCTCGCGAGATAGAAGTATTTCGAGAACACGAGCAGCACCAGCACGCTCATCGCCATCATGACCTTGTTGCGCGGGAGCGTCGCGTGCGCGACCTGCGCGCGGCCCTTCTTCGTCGCCGGATGACGCTTGTACCAGCGGCCGATGTTCGCCAGCACGAACATCGCGACGAGCGCCGCCGCCGAGAACCACGCGATGCTCTTCTGCCCGTGCGGAATCACGATCAGCGCGGCGAGCAGCGGCCCGAGCGACGAGCCCGCATTCCCGCCCACCTGAAACAGCGACTGCGCAAGACCATGCTTGCCGCCCGACGCCATGCGCGCGACCCGCGACGACTCCGGATGAAACACCGACGACCCGCAGCCGACCAGCGCCGCCGCGATCAGCAGCGTGCCGAAGTTGCCCGCGATCGACATCAGCAGGAGACCCGACAACGTGAAGCCCATGCCGACGGGAAGCGAATAAGGCTTCGGATGCTTGTCCGTGTACAACCCGACGAGCGGCTGCAATAGCGACGCGGTGATCTGATACGTCAGCGTGATCAGGCCGATCTGCCCGAACGAGAGCGCGAACTCGCTCTTGAACATCGGATAGATCGCGAGAATCAGCGACTGGATCATGTCGTTCAAAAGGTGCGAAAAGCTGATCGCGCCCAGAACGGAATAAACGGTGCGTTGCGCGCCCGTGCTCGCGGGATTCGCGGCGGAAGCGCCGGCAGATGCGCCGGAAGGCGACAAAGCGCCCTTGTCGATGCTCGTTTGCATAGTGATGTGCTGTTGAACGCGGAATTTGTCTCGGATTTCTGCTTTTTCAATCCGGCGATTTATGCGTGGACTGAATTTCTGACAAGTTTAGGCTGTCCTCGTTGCGTTGTCATGCCAAGGATCGTCGCGAATCGGACAGGATGCACATCCAATGGGCCATGATTTCGTCTGACACGACGATTTTTGGCCTGTTATAAAAAACGCGGTGAGGGAACGTCTGTTCGCTTCCCATTAAAAAGGCTCAAGAAAGCCTCAAATCCTGCCGTACTCCCGGTGGGAACCAGACCAGGGGCGCGCCGCACGACGGCAAAGTCCACAGATCAAATCGGGGATCGATCGATGAAACTGTTTTCGCTACGCGGCGCCAAGGACGCGGGTTTTGTGGCGCATGCCGAAGCCGCGTCGACTGAAGAACACGCGCGCGGGGGCGTAGCCAAGAAGCGCGCGCTGTCCGTGAAGGCATCGCTGAGACTGGCGTTCGGGCTCGTGCTCGCGGGGACGCTCGTCATCGGCGCGATTTCGCTCACGCAGATCAGCCGCCTGAACGGCGCGACCGAATCCATCTACACGCAGGGCTACGTCGCGAGCCGCGCGGCGGAGGAAACGCGCGGCTATCTGCTGCGCGCGAGCCGTTCGCAAAAAATGCTGCTCACCGCGACGACCGCGAAAGAGCGCGACGATCTCGGCGCGCAGGTCGAGCAGGCGCTTGCGGATATCGGCCGCGAGCAGGCGCAGCTCGCGCAGTACATCGATCACGCGGACCAGGACGCGCTCGCGCAGCAGAAGCGCTTCTCGACCGCGCTGGCAACATGGAGCGGCAACCTGCGCACCTTCGTGAAGCTCGTGAAGGAACAGCCGCTCGATCTCTCGCAGATGAACTGGCAAGTCGGCACGCAGGACGTGTCGCTGCTCGTCGAAACCGGCAAACTCGAAAAGATGGTCGACGATCTCGTCGCGCGTCGCGGCGCGGCCGCGAAGGCCACCATCGATTCCGCCGCGTTCATCTTCCAGTCGTCGTTCGTGATGGTGTCGGCGCTGACGCTCGCGTTGTTCGCGCTCGCGATCGTCGTGTCCGAGTGGGTCGTGCGGCGTCTCGCCGGACAGCTCGGCGGCGAGCCCGGCTATGCGAAGGACATCGCGCGCCGCATCGCGTCGGGCGATCTCGCGAACCGCATCAGTCTCAAGCGCCGCGACGACGCCAGCATGCTGCACGCGCTCGCCGAAATGCAGGCGGGCCTGTCGTCGACCGTCGGCGATATCGCGGCGAGCGCGGAGGCGATCGCATCGGCGTCGAGCGAGATTTCGACAGGCAATGTCGACCTGTCGCGCCGCACCGAAGAGCAGGCGGTCGCGCTCGAAAAAACCGCGGCCAGCATGGAGCAGCTCACGTCCACCGTGCGTCAGAACGCCGACAACGCGCAGCAGGCGAGCACGCTCGCCGCCAATGCGTCGGAAATCGCGGAGAAGGGCGGCGCGGTCGTCGGCCGCGTCGTCGAGACGATGCAGCGCATCGATGCGAGCGCGAAGAGCATCGGCGACATCATTGGCGTGATCGAAGGCATCGCGTTCCAGACGAACATTCTGGCGCTCAATGCGGCGGTCGAGGCGGCGCGCGCGGGCGAGCAGGGACGCGGCTTTGCGGTCGTCGCGGGCGAGGTGCGCAGTCTCGCACAGCGTTCGTCGGCGGCGGCGAAGGAGATCAAAGGCCTGATCGATACCTCGGTGTCGCGCGTGTCCGACGGCTCGACCTACGCGCAGGAAGCCGGCGCGACGATGGAGGAAGTCGTCAAGGCCGTGCGCCGCGTCACCGACATCATGGGCGAAATCTCGGCGGCATCGGCGGAGCAAAAGACCGGCATCGAGTCGATCGGCGACGCCGTCACGAAGATGGACGCGAACACGCAGCAGAACGCCGCGCTCGTCGAAGAGGCGGCGGCTGCCGCGCAATCGCTCGACGATCAGGCGCGCGCGCTGAAATCGCTGGTCGGGAAATTCCAGTTGGCCTGACGCGGGACATCGGGATAGAATCGCGGTCGGGCGCGGCAGGGCGCCCGGTCTCGCGAAAGTCTTACGCACCTGCCGCGCATTGCTTCATCTCCGGATCGAACCGCAACGTCGAACCTTTATAGCCGCAGCGAGAACGGCACGACAAAGGAACAACGTCATGTGGTCTACATCCTGTCCGATTTCTTCTTCCGTTTCCAATAGCGACTATCTGCGCGAACACGCGCGGCGCCTGCTTCGTCACGCCCGCGACGGCGACACGAGCGCGTCGATGCCCGTCCTGCGCCGTCTGCTCGCGGCGAAAATCACGCGCGCGCAACGTCTCGCCGACCTGCACGCGATCCGCGACGACCTGCAACTGAAGCATCTGCTTGCGATGCTCGCCGCCGAACTCGGCTACGCGAACTGGGACGCCTGCAAGTCCGATATCGATGCAAAGGCGAGCGCGATCATCGACCGTTACCGGCTCGACGCGGGCGCATTCAATGATTTCGAAAAGAACTGGTTTGCGAACGAGGCGGCAGCGCTCGACTGGCAGCGCGCTCACGGCGGCTATATCGTGCGATACGGCGAGCAGGCCGTGGCGATCTTGAAGCCGGAATAAGTGGGATTGCGCGCAAGAAGGAAGCCGGTCAGATCAGCTCGACTTCCTTCCAGTTCGCGCTAAGAAAAAAACGGCTCAGCTCCTTCGTGAGCTCGTTCAGCGCGCTCATCTCGGCCGCCGAGATCTTGCGCACGTGCTGCGGCGAGGTCCAGTCGCCGTAGATCAGCGCGACGGTCGAATCGTTCGATTTCACCGGCAGCAGCACGAACGCCTGCGCCTCGCCGAGCGTTTCCTTGTACCAGCGCGGCAAGCGTGCGTCGATGCGCGCGTCGTGCGCGTTCTCGATGAATATGCCGACCGGATTGGTGATCGCGAGATGAAACACGTCCGGGCGGAATTCGGCGGAGAAGCGCAGTTTCTCCAGCATCGGCTCGACGCCCGCGCCGAGGCCGAGACGCGCGTGAAACTCGTTGTTGGCCTGGCGCATGAAGATCACGGTGCGCGACAAGTGCAGACTGCCGAGAATCGATTCCGACGCGAGCGCAAGCGCCGGCGCGAGCGCATTCTTCGACGGCAACGCCCGCAGATCTTCCACGCTCGCGCCGATGCGCGCCTGCGCCGATACATTCGCGCGCGCCATGGCGTCGGCGTTCGCCTGGAGTTCGGAGATCTCGCGGATCACGCCCTCGCTCGATTCTTCGCTCGCGAGCGCGAGGCTCATCGACGCGAGCGTGTCCGCGTCGGTGTTGAGCGCGCCGCTGTAGCGATGGGCGATCTCGAACAGCATCGACTCGCGGCCGTCCGCTTCCATGTGCTGAGCGGTGAGCGCGTCGGCGACTTCGGTCGAATAGTTGGAGATGGCGCGCAGCCAGCGCACGTGCTTCGGCACGGTTTCGTCGACGGGCGCGTTCGGATCGGTCGCGCGCATGCCTTCGCGGATCGTCTCGGGCAGGCGCCAGCGATCCGCCGCCTCCAGGCCGATTTCATCGAAGGTGACGCCGAGCAGCG
Organism: Caballeronia sp. NK8; assembly: GCF_018408855.1. Classification (GTDB taxonomy): domain Bacteria; phylum Pseudomonadota; class Gammaproteobacteria; order Burkholderiales; family Burkholderiaceae; genus Caballeronia. Next base: position 1,967,115 of record NZ_AP024322.1, on the reverse strand, counting down.
CCGCGCACGCGACGCTGTCCGGAATATTCTCCGACGCCGCCTTGCGACGCAGCTGATCCCATTCGTGCTCGAGATAGAACGCGACGAGCAGCTTGCCGATCTGCCGCATCAGCGTGCAGACGACCGCTTCCTCGGCGGAGCGCAGATCCTTGTGCTCGGTGAGCTGGCGCGCGACCGCGCCCGAGAGCAGGGTGCGGTTCAGTTCGAGTTTTGCATCGATGCGGCGCGGCGCGCTCTGATGGAAGTGATCGACCAGCTTCAGCCCGACCACGAGATGGCCGACCGCATCCATGCCGAGCACCATCAACGCGCGCGTGACGGTGGTGATGTTGCCGCCGAACGCGATGTACATCGCCGAATTGGCGAGACGCAGCACCTTGTGCGTGAGGCCGACATCCGACAGCACGACTTGCACGAGGGACGTGAAGTCGAGGTCGTCATCGCTCATCGCGGACACGGTCGTGCGCAGCGCCTGGGAGAGCATGGGGAAGTCCCCGCGCTCGCTCATGCGCGACCACAACTTGTCCAGTAGTTCGGCCTTGGTGCGTGCCATTGCTAAAAGTAGAAACCCTGCTCGTTACGCGACGGCTAACCCGAGGCGGTCCAGCAAATTCAATCCACCCCGCCAACGAAATGTACACGTTATTAGGGAGTTACGGCGCGTTCCTCGATCAGAACACGAACATAATACGAACACAAACCATCATCCGCTCATGTTGTCTCGTGCAGCACGAGCGAGTTCGACTGGAACGAGCGCGCCAGCTCGTCCGAAGGCAATGCGTGGCTGATGAGCCAGCCCTGAATGTGATCGCAGCCGAGATCGGCGAGCAAGTCGCGCTGTGCCTCGGTTTCGACGCCTTCAGCGACCAGCTCCAGCCCGAGCGACTGCGCGAGCCCGACGACCGCGCTCACGATCGCACGGTTGTTGCGGGACGTAATCAGGTTCTCGACAAAGCTGCGGTCGATCTTGAGCTTCGACAGCGGAAAACGTTGTAAATAAGCGAGGCTCGAATAGCCGGTGCCGAAATCGTCGACGGCGAAGCGGATGCCGATCGACGTCAGCGCTTCGAGCAGGCGCGTGGCTTCCTCCGGATCGTGCATCAGCAGGCTTTCGGTGATCTCGAACACGAGCCGCCGCGCGTCGATACCGGTCAGCGCGAGCGCTTCCTTGACCGCCGCGGTGAAGCGCTTGTCGCGGAACTGCTGCGGCGACACGTTGACCGAGATGTAATCGAGCCGGATGCCTATCGCGTCCCACTGCGTGATCTGCATGCACGCCGCCTTCAGCACCCAGTTGCCCAGATAGTTGATGAGGCCGATCGACTCCGCGAGCGGAATGAAGGTCGACGGCGGCACCAGACCGTGCACCGGATGGTTCCAGCGCATCAGCGCTTCCACGCCGACCACCGCGCCCGTGCGGATTTTCGTGATCGGCTGGAAGAACAGCGAGAACTCGCCGTTGCGCACGGCCTCATAGAGATCCGCTTCGAGCTTCAGACGCTCGGCGTCGGCGGGGTTGTCGTCGATGGTATGGAAGACGAGCGCGTTGCCGCCCGCTTCCTTCGCCTGCGCGAGCGCGTGATCGGCCATGCGCAGGAGGCTCGTCTGCGCGCCGCTCTTCGCGCTCTTGCCGGACTGGTCCGGATAGAGCGCGACGCCCACGCTCGCGGACAGATGCGTATGCTGCCCGCGATGCCGGTACGGCTGGGCGATCGCAGTCAGGAGCCGCCGCCCGAGACTCTCGGCGAGTTCCGGCGTGCTGCCGGCGGGCAGCAGCACCGCGAACTCGTCGCCGGCCACGCGCGCGACGCGCTCGCCGTGCCCCGCCGTGTGCTGGATGCGGCGCGCGGTTTCGCGCAGCAGTTCGTCGCCGGCGTCGTAGCCGAGCGCGCGGTTGATGCGCTGATAATCGTCGATGTCGAGCAGCACCAGCCCCGCGTGCGTGCGCGTGAGTTCGGCTTCGGCCTGCGCGGCGCCGATCGCGTCCTTGAGCGAGACGAGATTGTCGAGGCCGGTGAGCGCGTCGTGATTGAGCGTATGCGTGAGCGACGCTTCGCGCTCGCGCCAGTGCATCACGTCGAAGGCGGCGAGCGCGAAGCCGGGCGTGCCTCGCGCGGCGGTCGACACGAGCCGCAGCTCGACGCAGATCGGATAGGTCAGCGACTTCACGACGGTCAGCGTCGCCGATTCGAGCTTGCCGCTCGCGCGCGCCCGGGCGACGAGCGCGTGCAGTTCGTCGGCTTCCTCCGACGCCACGAGATCGTGCAGCGTCAGCATGCTCAGATAATCACGGTGATAGCCGATGAACTCGATGCTCGCATCGGATACATACTGAAAGCGCAGCGCGTCGTCGAGCTGGGCAAGAAAGTCGACCGCGCCGAGCATGGCTTCGGGCACACCGGCGCGAACGGGCGCTTGCGGCGCGGGCGCGTCGGGCGGAGTCGAGGGCGCGGAAGGCGCGTCGGCGGCGTCGGGACGCGCGTCGAGCGCGCGCTCTTGAGGCTCGCGTGCGGCGCGTCCCCATGCGCGCGCGAGCGCATCGAGCGCGATGCGCCACGGTGCGCGGCGGGAGACGTTGATCCGATTCGCTTGCATGGTCTCGTAGGGTTCTGACGGCGGCGCTCGCCGGGTCGGGCAAACGGCGGCGCGCGGAACTCGCTGCTTGCGGGCTCCGGCCGGGACGTGCCGAAACGGTCGCGGCACGCTCTATCAGGCGAGTTATCGGCGTATGGGGCGAATTCTTTAACCGGGCATCCGGGTTACAACGGATCCATCACAGGAATACCGTTGTCGAGGAATTGTCGATAGGAGATGCGTATGATGTCGGCTGGAGAATTCGGTTACAGTGGCGCGTTTTCAGCGGAACGGTCCACGCCTTTGCCGAACGATGCATTCGCCGCCCCTCGACCTTCCGATTCCGTCAGACTCGTTCGCCCCATGATCGAATCCATTACGTTGCCGGCCTGCGCCACAGCCAGGGCCCTAGAGCCGGCCTATATGCATCGCCAGGACGCGCCGCGGCGCGTCTCCGACCGGTTCCCGTCATGCCCGACTCGTCCATGAAGCGCGCGGCGCAGGCAAAGCGCGGACCGAGCGTCTACGTCGGGCGTCAGCCGATCCTCGACGGCGACGGCGCGCTCGTCGCCTACGAGCTGCTGTTTCGCGACAGCCCCGACAATCGCGCGCGCATCCACGACGACGTGCAGGCGACCGCGCATGTCGTCGCGCGCACGGTGGGAGAGATCGGCGTGCCGGCCGTGCTCGGGCCGCATCCGGGCTACGTGAACATGAGCCGCGAGCTCCTGTTCGACGATATCGTTCACATCATGCAGCCCGAGCGTTTCGTGCTGGAGCTGCTGGAGAACATCACCTTCGACGAGGCGCTTTTCAAACGCTGCGCGCAGCTGCGCAACGCGGGCTTTCGCTTCGCGCTCGACGACGTCGTGCGCCTCGATGATGCGCTGCTCGCAGCGCTCCCCTCGGTGGACATCGTCAAGATCGACTTTCTCGCGGCGGACCACGATCATCTGCCGGCGCTCGCGGCGGCGGTGAAGCGGCGCGGCAAGCTGCTCGTGGCCGAAAAAGTCGAAACCACCGCCGATTTTGCCAAGGCGAAGGACCTCGGCTTCGATCTTTTTCAGGGCTATTTCTTCGCGCGGCCGCAGGTGCTGTCGGCGCGGCGCGCGAGTCCGGCGCGCGGCTCGCTGCTGCGCCTGATGGCCGTGCTGGCCGGCGAACCGGGCATGCGCGAGCTGGAGGCGGAGCTCAAGCGCAATCCGGATATCGTCGTGCAGCTGATGCGCCTCGCCAATTCGAGCGCGCAGACGCGCGGTCGGCGCGTATCGTCGCTGCGCGAGGCGATCGCGGCGACCGGCACGCGCCAGTTGATGCGCTGGGCGCAACTGCTGCTCTACGCGGACGGCAGCGGCCTGCCGTGGCGTTCGGACCCGCTGCTGCAGCTAGTCGGTACGCGCGCGCGCTTTCTGGAGCTTGCGGCCGAAACGCTGCGTCCGGCCGACGAAGCCTTCTCCGATGCCGCGTTCATGACCGGCATCTTCTCGCTCGTGCATGTCGTGCTCGACATGCAGCCGGCGGAAATTCTCGATAAGCTGCATCTGACGGCGGAAATCCGCGCGGCGATCCTCACGGGCGACGGGCCGCTCGGCGCGCTGCTCGGCATCGCGCGGGCGGCGGAGCGGGGCGATGCGCCGGCCATCGACGCGAGCCGTCACGCGCAGCCGTCGCTCGACGTGCTGACGCCCGCCGTGCTGGCGAAATTGCAGTTCGAAGCGGCGGCGTGGTTCGCCCAGCATCGCATGGATCAGGGCGTGGACGACGCGCATTGAACGGAGTCATCGAAAAGGAGCGGGCATGAAGAGCAGGATTTCGAGCTTTACGGCGGGTGGCGTGCTGGCGATCGCGGCGGCGATCCTTCCGCTCACGGCGGGCGCGACGCTCAAGCCCGGCGATGCCGCGCCCGAGTTCACCGCGCAGGCGTCGCTCGGCGGCAACGTGTACGACTACTCGCTCGCGGATGCGTTGAAGAAAGGCCCCGTGGTCCTGTACTTCTATCCGGCGGCGTTCACGAAGGGCTGCACGATCGAGGCGCACGAATTCGCCGAAGCGGTCGATCAGTACAAGGCCGAGGGCGCGACGGTCATCGGTGTGTCGCACGACAACATCGATACGCTGAAGAAGTTCTCCGTGAGCGAGTGCCGCAGCAAGTTCCCGGTCGCGGCGGATCAGGACTCGAAGATCATCCGTTCCTACGACGCCTCCATGCCGATGAAGAGCACGATGGCCAATCGCGTGTCCTACGTGATCGCGCCGGACGGCAAGGTCATCTACGAGTACACGAGTCTGTCGCCGGACCAGCACGTCGCGAACACGCTGCAGGCGCTGCGCGACTGGAACGCGAAGCACAAGGCGCAGTGATGCGCGCTTCTTCGATCGGCTGAGGCGGCCATGCCCATCGTCATCGCATTTGTCTTTCTGGCGTTGCTGATTTACGGCGCGGTGTGGTCGTTCAACGCGCTGCACGCGCATTTCGGCCTGGGCGTGGCGGTGGGCGCGGCGATCGTGGCGCTGCTCGCGATCGCCGCTGGCGTGATGCGCTGGCTTGCGAGCCGTCGTGAGATTGCGCCGAACCTGCGGCGTGGCGAGAACGGTGACTGGACCCACGAGCTCAGGACCGACTGGGGCGGCGTGCGGGTCGCGGCGGGTAAGCGTCTGTGCGATGTGCGCGTCGGCGAGGAGCGCGGCAGCTATATTTTCGCGGACTTGCGCGGGGCGCGGATGCAGGAGCCGGCTGCGGCGGATGGCGCGTGGCAGGTCGTGCTCGATGTGCAGGATGCGAAGCACGGGGAATGGAAGCTGCCGATGCGTGATCGTGGAGAAGCCCACAAGTGGGCGCGGATTCTGTCGCTTGCTACTCAGCAGAAGCTCTGACTTCGCCGGATCCCGTTAGCGTGTTGGTCTATTGGCGTTGCCCCTGTGCGGGGCGGCAGTCACTTTCTTTGCTGCTGCAAAGAAAGTAACCAAAGAAAGCAGCTCGAGACGCCCGCGGTCACACGCAATTTGGGTGTTCTTCTCCTCGCTCGTGGCGTCTGTAGCGAGTGCCCTCGTAGGCATAACCGGGCTTGGACCGCGCACGGTCTGCCACATCGCACCACGTGCGTGGCTGGTTCAGCACGAAATGGCTCCGGCCCGCTGCGCGGCCGACGGGTCAATCGGGTCTGCGTGTGCTTCTGCGCTTCTCTTTTCTCGTCGGTTTCCCTTGCCTACCCAACGGCAGCGCGCAGCGCTGTGCCGAAGCTATTTCGTGCTGACCAGCGCGCTCAACCAACTAGCTTGTCAGACCGTGCGCGGTCCAAGCCCGGTCAGGCCTACGAGGGCACTCGCTACAGAGGCCACGAACAACGAGAAGAACACCCAAATTGCGTATGACCGCGGGCGTCTCAAGCTGTTTCTTTGGTTACTTTCTTTGCAGCAGCAAAGAAAGTGACTGCCGCCCCGCACAGGGGCAACGCCAATAGACCAACACGATCACGGGATCCGGCGAAAGCCTGATCGCTCTCACGCGTGATACCCAATATCCCCACGCACTTTGCCGCGAAACACCCAATACGACCAGATCACGTAGATCACGAGCACGGGCAAGAGAAACATCGTCCCGATCAACAGAAACTGATGCGACAGCGGCGCGGCCGACGCGTCCCACAGCGTCACCGATGGCGGCGCGATAAACGGCCACAGGCTGATCACGAGCCCCGTGAACGCAAGAAAGAACAGTCCGATCGAACACAGGAACGGCAACACTTCGCGGCCTTTCGCGAGGCTCGACCATAGCGTCCACGCGAGCAGCACGGTCAGAACGGGCACCGGCGCGAACAGAAAGCTCTGCGGAAAGCCGAACCAGCGCGCCGCGATGCGCGCATCCTTGAGCGGCGTCCACAGGCTGATGAGCAGAATGAACGCGATCACGCCAAGCAGCGCATAACGCGCCATGGTTCGGCTCCATTGCTGCAGTTCGCCTTCGGTCTTGAGCACGAGCCACGTCGTACCCTGCAGCGCGTAGCCGAAAATCAGCCCCACGCCGACCAGCAGCGGAAACGGCGCGACCCAGTTCCAGCTCGTGCCCACATAGACGCGGCCTTCGATCGGAAAGCCCTGGATGAACATGCCGAGCACGATGCCCTGCGAGAACGTCGCGACGAGCGAGCCGCAGCCGAACGCGGCGTCCCACAGCCACTTGCGCGCGCCGATCACCTCGCGAAACTCGAACGCCACGCCGCGAAAGATCAGCCCGAGCAGCATGAAGAGAATCGGGAAGTAGACCGCCGGCACGATGATCGCGAACGCGAGCGGAAAGACCGCGAAGAGGCCGCCGCCGCCGAGGATGAGCCAGGTCTCGTTGAAGTCCCAGACCGGCGCGACAGAGTTGATCATCAGGTTGCGCGAGTCGGGGTCGCGGCGCAGCAGGAACATCATGCCGACGCCGAGATCGAAGCCGTCGAGCAGCACATACATGAACACCGCCAGCGCGAGAATGGCGGCCCACAGCGGCACGAGATCGAGCATCGCGTTCTCCGTCGTCGACGTTAAGGGCGCCCGCGCCCGGGGGGCACGATATCGTCCCCGTTCACGGATCGCGCCGCGCCGCCTGGCGCCGCCGATACCGCCGAGAGCGGGCGCGCCGCGCGGGATCTGGTGTCGAGTTCTTCCTTCTCGTGCGCGTGCGCGACTTCGGCCGGCCCGACGCGCACCAGCCGCCGCAGCAGAAAGAAACCCGCGCCGAAGATGACGAGATACGCGAGCACGTAGAGCAGCCACGACAGGCCGACATCGGTGGCGGTGAGCGAGGGCGTCACCGAATCCTTGGTGCGCAGGATGCCGTAGACGGTCCACGGCTGGCGGCCGGCTTCGGTGGTGGTCCAGCCGGCGATCACGGCGATGAAGCCGAGCGGCATCGCCCAGGTGGCCGCGCGCAGCCAGCGCGTGCTCGTCTCGATCCTGCCGCGCGCGAACTGCACGATGCCCCACAGCACGAGCGCGAACATCAGAAGCGCAATGCCGACCATGATGTGGAACGCGAAGAACACGACCGCCACCGGCGGCCGGTCCTCGCGCGGAAAGTCCTTCAGTCCGCGCACGAAGCCGTTCGGATCGTGCGTCAGATACAGGCTGCCGAGCACCGGAATCGATATCTCGAAGTGGTTGCGCTCTTCATCCTGATCGGGAATGGAAAAGAGATTGGCCGGGATGCGCGTGCCGGATTCCCACAGGCCTTCCATCGCCGCGAGCTTGGCGGGCTGATGCTTGAGCGTGTTGAGGCCGTGCGCGTCGCCGATCACCATCTGCACTGGCACCATGATGATCAGAAAGATCAGCGACATCTTGACCATCACGCGGCTTTCCTCGAGCGCGCGCCGCTCGCGCAAATACATCGCGCCGATGCCGAGAATGACGAAGCCCGCCGTCACGAGAAACGCGCTCACCGTGTGTCCGAGCCGGTAGGGAAACGACGGCGTGAAGATCACGTCGAAGAAGCTCACCACTTCGAAGCGGCCGTCGGGCAGCATGCGATGCCCCTGCGGCGTCTGCATCCAGCTATTGACGGCGAGAATCCAGAACGACGAAATCACCGTGCCCGCCGCGACGAAAATCGCGGACATCACGTGCGCCCACTGCGGCACGAGCTTGCGCCCGAACAGCAGCACGCCGAGAAACGCCGATTCGAGGAAGAACGCGGTCAGCACTTCGTAGCCCATCAACGGGCCGACGACGTTCGCGGTGGCATCGGAGAAGCGGCTCCAGTTGGTGCCGAACTGAAAGGGCATGACGATGCCCGACACCACGCCCATGCCGAACGACACCGCGAAAATTTTCAGCCAGAACGCAGACAGGCGGCGGTAGACGTCGCGTTTGGTGATCCACCAGTTGAACTCGAGCGTCGCGATGTAGCACGACAGGCCGACCGTGAAAGCCGGCAGCAGAATGTGGAACGCGACGACCCACGCGAACTGGAAACGGGAGAGCAGGACCGAATCGACATCCATGAACGCTCCTTGGTTCAGGCTTTTTGCAGCGGATATGTCGAAGGGATGCGCCGCGCGCGGACGCTGATCTTCCTTTTTCTTCCTTAATACACGGTTTTCAGGAACGCGGCCACGCGCCGCGTGACGAGACGCCGCACCCGCAGGACGTCGATGCACCAATTTGATACAATTTCGCCTCTAGTCATAGGCCGTGCGGACGACCGCATGCGCCTCGTTTCATCGGGGACGGCCCCATTTTCACAGGGAGTCGCCCGATGTCCTGGATTCTTCTCTTCATCGCCGGTGTGCTGGAAGTCGCATGGGCCGCCGGTCTCAAATCCTCCGAAGGCTTCACACGGCTCGGTCCGTCGATCTTCACGCTGATCACCGCGATCGGCAGTTTCGTGCTGCTCGCGATGGCCATGCGCCAGTTGCCGCTCGGCACGGCCTACGCCGTGTGGACGGGCATCGGCGCGGTCGGCGCGTTCGTGTTCGGCATCGTGTTCATGGGCGAGGCGCTGTCGGCGGCGCGGATTTTCAGCGCGTTGCTGATCGTCGCGGGCCTCGTCGGACTGAAGATCTCGTCGGGCCACTGAAAGCGTCCGTTGCGCCCGCGCCACCGTCCCGCACCCGGCACGCCGGAATCGGCATTCGCTGAAACCGTTGCTGCACCGCACGTATTGGCGTGGATATAATGGTCTGAGGTCATTCGGTCTTTCGTCCGATTCCTATATTCAGCGGTTTTCGATGTATCTTCATGGATGTGGGCGGCTTTTCTCGGCATTTTCCGGAAAGACCGCTCTTTTCATCCGGTGAATCGTCCGCAAGCGGCGAAATCCGGCAGCTGGCGCAATAAGGGAGGCGGCAATGCTTGAGTCACTTTCGCTCGCTGCGGGCCTGTCATGGGCTAGCGGGCTGCGCCTGTACCTTACCGTCTTCATCGCCGGCATGTTCCAGCGCATGGGCGTCGTCCATCTGCCGGATTCGCTCGCGGTGCTCGGCTCGCCGTGGGTGATCGGCGTCGCGGCGGTGCTCGCGGTCGTCGAATTTCTCGCCGACAAGATTCCCGCCGTCGATTCCCTGTGGGACGCGGTCCACACCTTCATCCGTATTCCGGCGGGCGCCGTGCTCGCTGCCGGCTCGCTCGGCCACGCCGATCCCGCCATGCTCACCATCGCCGCGCTCGCGGGCGGCACGCTCGCCGGCGCATCGCACTTCGCGAAGGCGGGCACGCGCGCGCTCATCAATCTGTCGCCGGAACCTGTGTCGAACTGGGCGGCGTCGGCGACCGAGGATGTCGGCGCGCTCGCCGGCATCACGCTCGCGCTGTTCGTGCCGCTGCTGTTTCTCGTGCTCGTGCTGGTGTTTCTCGTGCTCGCGGGCTGGGCGCTGCCGCGGCTCGCGCGCGGCGTGCACGGCGGCGTGTCGCGCATGGCCAAGCACATGCTGCCGAGCACTTACGCGCGCATGAACCGATTGCGGAGCAAGCACGATTGAGCACTGCATTCAGGAACGATCAGGCTGCACGCAAGGCAGGGCATTCGCACCCGACCATCAAACTCGGATTCACGCAGACGGTGCGCCAGGCATGGCGCATGACCGCGCGCGACTGGCGCGCGGGCGAACTCACGATGCTGCTGCTCGCGCTGGTGCTGGCGGTGGCCGCGCTGTCGAGCGTCGGCTTTCTCTCCGATCGTATGCGTCAGGGGCTCGCGCGCGACGGGCGTCAGATGATCGCCGCCGATTTCATCGTGCGCGCCGATCACCCCGTCGATCCGATGTTCGCGAGCGAGGCGAAGTCGCTCGGGCTCGACACGGCGAACACGACCATCTTCCCCAGCATGATCAGCTCGACGTCCGCGCAGCCGGCCTCGCGGCTCGCGGCGATCAAGGGCGTGACGCCGGGCTATCCGTTGCGCGGCGCGCTGCGCATCGCGCCGGGCATCGATGCCGCCGATGCCCCCGCGCACGGCATCCCCGCGCCCGGCACGGTCTGGGTCGATCCCGCCTTGCTCGACGCGCTCAAGACGCAGGTCGGCGGCACCGTGAAGGTCGGCACGCGCACGTTCACGGTTGCGGCCGTCATCACGCGCGAGCTGGATCGCGGTTTCTCGTTCGTCAACTTCTCGCCGCGCCTGCTGATGCGCGCCGACGAGATCGCGGGCACCGGCCTGATCGGTTACGGCAGCCGCGTGACGTATCGATTGCTCGTCGCCGGTCCCGACCCTCAGGTCGAGCAGTTCGCGAAGTTCGCGCGGGAGAAAGCCGATGGCGGCAAGCTGCGCGGCGTCGCGCTGGAGTCGCTGTCCGATGGCCAGCCGCAAGTGCGTCAGACGATCGACCGCGCGGGCCATTTCCTCACGCTCGTGTCGCTCCTGACCGCGCTGCTCGCGGCGGTCGCGGTCGCGATGGCCGCGCATCGCTTCGCGCGGCGGCATCTCGACGGCTGCGCCGCAATGCGTTGTCTCGGCGTCAGCCAGCGCACGCTGCGCGCGCTGTTTCTGAATGAATTCCTCGCGATCGGTCTGATCGGCAGCGCGGTGGGCGTCGTGCTCGGTTTCGGCGGCCATCTGGTGCTGCTGAACTGGCTCGGCTCGCTCGTCGATGTCGAGTTGCCGCAGCCGAGCGTCTGGCCTGCGCTGCAAGGCATCGCGATGGGTCTCGTGCTGCTGCTCGGCTTCGCATTGCCGCCGCTCTTGCCGATCACGCGCGTGCCGCCGGTGCACGTGATTCGCCGCGAACTGGGCGATGCGCAGCGCGTCGCGCATGCGGCGTATGGCGTCGGCGTGCTGCTGTTCGCGGCGCTGCTGATCCTCGCGGCGGGCGAGCTGAAGCTCGGCGGCATCGTCGCGGGCGGTTTCGCGGCGGGCCTGCTCGTGTTCGGCGCGATCGCGCGCGCGGCGCTGTGGGCGGCGGCGCGCTTCGTGCGGCGCGAAAAGAGCCGCGCGGGCGTCGGCTGGCGTTATGCGCTCGCGTCGCTGGAGCGGCGCAGCGGATCGAGCGCGCTGCAGATCACCGCGCTCGGCATTGGGCTGATGTGCCTGCTGCTCATCGGCATGACGCGCAACGATCTCATCAAGGGCTGGCGCGACGCGACGCCGCCCGATGCGCCGAATCAGTTTCTCATCGACATACAGCCGGATCAGCGCCCAGGCGTGCTCGACTATCTGCACACGCACGGCCAACCCGCCGCCGCGCTCTCGCCGATGGTGCGCGCGCGTCTGATCGCCATCAACAACAAGCCGGTGAATCCGGACGACTACGACAAAGCCGACGCGAAACGCCTCGTCGATCGCGAATTCAACCTCTCCTACACGACCGAGCTGCCCGGCGACAATCGCGTGACGCAAGGCGCGTGGTTCGGCAAGGACGCGAAGCCGCAGGTGTCGATCGAGGAGGGCATCGCGAAGACGATTCGCGTAAAGATGGGCGATACGCTGCGTTTCGACGTCGCCGGTCTGCCGGTCGAAGCGCCCGTGACGAGTATCCGCAAGGTCGACTGGAACTCGTTCAAGGTCAACTTCTTCGTGCTGCTGCCGCCCGAGGCGCTCGCGGACCTGCCGGCGACCTTCATCACGAGCTTTCATCTGCCGACGCAGGAGGAGCGCGTGATCGACGGCCTCGTCGCGCGTTATCCGAACGTGACGGCCATCGATATCGCGCCGATTCTCGCGCAGATCCATCGCACGCTCGCGCAGGTGATCGGCGCGGTGCAGTTCCTGTTCCTCTTCACGCTCGCGGCGGGCGTGCTCGTGCTGTACGCGGCGCTCGCCGGCACGCGCGACGAACGCGTGCGCGAGTCCGCGCTGCTGCGCGCGCTCGGTGCGTCGCACAAGCAGGTGCGCGCGGTGCAGGTGGCGGAGTTCGTCGCCGTGGGCGCGCTCTCGGGCCTGATGGCGGCGCTCGGCGCGCAGGGCATCGGCTACGTGCTCGCGGCGCGCGTGTTCGAGTTTCATATCGATTTCAATCCGTGGCTCTTGCCCACGGGCATCGTGGCGGGTATCGCGTGCGCGGCCTTGAGCGGCTGGCTGAGCCTGCGGCGCGTGCTGGCGCGCCCGGCTCTGCAATCCCTGCGCGATGCGTAATTTTTTGTTTGAGCCATGACCGAAGCAAATCAATCTCCTTCCGACGACGAAGCCCAGAAGCCGACCGCCTTCGAACTGATCGGCGGCGAGGAACGCCTGCGCGCGATGGTCGATCGTTTCTACGACCTGATGGATCTCGAGCCCGAATTCGCGGGCATCCGCGCGCTGCATCCGCCGACGCTCGACAATTCGCGCGACAAGACGTTCTGGTTCCTGTGCGGCTGGATGGGCGGCCCGGATCATTACATCAGCCGCTTCGGGCATCCGCGTTTGCGGGCGCGGCATCTGCCGTTCGCGATCGCGTCGACCGAGCGCGATCAATGGCTGCGCTGCATGGCCTGGGCGATGGAAGACGTCGGCATCGAAGAATCCGTGCGCGAGCGTCTTCTGACATCCTTCTTCGACACCGCCGACTGGATGCGCAACCGTCCCGGTTGAAACACTGGGTTTTGTATCGGTTCACGCATGACGCGCGTGGTGCATCATCGTCGAGGAATCGTCTCAACTCCCCGCAACACAAGGAATCACCGACATGAGCACACGCGCACTCTTTCGCGAGGACGCCTATCTGACGCGTTGCGACGCGACCGTCACCGCAATCGACGAGCAGGGCATTCACCTCGATCAGACCGTGTTCTATCCGCTCGGCGGCGGCCAGGCCGCCGACGCGGGCACGTTGACGCTGGCGGACGGCACGGTCATCGCGATCGCCGATACGCGCAAGGCGAAGTTCGAAGGCGCGACGCCGGATGACGCGGTGCATGTGCCCGCGCCGGGTCAGGACGACGCGCTGGCGAAACTCGCGGTTGGCGACACGGTGAGCGCGGAGATCGACTGGGCGCGGCGGTATCGGCATATGCGGCTGCATACAGCGAGCCATCTGATCTGCGCCGTGCTGCCGTTTCCGGTCGACGGCTGCAGCATCACCACCGATTACGCGCGCCTCGATCTGGCGACGGTCGAACCGATCGAACGCGAAGCCGTCGAAGCGAAGCTGAACGCATTGATCGGCGGCGCGCACGACGTGCAGACCGAATGGATCACCGACGACGAAATGGCCGCGCGCCCCGAACTCGTCCGCACGATGAGCGTGAAACCGCCGATGGGCCTCGGCCGCGTGCGCCTGTTGCGCATCGAGAACGTGGATCTGCAGCCGTGCGGCGGCACACATGTGCGCAACACCGGCGAGATCGGCGCGCTGCGCATCGCGAAGCTGGAGAAGAAGAGCGCGCGCACGCGGCGGCTCGTGCTGGAACTGGTCTGAGCATGGACCCGCGCGCGCAGGCCGTGCTCGATCTCTGGTTCGGCGAGCCGGGTTCTGCGGAGTTCGGAGCGGATCGCAAATTGTGGTGGCGCAAGAAACGCGCTTTCGATTCGCTGCTTGCCGAAAGCTTCGGCGCGTTGCTCGAAGCGGCGCACGCGGGCGGTTTGCAGGATTGGGAGCGCACGCCGCTCGGCGCGCTCGCGCTGATCGTGCTGCTCGATCAACTATCGCGCAATTGTTATCGGAACACGCCGCGCGCGTTTGCGGGCGATGGCCGCGCGCTGGCGCTGGCGAAGACGCTGGTGGAGCGGGGCGACGATATACGTCTCCCGAGCGCGTATCATCGCGCGTTCGCCTATATGCCGTTCGAGCATGATGAAGCGCCCGAAAGCCAGCGGGAGTCGTTGCGACTCTTCGGAAAACTGAAAGACGAGACGGGTATTTCGAGTTTCTACGAATCGGCGCTGGAGCACGCGGAGGTCATCGAACGCTTCGGGCGCTTTCCGCATCGCAACCGGATTCTGGGGCGGGAGATGCTGGCCGATGAGGAAGCGTGGCTGGCGAAGCACGGCGGGTTTTGAGCCCGCCGTCCCGAACGCTACCGTCCGCCCGCCACATCCAGAATCGCCCCCGACACATACGACGACGCATCCGACAGCAGCCACACGATCGACTCGCCGACTTCATCAGCCGTGCCCGCGCGTCCGATCGGCGTCTGCACGCCGAGCACGTGCGCGCGATCCGGCTTGCCGCCGCTCGCGTGGATGTCGGTATCGATGAGTCCGGGGCGAATCGCGTTCACGCGCACGCCTTCGGGCCCGAGTTCCTTCGACAGCCCGATGGTCAAGGTATCGATCGCGCCCTTGGACCCCGCGTAGTCGACATATTCGCCGGGACCGCCCAGCCGCGCCGCCGCCGACGACACGTTCACCAGCGACCCACCCTTGCCGCCGCGCGAAGTCGACATGCGCCGCGCCGCCTCGCGCGCGCACAGATACGCGCCGAGCACATTGATGTCGAAGATTCGCTTCATGCGCGCGATGTCCATATCCGCGAGCCTGGAGCCGGGCGCGACGATGCCCGCGTTGTTCACGACGCCATCGAGCTTGCCGAAGGCTTGCTCGGTCGCGTCGAACATCGCGATGATCGCGGCTTCGTCGCTCACGTCGCCGTGAATGGCGATGGCCTTGCCGCCGGCAGCCTCGACCGCCGCGACGGTTTCATCGGCGGCGGCTGCGTTCGACGCATAGTTCACGCCGACGGACCAGCCGCGCGCGCCCGCGAGCACCGCAGCCGAGCGGCCGATGCCGCGGCTTGCACCGGTAATCAGGATGACTTTGGACATGCGCTGTTCCTCAGACGGCGTTGCGTTTTTCGGACCACTTGTCGTTTGCGGGCGGAACGTAGCGCGCGAGTTTGTCGATCATCTCGGCGGGTTCGGCTGCGACCTGGATGAGATCCAGATACGGCTCGCGCATGAAGCCTTCTTCGACGGTATGCCGCAGCATCGCCAGAAGCGGATCGAAGTAGCCGTTCACGTCGAGCAGACCGACCGGCTTCTGGTGATAGCCGAGCTGCGCCCACGTGTACACCTCGAAAAACTCCTCGAACGTGCCGACGCCGCCCGGCATCGCGACGAACGCATCGGAGAGATCGGCCATCTTCTTTTTGCGTTCGTGCATGTCGGGTACGACGTGCAGTTCGGTGAGATCGGTATGGCCGACTTCCTTCGCGAGCAGCAATTCGGGAATCACGCCGACCGCGCGCCCGCCGGCGGCGAGCACTTCATCGGCGATCAGTCCCATCAGGCCGACGCGGCCGCCGCCGTAGACCAGCGAGAGGTTGTTCTGAACCAGCGCGCGGCCGAACGCCTTGGCCGCTTCCGCATAGACGGGGCGGGCTCCGTTGGAGGAGCCGCAATAGACACACACTGCCTTCATTTATCTGGAATCCTTTGTTTCGGTCTTTGCATCGTCGCGCGGCGGCAAAAAGTCCGCATATTCGCGCTTCGGCAGCTTACCTGAAACGAGGTCGTCGAACAGTTGACGCGAACGCCCGCGCAGATACGGCGCCATGATCGAGATGATGTGCAGGCTCGCCTGATGCAGCTCCGCGCGGATCGCTTCCTGATCGTTGTACTTGCGCGGATTCATCACGTACTGGTACGAAAGCCAGTACGTGGCGATCACGCCGATGTTCGTCGCGATCACCTTGATCTCGTCGGGCGTCGCGACCATTTCCTGATCGGCCACGAGCGCCTCGCACAACTGGCTCGCGAAATGCACCTTGTGCGTGATGATCTGCTTGAAGTGCGTTTCGAGCGTGCGGTTGCGCGCGAGCAGGTCGTTCAGGTCGCGATACAGGAAGCGGTAAGTCCAGAGGAAATCCGCCATGTATTGCAGATACGACCACATCTCGTCGATCGTCGGGCGATGATCGTCCGGAAAGCGCAGACGCTTCTGAATCTGCTGCTCGAACTGCGCGAAGATGCTGTTGATGATGTCGTCTTTGTTGCGGAAATGGTAGTACAGGTTACCTGGACTGATTTCCATCTCTTCGGCGATCGTCGTCGTGGTGACGTTAGGCTCGCCGATATCGTTGAACAACTTCAGCGACAGCTCGAGTATCCGTTCGCGGGTGCGGCGGGGTGGTTTGGCTTCCATGTCGTCCGACCTTGGCATCGGGCAGCGGGGGCTCGGGATGAGCGCTCGCGCGGCCGCGTCAGTTGCTATTTTTGAGAATGTCGGACGATTATAAACCGGTCGTTCGGCGGCACGGCTGCGGGCTTTGCGCGCGGCCGTTCTCGTTTATAAGATACGCGCGAGCCAGACGGATGCAAGCGGCGATGCCAGCGGCCACAAAATCAAGCCCCACGTGATGACGCACACGCCGAGCGCGACCATGACCGCGGCGCTGCCGAAATCCTTCGCCCGCTTCGACAGTTCGTGACGTTCGAGCGAAATGCGGTCGATGGCTGCCTCGACGCTCGAATTGAGCAATTCGACGATGAGCACCAGCAGCACCGACGCGATCAGCGCCGCGCGCTCGACCGGCGCGACCGGCACGATGAGGCCGCACGGCAACAGGATCGCCGCGAGCGTCAGCTCCTGACGGAACGCGCTTTCCTCGCGAATCGCGACGCGAAAGCCGTAGAGCGAATTCTTCATCGCGTGCCAGGCGCGGGTGAAGCCGCGGTTGCCCTTGTAGGGGTTGAAGGGCAGATCGTCCGGGCCGAGCGGCTCGGCCGGTTGAGCAGGTGTTTCGTCGATGTCTTCGGGGTCGTCGTCGAAGGGATCGCGCGCGCGAGCCGCCGCGGGCGCTCCGGCGCGCGGATTCGCTTCGGCTCGTTCCTGCGCGACGGCGCGTCGCGTCATGCGGCCGCCCGGTCGGAACTCGCGGCGCGCGGACCGAACTGCCGCAAGTGCGACGCGAATTGCTCCGATGCGGCGCGCCACGAGAAACGTTCGGCCCATGCGCGGGCGTCCGCGCGCTCGATCTTCAGCGCGTGCAGGCAGGCTTCGCGCAGATCGTCGTGAAGCGCGCCCGGGCCGTTCGCGCCGAGCACATCGATCGGGCCCGTCACCGGGTACGCCGCGACCGGCGTGCCGCAAGCCATCGCTTCGAGCAGAACCAGGCCGAAGGTATCGGTGCGGCTGGGGAACACGAAGACGTCCGCCGCCGCATAGACCTTCGCCAGTTCCGGCTGCGACAGCACGCCGAGATAGTTGACGTTCGTGTAGCGCGACTTCAGTTCCGCGAGCGCCGGACCTTCGCCCGCGACCCACTTCGAGCCGGGCAGATCGAGCTTCAGAAATGCCTCGACGTTCTTCTCGACCGCCACGCGCCCGACATACAGAAAAATCGGCCGGGCGGTGTTGAGCACCTTCGACTCCATCGGATGGAAGATGTCGAGATCGACGCCGCGCGTCCACAGCACGACGTTGGTGAAGCCGTAGCGTTCAAGATCGCTTTTGACGACGGGCGTCGGCGCCATCACCGCCTGCGAGTTCTTGTGGAACCAGTGCAGGAAGCGATACGTCATCGCGAGCGGAATGCCGAAGCGCGCGTTCACGTACTCGGGAAAGCGCGTGTGATACGCGGTCGTGAAGGGCAGCTTGTGGCGCAGCGCATACGAGCGCGCGGCGAGCCCGAGCGGCCCTTCGGTGGCGATGTGCAACGCATCCGGCGCGAATGCGTCGATACGCTCGGCGACGCGCCGGCCCGGCATCAGCGACAGGCGAATCTCCGGATAGGTCGGGCAAGGGATCGTCCTGAATTCGAGCGGCGTGAGCAACTCCACGCGATGTCCGAGCGCGGTGAGCTCCTTCGTGGTTTGCGTGAGCGTACGCACGACGCCGTTGACCTGCGGCTCCCATGCGTCGGTAACGATCATGATTTTCATCGGCTTTGGCCCCGTGGTTCGTTCGGAATTCAGACGGTCGCGCGCGCTTTGCCCGCATGTGCTTCGGGCGAGCGCATCACGGTCCAGTAGACGATCTTCAGTTCGCCGTCATGGGTCTCGACGAGCGCCGAGAGACTTTCGACCCAGTCGCCGTCGTTGCAGTAGAGAATGCCGTCGATGTCGCGGATCTCGGCCTTGTGGATATGCCCGCACACGACGCCGTCGCAGCCGCGGCGGCGCGCTTCGTCGGTCATCACGCGCTCGAACTGCGAGATGAAGTTCACCGCGTTCTTCACCTGATGCTTCAGGTATTGCGACAGCGACCAGTAGTTGAAGCCGAGTTTCGACCGCACGCGATTGAACCAGCGGTTGAGCAGCAGGATGGCGGTGTAGGCGGTGTCGCCGAGATAGGCGAGCCATTTCGCGTGCTGGATCACGCCGTCGAAGAGATCGCCGTGCACGATCCACAGACGCTTGCCCGCGAGCGTCGTATGGAAGGCTTCGCCGCGCACGTGGATGTCGCCGAACGCGAGATCGCAGAACTGGCGCGCGGCTTCGTCGTGATTGCCCGGGATGAAGATGACCTGCGTGCCCTTGCGCGCCTTGCGCAGGATTTTCTGCACGACGTCGTTGTGCGCCTGCGGCCAGAACCAGCCCTTGCGCAACTGCCATCCGTCGATGATGTCGCCGACGAGATACAGATACTCCGACTCGTGATGGCGCAGGAAATCGAGGAGATAGTTCGCCTGGCAGCCGCCCGAGCCGAGATGGATGTCCGAGAGCCAGATCGTGCGATAACGCTGCGGCGCGTCGCCGGAATCGGCGGGCTCGTCGCGATGGACGGGCGCGCCGGTCGACGCGGACTCATGGGATTCCCTGGACTCGGATCGCAGTGCGAAAGGACCGGCGCGCAGTTCGTTGTGACTAAGGCTGAAAGGAGAGGGCGGGGCTGACGGGTTGAAGGCCATTGGCTCGCGCATCGGGTTTCGGTATGCACATTGCGCCATGCGGCCGTGACCGAGCCGTGACAGTCACGAGAAGTTCTTATTACTTGACAACAGGTTGCGCGGCGACGATGCGTGTGCCGGCGAGGCGGTCATGGAGGAATTGACGCGCCGGATCGAGCCACGCGGCGGCGGCCCACAGCGCGACCCATGCCGCGAAGACGGCGAGCGTCTGCGGCACGGCGAGGGAGAAGAGCGGATGCAACGCGAGCGGTGGCAGGAACCACAGCCACGCGAGGGCGTAACGCGCTAGCGCGCGGCCCGTTCCGAGCGGCTGGCCGTGCGCGTCGACGACCTTGAGGCGCCAGGTTTTCATCGGCAGGGTCTGGCCGCCGTGGGTCCAGAAGTACACGAAGTAGGCCGCGAGCACGATGCCAATCCACGACATCAGCCAGTTGTGATGCGTGAGGCCGTTGCGTTGCTGCGTGAGCGTGCTGAAGAGATAGCCGGCGAGGAACACCACGCCGAAAAGTATCACGCTCTCGTAGAGCATCGTCGCGAGGCGGCGGCGCAGCGTGGGCGCGCGCATCGGATCGACGCTGAGCACTGCCGGCTGCGCGCTCACGAGCCGTTGTACATCGAGGGCGCCTGCTGCGGCGACACCGGTATCGGCGTGGCCGGCACGATGCTCGCGGCGTTGGGAATGGCGGGCTGCGTCGGCACGCCGGAGACCGGCGCGGCGGGTGCGACGGCCGATCCGCCTTCCGCGTGTCCGGATGCATGCCCCTGCTCGCGCGCCGCGACGAGGCGGTTGATGTCCTTCACTTCGGTTTTGCCCGTGGGCGGCGCGGAGACTACGGTCGGACGGCGCACGTGCTCGCTCGCGGCAAGCTTCTTCTTCTGTTCTTCGGACAGCTTCTGATAGGCGTCCCACGCCTTTTCGCGCTTTTCCAGCGGCACCGATTTGGATACCTGATAGTTTTCGCGCGCGACCTTGCGCTGGTCCGGCGTGAGGCGCACCCATTCCTCCATGCGCTGATGCAGATGCTTCTGCGCTTCGGGCGACATCCGATGGAACCGCGACGCGATCTTCAGCCACTTCTGCTTGCGTTCGTCGGAGAAAGAGTCCCACTGCGTGGCGAAAGGCGCGAGCGCGGCGTGCTGCGCTTCGGTGAGACGGCTCCAGGCGAGCGGGCTTTCGGAAGACAAGGCGGACAGCGGCGAGCCGCTCGCATCGACAGCCGCGCCCGAACCGCCGCTCGGCGCGGCGGCGGCCGAAGGCGTGGCGGCGGTGGAATAAAAGCGCGGATAAGTCGCGGCGAACGCAACCAGACCCGCAATCGCGCAACCAAAGACAATCGCGAGACCGCGCTTGTAACTCACCCGAAAATTCCCCCGCTGTATTCAGTGCTTAATGATTGCGCGTCAGGTACGCGTTGAAACCGTGATCGAGATAGGCGTCGATCGGCAGGCTGTCGCTCATCATGGCCGCGTCGATTTCGGCGAGTTCCGCCTTGCGCTGCTGATCTTCCCAGTACGCGATGCCCGCCAGTCCGATGATGAGCGCCGCGAGCGGCCAGGCGAGGCCGAGCCCGCCGAGCCGCGCGAGCAGTCCCTTCGGACGATGATCGTCCCCGGACTCGCCCGTCGTGAGCGTTCCGCCCGCGCCGGCGAAGGCCGGCGTGAACGCGGGCGCGGCCATCGTGACGGCCACTTTCTCCGGCTTCTTGCGCGCGATCGCGACGCGGCGCGCATCGCGCAACCGGTCGACGGCGGCAGCCGGAATATTCGACGTGTTTTCGTCGAGTGCGCGCACGACCTTCAGCGCGAACTCGTTTTCCTTCGTTTCAAGAGCGGAACTCATAGCGTGATCCCTTTGGCTTTCAGGGCTTGTGCGAGAGTGTGCGTGGCGCGTGAACAGTGCGTCTTCACGCTGCCCTCGGAGCACCCCATCGCGGCGGCCGTCTCGGCGACATCCATGTCTTCCCAGTAACGCATGAGAAACGCTTCCCGTTGACGCGCGGGCAGTTTCTGGATTTCGGCGTCGATCAGATTCAATACCTGTTCGCGCTCCAGTTTGCTTTCGCTGCTTTCGCTGCCGGCCGCGCCGTCTTCGGATTCGAAGGTTTCGAGCGGGTCGAATTCGTCGTCGTCGGCGTTGCCGAAGGACGAGAAGAGGCTGACCCAGGTGTTGCGCACCTTCTGGCGACGGAAATAATCATGCGTCGCGTTCTGCAGGATACGCTGGAACAGGAGCGGAAGCTCGGATGGTGGGCGGTCGCCGTATTTTTCCGCCAGCTTGATCATCGCGTCTTGCACGATGTCGAGCGCCGCGTCGTCGTCGCGAACGGTGTACACGGTTTGCTTGAACGCGCGTCTTTCGACGCCCGCCAGGAAATCGGCGAGTTCCTTGTCTGATGCCATCCGTTGGGGACCCGGCGCAACGAATTTGCGTCGAAAGGGATCGTGAGGTTCGAGGAAAACCTGCGAATCCTAGCAAAGTTTCGCGGCATCCGGACAATTTGAGATGTTTTGTTGCCGTTGGCGACGTGCGTTCGGTCAAATGACCATGCATTCGACAGCTTGCGCTTGCAAGACGCTTTCATTCGAGGCGGCACGGAATACCGCGCTATCGGCGCATTCGGAAACTTTTTGCTTGACCCGCCGCGCACGCCACTGTTACATTTTCTGACTCGCATCATCAGTGAAATGTCTGCTTTGAGGCGAGCCCAAGAAGTTTGCCTGCCAAACCTAGACGCGCCGCTTGAACCCGAGCCACAAGCCCGGTAGAGAGCACCCAATCAATTTTTTGCCGAAAATTCGAAAGGTGATGAATGAACATGCCTAGCGCGGAATTCTCCACGTCGGATACCACTCCTCCTCACGAAGCTGACTCCATCGGCGGCACCGTGCTCATGCGCGCGCTTGCTGACGAAAAGGTCGAATTCATCTGGGGTTATCCCGGCGGCTCGGTACTCTACATCTACGACGAGCTGTACAAGCAGGACCAGATCCAGCACATTCTCGTGCGCCACGAACAGGCCGCCGTGCATGCCGCCGACGCCTACGCGCGCTCGACCGGCAACGTGGGCGTGTGCCTCGTGACCTCGGGCCCGGGCGTCACCAATGCCGTCACCGGCATTGCCACGGCCTACATGGATTCGATTCCGCTCGTCGTCATCAGCGGCCAGGTGCCCACCGCGGCCATCGGCCTCGACGCCTTCCAGGAATGCGACACCGTCGGCATCACGCGTCCGTGCGTGAAGCACAACTTCCTCGTGAAGGACGTGCGCGACCTCGCCGCGACCGTCAAGAAGGCGTTCTATATCGCGCGTACCGGCCGTCCCGGCCCGGTGCTGATCGACATTCCGAAGGACGTGTCGAAGGCGCCGTGCAAGTACGAGCCGGTCAAGAGCGTGTCGCTGCGCTCGTACAACCCGGTCACGAAGGGCCATTCCGGCCAGATCCGCAAGGCGGTGCAACTGCTGCTGTCGGCGAAGCGCCCGTACATCTATACCGGCGGCGGCATCATTCTCGCGGACGCATCGCGCGAGCTGAACCAGTTCGCCGATCTGCTCGGCTATCCCGTCACGAACACGCTGATGGGCCTCGGCGGCTACCGCGCGTCCGACAAGAAGTTCCTCGGCATGCTCGGCATGCACGGCACGTACGAAGCCAACATGGCGATGCAGAACTGCGACGTGCTGATCGCGATCGGCGCGCGCTTCGACGACCGCGTGATCGGCGATCCGAAGCACTTCGCGTCGTCGCCGCGCAAGATCATTCATATCGACGTTGATCCGTCGTCCATTTCCAAGCGCGTGAAGGTCGATATTCCGATCGTCGGCGACGTGAAGGAGGTGCTGAAGGAACTGATCGAGCAGCTTCAGCACGCGGAGCACGGCCCGGACACGCAGGCGCTCAAGACGTGGTGGGACGAGATCGAAGGCTGGCGCTCGAAGGACTGCCTGTCTTACGACCGCAAGAGCGAGATCATCAAGCCGCAGTACGTCGTCGAGAAGCTCTGGGAGCTCACCGACGGCGAGGCGTTCGTGTGTTCCGACGTCGGCCAGCACCAGATGTGGGCGGCGCAGTTCTATCCGTTCAACAAGCCGCGCCGCTGGATCAACTCGGGCGGCCTCGGCACGATGGGCTTCGGCCTGCCGGCGGCGATGGGCGTGAAGATGGCCTTTCCTGACGACGAAGTGGTGTGCATCACGGGCGAAGGCTCCATCCAGATGTGCATTCAGGAACTCTCGACGTGCAAGCAGTACAACACGCCCGTCAAGATCATTTCGCTGAACAACCGCTATCTCGGCATGGTGCGCCAGTGGCAGCAGATCGAATACAAGAAGCGCTATTCCAGTTCGTACATGGACGCGCTGCCCGATTTCGTGAAGCTGGCTGAGGCGTATGGCCACGTCGGCATTCGTGTCGAAAAGACCGCGGACGTCGAACCGGCGCTGAAGGAAGCGCTGCGTTTGAAGGATCGCACCGTATTTCTCGACTTCCAGACCGATCCCACCGAAAACGTATTCCCGATGGTGCAGGCAGGCAAAGGCATCACGGAAATGCTGCTCGGGTCTGAGGATCTATAACGCGGCTTTGTCTCGCGAGGCTCGCGCGCGCCTGTCTTCACAAAGGACGAGCGTCGCGCGCGGGTTTTTCGAACGAAGGCCACTTCTGGACACATTCGGGAAAAACACATGAAACACATCATCTCCGTTTTGCTGGAAAACGAACCGGGCGCGTTATCGCGCGTCGTCGGGCTCTTTTCGGCACGCGGCTATAACATCGAAACGCTGACGGTGGCGCCGACCGAGGACAGTTCGCTGTCGCGGCTGACCATCGTCTCGATTGGCTCGGACGACGTGATCGAACAGATCACGAAGCACCTGAACCGCCTGATCGAGGTGGTGAAAGTGGTCGACCTGACAGAGGGCGCCCACATCGAGCGCGAGCTGATGCTCATCAAGGTACGGGCGGTCGGCAAGGAACGCGAAGAAATGAAGCGCATGGCGGATATCTTCCGCGGCCGCATCATCGACGTGACCGAGAAGACCTACACGATGGAACTGACCGGCGCGAGCGACAAGCTCGACGCGTTCATTCAGGCGCTCGACGCCACGGCGATCCTCGAAACCGTTCGCACGGGCAGCTCCGGCATTGGCCGGGGCGAGCGGATTCTCAAGGTCTGACGCCTTCCTCATCAAATAGCAGCAAAGTAGCGCAACCATTCAACGCATCAGGACTCAAGGAACCACCATGAAAGTTTTCTACGACAAGGACGCCGACCTCTCCCTCATCAAGGGCAAGCAAGTCACCATCATCGGTTATGGCTCGCAAGGCCATGCACACGCGCTCAACCTGAAGGACAGCGGCGTGAACGTGACGGTGGGCTTGCGCCGTGGCGGCGCATCGTGGAGCAAGGCCGAGAACGCGGGCCTCAAGGTGAAGGAAGTGGCCGAAGCCGTGAAGGGCGCAGATGTGGTCATGATGCTCCTGCCCGACGAGCAGATCGCCGAAGTCTACAAGAACGAAGTGCACGACAACGCCAAGCAAGGCGCGGCGCTCGCCTTCGCGCACGGCTTCAACATCCATTACGGCCAGGTGATCCCGCGTGCGGATCTGGACGTCATCATGATCGCGCCGAAAGCGCCGGGCCACACTGTGCGCAACACGTACAGCCAGGGCGGCGGCGTGCCGCACCTGGTCGCCGTTGCACAAGACAAGTCGGGTTCGGCACGCGATGTCGCGTTGTCGTACGCAGTGGCGAACGGCGGCGGCCGCGCGGGCATCATCGAGACGAACTTCCGTGAAGAAACCGAAACCGACCTGTTCGGCGAGCAAGCGGTTCTGTGCGGCGGCACCGTCGACCTGATCAAGGCCGGCTTCGAAACGCTGGTGGAAGCGGGCTACGCGCCGGAAATGGCGTACTTCGAGTGCCTGCACGAACTCAAGCTGATCGTCGACCTGATCTACGAAGGCGGCATCGCCAACATGAACTACTCGATCTCGAACAACGCCGAATACGGCGAGTACGTGACGGGCCCGCGCATCGTCACGGAAGAGACGAAGAAGGCGATGAAGGCCGTGCTGAAGGACATCCAGACCGGCGAATACGCGAAGAGCTTCATCATCGAGAACCGTGCTGGCGCGCCGACGCTGCAATCGCGCCGCCGTCTGACGTCGGAGCATCAGATCGAGCAAGTCGGCGAGAAGCTGCGCGCGATGATGCCGTGGATCGCGAAAAACAAGCTGGTTGACCAGTCGAAGAACTAAGCGTCACGTTTTTTGCTATATCGAAAGCCGCCCGGCAGCCCTGTGCGCCGGGCGGCTTTTGCTATCCTACGGTTTTTAAAAACACAGAACCCGTTCATGAACTATCCTCATCCGATCATTGCCCGCGAAGGCTGGCCGTTCATCGCCATCGCGGCTGTCGTTGCCATCCTCGTGCAAGCGATGGGCGGCTTCGGCTTCGCCTGGATCTTCTGGCTGATCGTGATTTTCGTCGTCCAGTTCTTCCGCGATCCGGCCCGCCCGATTCCGACCCAGTCCAACGCGGTGCTGTGTCCGGCCGACGGACGCATCGTCGCGGTCGAAACCGCGCACGATCCGTACGTGGGCCGCGAAGCGCTCAAGATCAGCGTGTTCATGAACGTGTTCAACGTGCATTCGCAACGCTCGCCGGTGGACGGCGCCATCACGAAGGTGCAGTACTTTCCGGGCGCGTATCTGAATGCGGCCGTCGACAAGGCCTCGACCGAGAACGAGCGCAACGCGGTCGTGCTGCAGACGGCGGGCGGGCACACCGTGACGTCGGTGCAGATCGCGGGGCTCATCGCGCGACGCATTCTGTGCTACGTGCACGTCGGCGAGCCGCTCACGCGCGGCCAGCGCTACGGCTTCATCCGCTTCGGCTCGCGCGTCGATGTGTATCTGCCGGTCGGCAGCCGCCCGCGCGTGTCGATCGGCGAAAAGGTTTCGGCTTCGTCGACGATTCTCGCCGAGTTCGCGGAATAACGCGGAGGTCTCGATGGCGGCATTCAAACCGCGCCGTAACCGCGCAACCGCGACGCCTCCGCGCGCGTTTCGTCGCAACAAGGCCGCGCAGGACGTCGGCGCCGTGGAGACGCGGCGCGCGAAACGGCAGCAGTTCCTGAGAAAGCGCGGCATCTATCTGCTGCCCAACGCGTTCACCACGGCCGCGCTGTTCTGCGGCTTCTTCGCCGTCGTCCAGGCGATGAACGTGCGCTTCGAGATCGCGGCCATCGCCATTTTCGTCGCGATGGTGCTCGATGGCATGGATGGCCGCGTCGCGCGCATGACGCATACGCAGAGCGCGTTTGGCGAGCAGTTCGATAGCCTCTCGGACATGGTGTCGTTCGGCGTCGCGCCCGCGCTCGTGATGTACGAATGGGTGCTGAAGGATCTCGGGCGCTGGGGCTGGCTCGCGGCGTTCGTCTATTGCTCGGGCGCGGCGCTGCGGCTCGCGCGTTTCAATTCGAACATCGGCGTGGTCGACAAGCGTTATTTCCAGGGCTTGCCATCGCCGGCAGCGGCGGCGTTGATCGCGGGCTTCGTGTGGCTCGCGACCGATAACCGCGTGCCGCTCAAGCTCGTGTGGCTGCCGTGGGTCGCGTTCGCGCTGACCATTTACGCGGGCGTGACGATGGTGTCGAACGCGCCGTTCTACAGCGGCAAGGCGCTCGATGTGCGCTTTCGCGTGCCGTTCGCGGGGGTGCTGCTGATCGTCGTGGCGTTCGTGCTGGTGTCGTCCGACCCGCCAGTCATGCTGTTCTGCCTGTTCGTGCTGTATGGCTTTTCGGGCTATATCTGGTGGGGCTATCTCGCGCTGCGGGGCAGGCCGAATCCTGCGCGCAGTTTGCAGCGGGAGCATTGAGGCGAGCGCGTTCACGCGAAAGAAAAAGGCGGCAACCGAAGAGGTTTGCCGCCTTTTTGCGTTGAGGTTCCCGTCAGGCGATCAACCCGCGACCAGCGTCCCGTTCTGAATATGCACGCGCTGACCCTGCGCGAACGGCGGCGGGTTCTTGTACGTGAACGTGCGCGTCTTGCCGTTTTCCATTCGCACGTGCACCGAATAATCGGTTTCGCTGCGCAGATGCTTCTCGACCGAATTGCCCGCGAGACCGCCGCCCAGCGCGCCGAGCAGGGTCATCGCGGTGCGGCCGCCGCCGCGTCCGAACTGATTGCCGACAACACCGCCCGCAACCGCGCCCCCGACCGCGCCGATCCCCGTCCCGTGACCTTCCTGCTTGACGGCCGAAATCGATTCGACGGTGCCGCAGGTCGAGCAATATGCCGGATGCTGCGCCGGCTGCTGTGCATACGACGGCTGCGCGGGTTGAGGCTGCGCCGGAGCCTGCTGCGCTTGCTGCTGGGCTGCTGCTTGCTGAGCCGCCTGCTGTTGAGCTGCCGCTTGCTGAGCCGCCTGTTGCTGCGCTGCCTGTTGTTGAGCCGCTGCCTGCTGCTGGGCCGCGCTCGGCTGCGCCGGACTCGGCGCGGCGGAATCCACCACTGGCTGCTGCGCAACAGCCGCCGTCTGCGTCTGCGGATTCTGCGCGCCGTTGCTCGACGCTTTCGGGAACAGTCCCGTCATCGCCGCGGTGGCGACGAGGCTCGCGACGATGACCGCGCCCGCCGCCGTCGCGACGAGCGGATGCAGGCGCCGCTGCTGCGGCTGAGCGCCGCCGCCGGGAGCGGGCGACGTGCTGAGTTTGCTGGTTCCGTTATCCATTTATGAACCTCCATTGCGAGGCGAATTGCGGCTCTACTCATTCTGGGTGAAACCTGGATTTTTCGCTTTTCCGGCTTGTAACAATTTCGGCAGATCGACGCTTTTGAATAAAAGCACGACCGGTGCCAGATACGCCGCCAAGGCTGGCAGTTCACGCACGCCAGATCAGCCTTGAAATATTTACCAGCGGTTACAACAAAATCTTGCAGACGAAAAAAAGCGCGCCTCGGTGGGCGCGCCTTTCTCGATGGTCGGATTGAACCAGAAAAACTCAGTCTTCCCGGCGCAGATGCGGAAACAGAATCACATCACGGATGCTCGGGCTGTCGGTGAGCAACATCACCAGACGGTCGATACCGATCCCGCAGCCACCCGTCGGCGGCATGCCGTACTCGAGCGCGCGGATGTAGTCGGCATCGAAGAACATCGCTTCTTCGTCGCCGGCGTCTTTCTGATCGACCTGCTTCTGGAAGCGCGCGGCCTGATCTTCAGGGTCGTTCAGCTCCGAGAAGCCGTTGGCGATCTCGCGTCCCGTGATGAACAGCTCGAAACGCTCAGTGATGCCCGACACCGAATCCGACGCACGCGCGAGCGGCGACACTTCGATCGGGTAATCGACGATATACGTCGGCTCCCACAGTTGCGATTCCGCCGTCTCCTCGAACAGCGCGAGTTGCAGCGAACCCACACCCGCGTTGAGGAAAGCGGGCTGCGTCGTATCGACGCCGAACTTCTTCAGTTCCGTGCGCAGGAACGCGGCGTCCGACAACTGCGCGTCGGTGTACTGCGGCGCGTACTTCTGGATCGCCTGATTGATCGTCAGCCGATGGAACGGTTTGCTCAAATCGAGTTCGCGGCCCTGATACGTGATGGTCGCGGTGCCGAGCGCATCGACGGCGGCCTGGCGGATCAGTTGCTCGGTGAAGTCCATCAGCCAGCGGTAATCGGTGTACGCGGCGTAGAACTCCATCATCGTGAATTCCGGATTGTGACGCGGCGACACGCCTTCGTTCCGGAAGTTACGGTTGATCTCGAACACACGCTCGAAGCCGCCGACGATCAGCCGCTTCAGATACAGCTCGGGCGCGATACGCAGGAACATCTGCATGTCGAGCGCGTTGTGATGCGTCGTGAAAGGCTTCGCCGCCGCGCCGCCCGGAATCGGGTGCAGCATCGGCGTTTCGACTTCCATGAAGCTCGCCTGCGACATGAAATTGCGGATCGACGTGACGGCCTTGGTGCGCGCCATAAAGGTCTTGCGCGATTCCGGCGTGACGATCAGATCGACGTAGCGCTGGCGATAGCGCGTTTCCTGATCGGCGAGGCCGTGGAACTTGTCCGGCAGCGGGCGCAGCGCCTTCGAGAGCAGGCGCAATTCCGTGCAACGCACCGACAGTTCGCCCTTGTTGGTACGGAACAGCACGCCCTTCGCGGCGATGATGTCGCCCAGATCCCACTTCTTGAAGGCGTCGTAGGTTTCGGCGCCGACATCGGCGGGCGTCACGAAGAACTGGATCTGGCCGCTGCCGTCCTGAACCGTCGCGAAGCTGGCCTTGCCCATCACGCGCTTGAGCATCATCCGGCCGGCGATCGCGACGGGCAGGGGATTCGCTTCGAGCGCGTCCTTGTCCGTGTCGGCGTATTCGCCTTGCAGCGCCGCGGCCTGATGCGTCGGGCGGAAATCGTTCGGATAGGCGACGCCTTGCTCGCGCAGCGCGCGCAGCTTGTCACGCCGCTCGGCGATGATCTGGTTCTCTTCCAGTTCGGGAGCGACGCCCGGTTGAGTCGGTTCGGTCATGATGATTCTTGGCTTTGAATGCGGCGAATGCGCGGCGGAATGAAACGAAAGCGCGGATATCGCCAACCGATATCCGCGCCTGAAGACTTAAACGCCTTGTTTCAGGCTCGCGCCGATGAAGTCGTCGAGGTCGCCGTCGAGCACGGCGCGCGTGTTGCTCATTTCCACGTTGGTGCGCAGATCCTTCACGCGGCTCTGGTCGAGCACGTAGGAGCGAATCTGATGACCCCAGCCCACGTCGGTCTTGCTCGATTCGAGCTTGTCCTGTTCGGCCTGGCGCTTGCGCATCTCGAATTCGTAGAGACGCGCCTTCAGCATCTGCATGGCTTCCGCGCGGTTGCGGTGCTGCGAGCGGTCGTTCTGGCACTGCACGACGATGCCGGTGGGCGCGTGCGTGAGACGCACCGCCGAGTCGGTCTTGTTGATGTGCTGGCCGCCCGCGCCCGATGCGCGATACGTGTCCGTGCGGATATCGGCGGGATTGATTTCGATCTCGATCGAATCGTCGATTTCCGGATACACGAACACCGACGAGAACGACGTATGCCGGCCGCCCGACGAATCGAACGGAGACTTGCGCACGAGCCGGTGAATGCCGGTTTCGGTGCGCAGATAGCCGTACGCGTATTCGCCTTCGACCTTGATGGTCGCGCTCTTGATGCCGGCGACGTCGCCTTCGGATTCTTCGAGGACTTCGGTCTTGAAGCCCTTGCGCTCGCAGTAGCGCAGATATTGGCGCAGCAGCATGGACGCCCAGTCGCACGCCTCGGTGCCGCCCGCGCCCGCCTGAATGTCGATGAAGCAGTTGTTCGGATCGGCCGGGTTCGAGAACATCCGGCGGAATTCCATGTCCTCGACGCGAACGCGCAACGCATCGGCGTCGGATTCGCACGCGACGAGCGTGTCCTCGTCGTTTTCCTCGTGCGCCATCTCGAAGAGGTCGCTGGCGTCGCGCAGATCGTTGTCGAGCGCGCTGATGGTCGTGACCACGCCGTCGAGCAGCTTCTTTTCACGACCGAGCGCCTGGGCGTTCTTCGAGTCGTTCCAGACGTTCGGGTCTTCGAGTTCCTTGTTGACTTCGGCTAGACGCGCGGACTTGGCGTCGTAGTCAAAGATACCCCCGTAGCTCGCCCGCGCGGCGGCGCAGGTCGGCCAGAAGGCTTTCGATCGCGTTGAGACGTTCCGCTTCCATTGTCGATCTTCGGCTTCGTAAAAAGATGAAATTATAGCCGATTGACAGTGTTTCCCCGGCTTCGGCGCTGCCCGGTGCGCCTGCTCAGCCCGCGTGCTCGACGATCAGTTGCACCCGCGCGACGCCGTTCCACGAATCGCTGACGAGCCGGTACGCGACGGTTGCGCGCGGCGGCAGCGGATCGACGTGGTTGAACCAGATCGCGTTGAAACGCTGACGCCCGCGCAACAGCGACAGCTTCAGATGCTTCTCCTTCACAAGCGCCTGCGACGCGACTTCGAACTCGCCGGAAAACGTCGGCGCGGGAAAGCCTTGTCCCCAGACCGCCGCGTCGAGCATTTCGACGAATTGCGGCGTGAAGTAGGCGTCTTCCAGTTCGCCATCGGTTTCGACGGTGCGCGACAGCGCCTCCGCCGTCAGCCATTCGCGTCCGATCGCCTCGAACGCGGCGGTGAAGCGCGGAATGTCGGCGGTGGACATCGTCAGGCCCGCGGCCATCGCGTGGCCGCCGAACTTGTGGATGAGGCCGGGCTCGCGCTTGCTGATCAGATCGACGGCATCGCGCAGATGAAAACCGGGAATCGAGCGGCCGGAGCCCTTGCAGAGCATACCGCTGTCGTCGGCATGGGCGAAGGTGAACGACGGCCGATGAAACCGCTCCTTCAGCCGCCCCGCGACGATTCCGATCACGCCCTGATGCCAGCTCGCGTCGTAGAGCGTGAGCGTCGCGCGCTCGCCCGGATCGATCGTCTGCAGTTCGGCGAGCGCCTGCTGCTGCATCCCGGCTTCGATTTCGCGTCGCTCGCGGTTCATCGAATCGAGCTGTTGCGCGAGTTCCCACGCGCGGCCGACGTCGTCGGTGGTCAGGCATTCGATGCCGAGCGACATGTCCGACAGCCGTCCCGCCGCGTTCAGACGCGGGCCGAGCGCGAAGCCGAGATCGAAGCCCGACGCCGCGCGCGCGTCGCGCCCGGCGGCGCGAAAGAGCGCGGCGATGCCCGGCTGCATGCGCCCCGAGCGAATCCGCTTCAAACCCTGCGCGACCAGAATGCGGTTGTTGCAATCGAGCTTCACGACATCGGCGACGGTGCCGAGCGCGACGAGATCGAGCAGGCCGTCCAGACGCGGCTCGGGCGTGCCATCGGAATAAGCGCCGCGGCGGCGCAACTCCGCGCGCAGCGCCAGCAGCACATAAAACATGACGCCCACGCCCGCGATGCACTTGCTCGGAAACGCGCAGCCCGGCTGGTTCGGATTGACGATCGCGCGCGCGGCGGGCAGTTCGTCGCCGGGCAGGTGATGATCGGTGACGAGCACGTCGATGCCGAGCGCGTTCGCCGCAGCAACGCCGTCGACGCTGGCGATGCCGTTATCGACCGTGATGAGCAGTTCGGGCAGGCCGGTCTTCGAACGCGCGGCCAGCTCGACGATTTCAGGCGTGAGCCCGTAGCCGTATTCGAAGCGGTTCGGCACCAGATAGTCGATGTGCGCGCCGAACATGCGCAGCCCGCGCACGGCCACCGCGCAGGCGGTTGCGCCGTCGCAGTCGTAATCCGCGACGACTAGCATGCGCTTGCCTGCCGCGAGCGCATCGGCGAGCACGGCGGCGGCGTCGTCGCACCCTTTCAGGCCGGCGGGCGCGTGCAGGCGTTTGAACTCGGTTTCGACGTCATCGGGCGACGTGACGCCGCGCGCCGCGTACAGGCGCGCGATGACGGGATGCAGGCCGTGGCGCATCAGCGCTTCGGCGTCGGCGGGAGAGGGGGCGCGCGTAACGATTCGCGTCATTGCAGGAAGTACCTTATTCGATGAAGAGCGCCGCGATCGGACGGCGCCGCCAGAACTTGCGCAGATCCGCGCGCGTGACCGAGAGCGTGACCGAGCCGGTGTCGCCGCAGAGCGTGAGGCTCAGGCGGCCGAGCGAGCCATCGGTGAGCGCGCGCAACGCGGGGGCGAACCACGCGCTTTCGAGTTCCTTGAGCGATGCGTTCCAGCGCGCCCAATCCAGTTCGATGAACGGCGCGGAGAAAGGATTCAGCTCGACGAGCGTCGTACCTTGCACGCCGTCGCTGGGCAGCGATGCGAACGACTCCGGCGGCATCGACGGTTTCACGCCCGCCGCGAGCGCAAGACCGCGCGTCGCGGCGGCGTCCGACATCACGCGCGCAAACGGGCTTTGCACGGGCCGCAGCGCGCCTTGTCCGTGCAGCCAGATCGAATTGATCGCGGGCAGCCCGCGCGATTCGCGCTCGAGGTTCAGCGGATGCTCGAACCAGGCCATCTGCACTTCGTTCTGCAGCTTCATCCACGCGCGCGAGCGTTCGCCGGTGCGGGCCTCGTGCGGCAGCCAGATTTCGATGTTGCGGCCCGTCGCGCGCAGCGGCGATGCGCCCGCGAGCGCGCCCAGCGCGTCGCCGGATACGTACCAGCGCAGCGGCGTCGGCGCTTGCAGCGTCACGCCGAGGTCTTCGATCACCGGCCGTGCGGTCTGCAGCAGCGCGCGCGCTTCCTCGGTATGCACGCCGAGCGTGTCGGGGTCGATCAGCACCAGATGATCGTGCGCGATCCGCACGTGCACCGGCTCGATGCAGGCCCACATCGCATCGCCGGGCGTGCCGCCATCGGCGAGCAGCATGAAGGGCGCGAGCGGGGCGTCGTCGGCGTAACGCTGGTCGGTGGGCGTGACGGCGTTGAAGCGCCGCGCGATCCAGCGTTCGTGCGGCAGCGTGCGCTGAAAATCCTCGCCGACGATGCGCTCTTCGAGCGTGGCGCGGGCGAGCAGCTTATCGAGCGCCGCGCTCTCCAGTCCGTGCAGGGCGGTGGCGGCGTCCGCGGCCGAGGGCAGGGCGAACGGCAACAGGAGATGGAGATGTTGAACGGGCATGATGCTCGGCATTGTAGGGCAAAGCGGATAGGGCGACGGGGCGCGCCAGACCGGTTTTGCCTCGCGATCGACGCGTGCTAGTGCGACGCTTTCCTCATATATGGCAAACTTTCGCAAATTTCGCGCTTGGCCGTGGTCGTCAACGCGCTTCGCCGCAGGCGGCACGCATCCGCGAAGACCGCCGCCGCGTATTCATACGATGCACCCGGGGCACAACAACGCTGAACCAGCAGCAGAAAGGAATCGCTTGAAACTTCCGTACGAATGGCAGATAGGCTGGCGCTACACGCGCGCCAGCAAACGCACCACAGGCAACGGCTTCATCTCCTTCATCGCGCTCGTGTCGATGGCGGGCATCGCGCTCGGCGTCGCCGCGCTGATCGTCGTGCTGTCGGTCATGAACGGCTTCCAGAAGGAAGTGCGCGACCGGATGCTGTCGGTCCTCGCGCACGTCGAAATCTTTTCGCCGACCGGCTCCATGCCCAACTGGCAACTGACGGCGCAGGAAGCGCGCCGCAATCCGGAAGTGACCGGCGCCGCGCCCTATGTCGAAGCGCAGGCGCTGCTCACGCGCCAGGGCGCGGTGAGCGGCGTCGCATTGCGCGGTGTGGAGCCGTCGCTGGAGCCGGAAGTGTCGGATATCGGCAAGGAAATGCGCGCTGGCAAGCTCGCGGATCTCAGGCCAGGCGAATTCGGCATCGTGCTGGGCAAGGATCTGGCGGCCAATCTCGGCGTGATGGACGGCGACAAGATCACCCTCGTCGCGCCCGAAGGCACCATCACGCCGGCGGGGATGATGCCGCGTCTCAAGCAATTCACCGTGGTCGGCATCTTCGAGTCCGGGCACTACGAATACGATTCGACGCTCGCGCTCATTTCGATCCGCGACGCCGAGGCGCTCTTCCGCCTGCCCGCGCCTACCGGCGTGCGGCTGCGACTGAAAGACATGCAGCGCGCGCCCGAAGTCGCGCGCCAGCTCGCGCGCACGCTTTCGGGCGATCTCTATATCCGCGACTGGACGCAGCAGAACAAGACCTGGTTCTCCGCCGTGCAGATCGAAAAGCGCATGATGTTCATCATCCTCACGCTGATCATCGCGGTCGCGGCGTTCAATCTCGTGTCCTCGCTCGTCATGACCGTCACCGACAAGCAGGCCGATATCGCGATCCTGCGCACGCTCGGCGCGCAGCCCGGCTCGATCATGAAGATCTTCGTCGTGCAGGGCGTGACGATCGGCTTCATCGGCACCGCGCTCGGCGTGTCGCTCGGCTGTCTCATCGCGTGGAGCATTCCGTGGCTCGTGCCGATGATCGAGCATCTGTTCAACGTGCAGTTCCTGCCGTCTTCGGTGTATTTCATCAGCGAACTGCCGTCGGAGCTGGTGCCGGGCGATGTCGCGAAGATCGGCATCATCGCGTTCGTGTTGTCGTCGCTCGCAACGCTCTATCCGAGCTGGCGCGGCGCGAAGGTTCGTCCGGCGGAGGCGCTGCGCTATGAGTGATCTGATTCCGGCCAACAATCTGGTGCTGCAGGCGTCCGCGATCTCGAAGACGTTCGTGCAGGGCGGCTTCAACGTGCAGGTGCTCGACAACGCGCAACTCGATGTCTATCGCGGCGAAAAGCTCGCGATCGTCGGCGCGTCAGGTTCGGGCAAGAGCACGCT
Source organism: Caballeronia sp. NK8 (assembly GCF_018408855.1). Lineage (GTDB taxonomy): Bacteria > Pseudomonadota > Gammaproteobacteria > Burkholderiales > Burkholderiaceae > Caballeronia. Next base: position 1,931,588 of record NZ_AP024322.1, on the reverse strand, counting down.
GCTGCATGTGCTCGGCGGCCTCGACGAGCCGAGCGCGGGCAAGGTTTCGCTGCTCGGCAAGCCGTTCACGCAGCTGAAGGAAAAGGAGCGCAACGAGCTGCGCAATCGCGCGCTCGGCTTCGTGTATCAGTTTCATCATCTGCTGCCGGAATTCACGGCGCTCGACAACGTCGCGATGCCGTTGCGTATCCGCCGCATGTCGGAAGAGGCGTCGCGCAAGGAAGCGCAGGAAATGCTGGAGCGCGTGGGCATCGGGCATCGCGCGAAGCATCGGCCGGGCGAGCTGTCGGGCGGCGAGCGCCAGCGCGTGGCGATCGCGCGCGCGCTGGTCACGCGCCCCGCGTGCGTGCTCGCCGACGAACCGACCGGCAATCTCGACGGCGGCACCGCCGACACCGTCTTCAATCTGATGCTGGAGTTGTCGCAGACGCTCGAGACGAGCTTCGTGATCGTCACGCACGATCCCGATCTCGCCGCGCGCTGCGACCGCATCATGCGCCTGCGCGACGGCGTGCTGCACGAAGAGCCGTCCGTGCCGGTATAACGCGTTCCGCGCGGGAGACGCCATGTGGATCGATACGCACTGTCATCTCGACGCCGGCGAGTTCGATGCGGACCGCGACGCCGTCGCCGTTGCGGCGCTGGGCGCGGGCGTGACGCGCATCGTGATTCCGGGCGTCGATCGCGGCAATATCGCCACGGTGCGCGCGCTCGCGCATCGCATCGCGGGCGGCGCGTACGCGCTCGGCATCCATCCGCTCTTCACGCCGGGCGCGCATGAAGACGATCTGCGCGTGCTGCGCGATGAGATCGAAGCGAGTCTGGACGATCCGCGTTTCGTCGGCATCGGCGAAATCGGGCTGGATTACTTCGTGCCGACCCTCGACGATGCCCGCCAGCAGTTCTTCTACAACGAACAGCTCAAGCTGGCGCGCGAGTTCGATCTGCCCGTGATCTGCCATGTGCGCAAATCGCAGGACAAGGTGTTGAAGGGGCTGCGCGTGCACGGCATTCATTGCGGCATCGCGCACGCGTTCAACGGCAGCTTTCAGCAGGCCGAAGCGTTCATCGCGCAGGGCATGCGTCTCGGCTTCGGCGGCAATCTCACGTTCGAGCGCGCGCTGCAGATTCGCCGGCTCGCGACCGATCTGCCGCTCGACGCGATCGTGCTCGAAACCGACGCGCCGGATATCGCGCCCTCCTGGCGCTACAAGCAGCGCAATACGCCGGATCAGGTCGCGCGCATCGCGCAGGTGCTCGCGCAGTTGCGCGGCATCGACGAAAACGCGCTTTCCCTAGGCACAACGGCTAACGCTCACGCCGCGCTCCCACGGCTCGCGCTCGCCTCTTCATAATCGTTTCGATCGACGTTCGTCTCTCTGAGCGAGCGTCTGCGGCAACGAAAACGAAGAGGAAGATGTGCGGGCGATTCTGCTGGGATTTGCATGTGGCGTCTGGTGGTTGCAGCAGCAGGCTCGCTTGCCGGATGGTTTTGCGTGGTTCGCGTGTTGCGCATTGTTCGGCGGTGCGATGACGCTCGGTCTGCTCGGGCCGCGCCTGCGCGTTGCCAGCTTTGCCGTCGCGGTTTGCGTGCTGGGCTTCGCGTATGCCGCCGTACGCGCCGATATCCGGCTGCGCGAACAGTTGCCGGTCGAATACGAGCAGCGCGATATCGAATTGACGGGCTTCGTGCGCGGGCTTCCCGAGCAACGGGAGGACGGCACGCGCTTTCTCTTCGACGTCGAGGCGAACGGCGCCGGTTTGCAGGACTTTCCGCGCCTCGTGCGCTTGTCATGGCTATCGGAGAATCGCACGAAACTCCATGCCGGCGAGCGCTGGACGCTGAGCGCGCGTCTGAAGCGCGCGCACGCCAACGCGAACTTCGGCCTGCGCGATGCCGAAGTGTCCTTGCTCGAACGCGGCATTCGCGCGACGGGCTATGTCTCGGCCGCGCGCGTCCCACAGCGCCTCAATCCCGATGCAACAGGCCCGCGTCTGACGATCGATCGCCTGCGTGCACGCGCGCGCGAGCGGATCGAAACCGTGCTCGGACGTGCGCCGCATCGCGGGATCATCGTCGCGCTCGCGGTGGGCGCGCAGGACGCCGTCAGCGATGCCGACTGGGCCGTCATGCGCGCGACCGGCACGAGTCATCTCGTCGCGATATCGGGATTGCATATCGGCTTCGTCGCGGGGCTGGCGGCGTTGATCGCCGGCTTCGTTTGGAAGCGCGTGAGGTGGCGGGGCGTGCCCGCGCCGTTGATCGTCGCCGCGCCCAAGGTGGCGGCGGTCGGTGCGGCGCTGTTCGCCGCGTGTTACGCCGCGCTCGCCGGATTCAACGTGCCTGCGCAACGCACGCTCGGCATGCTGCTGATCGTCGCGATCGCGTTTCTGTGCGGGCGGCGACCGGCGTCGTCGCTCGTGTTGCTGTGGGCGCTCGCGTTCGTGCTGATCGCCGATCCTTGGGCGGTAACGTCGCCCGGGTTCTGGCTGTCGTTCTGCGCCGTGGCGGCGATCCTGCATGCGATCGCGGCGGCGGGACGGGTCGAGTCGCGCGCGCAGCCGGACGACCACGACGACATCGATCAATGGGATCGCGTCGATCCGGGCGAGGTCGGGCAGCGTCCCGAGCCGGCGGTGAGGCGTCGGAAAGTCGCGATCGTGGCGCGCTTGGGCGCTCGGGTGCGGCGACACATCGCGTCGGGCGCGCGAGTGCAATACGCGGTGACGATCGCGCTCGCGCCGCTCACGGTTTACTGGTTCTCGCAGATTCCGCTCGTCGGTCCGATCGCGAATGCGTTCGCGATTCCGTGGATCAGCGTGCTCGTGACACCGGCCACGCTCGCGGGGCTCATCCTGCCCGCGCCGCTCGACGCGCCGCTGCTCCACGCCGCGCATGCCGCGCTGTCGGTGCTCTGCGACCTGCTCGCGCGCCTCGCCGATGCCGTGTCGTCGCCGCTCTGGCATCTGCCGCAGCCCGATGCGTTCGCGCTGGCGGCAGCGTGCGCCGGCGTCGCGTGGGCGCTCGCGCCGCGCGGCTGGCCGTTGCGCTTCGCCGCGCCGTTGACGTGGCTGCCGCTCGTCGCGAGCGTGCCGCATCCGGCGGCGCACGGCGCGTTTCGCGTCACCGCGCTCGACATCGGCCAGGGCTCGGCGCTGATCGTCGAAACGGCGCGGCACGCCTTGCTGTTCGACGCCGGTCCCGGTCCCGAATCGACGCACGCGGGCGAGCGCATCGTGGTGCCGTATCTGCAGGCCGCAGGCGTGCGCGCGCTCGATGCGCTCGTCATCAGCCATTCCGATTCGGATCACGCGGGCGGCGCGCCCGCCGTGTTGCAGTCGATCGCCGTGCGCCAGTTGCTCGCGTCGCTGCCCGCGAACGACGCGCTGTGGTCCGGCGCGCGCTCACGCGGCGCGCCGGTTTTGCGCTGCGCCGCCGGGCAGCGCTGGACCTGGGACGGCGTCGAGTTCCGCATGCTGTGGCCCGAGCCGGGGCCGCTTTCGGGCAAGCCGAACCATCAGTCGTGCGTGCTGAAGGTGACGAGCGCGGCGGGGCGCGCGGCGCTTTTCGCGGCGGATATCGAAGCGGATGTCGAACGCACGCTGATCGCCCGCGACGCCGCCGCGTTGCGCGCGGATGTGCTGATCGTGCCGCATCACGGCAGCCGCACTTCGTCGACCGAGCCTTTCCTCGATTCCGTCGGGCCGCTCGCGGCGATATTTCAGGTAGGCTATCGCAACCGCTTTCACCATCCGCACCCGAGTGTGTACGCGCGCTTCGGGCTGCGCGAGATCGCGCTCTCGCGCAGCGATGACGACGGCGCGGCGCGCATCGATATCGGCCCGGAAATCGTGCTCGAGCGCTTCAGGCAAACGCACGCGCGCTACTGGATGGCGCGCTAGAAAAATAGAGACACGCTTGAAAGACATCATCCATTTCTCGCACGCGAACGGTTTTCCGGCGTCGACGTATCGCACGATTTTTGCCGAACTTTCCGACGATTACGAGATTCGCAGCATCGAGCGCATCGGTCACGACGCGCGTTTTCCGGTCACGCGCGACTGGCCGTATCTCGTCGATCAGCTCATCGACGACATGAGCCGCTATCGCCGCGAAGCTGACGAAGCGCATCCGAAAGTGTGGCTGGTCGGGCATTCGCTCGGCGGCTATTTGTCGCTGATGGCGGCGTTGAAGCGCCCGCAGTGGGTGAAAGGTGTCGTGATGCTGGATTCACCGGTGATCGCTGGCTGGAAGAGCGGGCTTTTGCGCGTCACGCAATGGACCGGGCTCGACGAGCGTCTCTCGCCCGCCGCCGCGACAAAAAATCGCCGCACACAGTGGGCAAGCCGCGACGAGGCCTGGCGGCATTTTCTGGCGAAGCCCGCGTTCGCGCGCTGGGACGAGCGCATGCTGTCCGACTATATCGACTTCGGCATTCCGCTGGCGCATGCGAGCGGCACGCGCGCGCTCGCGTTCGATCGTCACGTCGAATATCTGATCTACCGCACGCTGCCGCATACGCTCGGCGCGCGGCTCGCGCACGGCGCGCCGGTGCCGGTCGGCTTCATCGCGGGGACGCGCTCGCGCGAGGTGCGGCAGGTGGGCCTGGGCATGACGCGGCGCATCGCCGGCGAGCATTTCGAATGGATGGACGGCAGCCATCTCTTTCCGATGGAGCGCCCGATCGATACCGCGCGCGCCGTGCAGCGCCTGCTGGAGGCGATGCGGGCATCGACGTGACGCGGTGCGCAAAAAAGCGCGGGCGGGGTGCAGGCGCGCGCGGAGGACTTGACGCGCGCGCGGCGAAATGATCCGCGCGAATCGCTTCGAAAAGCGCGCATTTGCAGGCAATTTCCGGCTCGCGCGCGCTTCGTGGGAACCTGCCTTTACGGTATAATCCGTTTTTCCCGCGAGCATCTAGCGATGACCAAATATGTATTCGTCACCGGCGGCGTAGTTTCGTCCCTTGGCAAGGGTATTGCCGCCGCCTCCCTCGCCGCGATCCTCGAATCGCGCGGTCTGAAAGTCACCCTCCTCAAGCTCGATCCCTACATCAACGTCGACCCCGGCACGATGAGCCCGTTTCAGCACGGGGAAGTGTTCGTGACGGAAGACGGCGCGGAGACCGACCTCGACCTCGGCCACTACGAGCGCTTCATCAGCACGAAGATGCGCAAGGCCAACAACTTCACGACCGGCCAGATTTACGAATCGGTGATCCGCAAGGAACGCCGGGGCGAATATCTCGGCAAGACGGTGCAGGTCATTCCGCACATCACCAACGAAATCCAGGCGTTCGTCGAGCGCGGCGCCGCTGCGGCGACGTGCGGCCAGCCGGACGTGGCGATCGTGGAAGTCGGCGGCACAGTGGGCGACATCGAATCGCTGCCGTTCCTCGAAGCCGCGCGTCAGATGAGCCTGCGCATGGGCCGCAACAGCGCGTGTTTCGTGCATCTGACGCTGGTGCCGTTCATCGCGACGGCGGGCGAGCTGAAGACCAAGCCCACGCAGCACAGCGTGCAGAAGCTGCGCGAAATCGGTATCTATCCGAACGTGCTGCTGTGCCGCGCAGACCGCCCGATTCCGGACGACGAGCGCGCCAAGATCTCGATGTTCTCGAATGTGCCTGAAGACGCCGTGATCTCGGTGTGGGACGCGGACAGCATCTACAAGATTCCGCAGATGCTCAACGACCAGCACCTCGACGACATCATCTGCGAAGCGCTCAAGCTCTCGCCGCCGCCGGCCGATCTGACGATGTGGGCGAACCTCGTCGAGAAGCTCGAGAATCCGAAGAACGAAGTGACCATCGGCATGGTCGGCAAGTATGTCGAGCTCACGGAGTCGTACAAGTCGCTGATCGAAGCGCTGCGTCACGCGGCCATCCATACGTCGACCAAGGTCAACATCGAGTACATTGATTCGGAGCAGATCGACGCCGAAGGCACCGATGCACTGAAGCATCTCGACGCCGTGCTCGTTCCGGGCGGTTTCGGCCGTCGCGGCACGGAGGGCAAGATCAAGGCGATCCGTTACGCGCGTGAATCGAAGACGCCGTATCTCGGCATCTGCCTCGGCATGCAGCTCGCGGTGATCGAATTCGCGCGCGACGTCGCCGGCCTCGCCGATGCGAACAGCACCGAGTTCGATCAGGACACGACCAACCCGGTCGTCGCGCTCATCACCGAGTGGTACGACCGCGCGGGCCGCATCGAAAAGCGCAGCGAAGAGTCCGATCTCGGCGGCACGATGCGCCTCGGCTCGCAGAAGTGCCCGATCAAGCCCGGCACGATGGCCGAGCGCATCTACGGCAGCGATGTGAACGAGCGTCATCGTCACCGTTATGAAGTCAATAACCGATTCGTGCCCCAGCTCGAGGCGGGCGGGCTTATCATCAGCGCCCGTACCCCGAGCGAGGATCTGCCCGAAATGATGGAGTTGCCGCAGTCGCTGCACCCGTGGTTCGTCGGCGTGCAGTTCCACCCCGAATTCACCTCGACGCCGCGTGACGGGCATCCGCTCTTCAAGGCGTTCGTCGAAGCGGCGCGCTCGCACGCCCTGGCTGGCGACGCAAAAGCGCCGGCGCGGGCCGCGGCCACCGCAGGAGCGCAAGCATGAAGCTGTGCCACTTCGAAGCCGGGCTCGACCAGCCGTTCTTTCTGATCGCGGGAACGTGCGTTGTCGAGTCGCTGCAAATGACGATCGACGTCGCCGGTCGTCTCAAGGAAATGACCGAGAAGCTCGGCGTGCCGTTCATCTACAAGTCGTCCTACGACAAGGCTAACCGTAGCTCTGGCAAGTCGTTTCGCGGCCTCGGCATGGACGAAGGCCTGCGCATTCTGGGCGAAGTGAAGAAGCAACTCGGCGTGCCGGTGCTCACCGATGTCCACGCCGAACATGAAATCGAAGCGGTCGCATCGGTCGTGGACGTGCTGCAGACGCCCGCGTTCCTGTGCCGCCAGACCGACTTCATCCACGCGTGCGCGCGTTCGGGCAAGCCCGTCAACATCAAGAAGGGCCAGTTCCTCGCGCCGCACGACATGAAGAACGTGATCGACAAGGCGCGCGACGCGGCGCGTGAAGCGGGTCTGTCGGAAGACCGCTTCATGGCGTGCGAGCGCGGCGTGTCGTTCGGCTATAACAACCTCGTGTCCGACATGCGCTCGCTCGCGATCATGCGCGAAACCCGCGCGCCGGTCGTGTTCGATGCGACGCACTCGGTGCAGTTGCCGGGCGGGCAGGGCACGAGCTCGGGCGGCCAGCGCGAATTCGTGCCGGTGCTCGCGCGCGCGGCGGTCGCGACGGGCGTCGCCGGTCTTTTCATGGAGACGCATCCGGACCCGGCCTGCGCGAAGTCGGACGGCCCGAACGCGGTGCCGCTGCAGCACATGGAAGCGCTGCTGGCGACGCTCATCACCATCGATCGCGCGGTCAAGAGCGGCCCGTTCCTCGAGAACGATTTCAACTGAGCGGTTGCTGCAACAGGCAGTACGGCACGGGCGGCGCATCATCGCCGCCCGCGTCGCGAGAGAATAGGTCACCTGGAGTGATCAGAGCAACGGAGGAGCGCGCAGCACATCAGGGCGATATCCGCGCCGGCCGGCGGATCCAGCGCCCGCTCCCCACCGAAGCGATACGGATCGGCCTCGATTGGCGATGCGGCGGCGTTACGCGCGCCGCGCCCGGTCGCAGCGCCGATCCCGGTACGACCGCTCGATAGCGCCGGAACTGAACCCGGCGGTCATCGAAAAGGTCTGAGCGAGGCCAGTGAAGCGCGTAGCGGCGTGTATCGAAGTGTAAAAGCACGCCGCGCGCTTCGTTGTGACTGACAGAATTCATCGTCATTTCTTGAGGAAATCATGAGTGCTATCGTAGATATCATCGGCCGCGAGATTCTCGATTCGCGAGGCAATCCGACCGTCGAATGCGACGTGTTGCTCGAATCGGGCACGATGGGCCGCGCGGCGGTACCGTCGGGCGCGTCCACGGGTTCGCGCGAAGCCATCGAACTGCGCGATGACGAAGCCGGCCGCTACAACGGCAAGGGCGTGCTGAAGGCCGTCGAACACATCAACACCGAGATTTCCGAAGCCATCATGGGCCTCGACGCCTCGGAACAGGCTTTCCTCGACAAGACCCTGCTCGAACTCGACGGCACCGAAAACAAATCGCGCCTCGGCGCGAACGCGATGCTGGCCGTCTCGATGGCCGTCGCCAAGGCCGCGGCTGAAGAAGCCGGCCTGCCGCTGTACCGCTACTTCGGCGGTTCGGGCGCGATGCAACTGCCGGTCCCGATGATGAACATCGTCAACGGCGGCGCGCACGCGAACAACAGCCTGGATATCCAGGAATTCATGATCGTGCCGGTCAGCCAGCCGACCTTCCGCGAAGCGCTGCGTTGCGGCGCGGAAGTGTTCCACGCGCTCAAGAAGATTCTCGCCGAGCGCGGCATGAGCACGGCGGTGGGCGACGAAGGCGGCTTCGCGCCGAACTTCGGCAGCAACGACGAGTGCCTGTCGACGATTCTGCAAGCCATCGAGAAAGCCGGCTATCGCGCCGGTGAAGACGTGCTGCTCGCGCTCGACTGCGCGGCGAGCGAGTTCTATCACGACGGCAAGTACCAGCTGGCCGGCGAAGGCCTGCAACTGTCGTCGGCGGAATTTTCCGACTATCTCGCGACGCTCGCCGACAAGTTCCCGATCGTGTCGATCGAGGACGGCATGCACGAAAGCGACTGGGAAGGCTGGAAGATCCTGACCGAGCGCCTCGGCAAGAAGATCCAGCTCGTCGGCGACGACCTGTTCGTCACGAACACGCGCATCCTGAAGGAAGGCATCGAAAAGGGCATCGCCAATTCGATCCTGATCAAGATCAACCAGATCGGCACGCTGACGGAAACTTTCGCGGCGATCGAAATGGCCAAGCGCGCGGGCTACACGGCCGTGATCTCGCACCGCTCGGGCGAGACGGAAGACTCGACGATCGCGGATATCGCGGTCGGCCTGAACGCCGGCCAGATCAAGACCGGTTCGCTGTCGCGCAGCGATCGCATCTCGAAGTACAACCAGTTGCTGCGCATCGAGGAAGATCTCGGCGATATCGCAAGCTATCCGGGCAAGTCGGCGTTCTACAACTTGCGCTAAAGCTTTCGCCGCTTTGGTCGATAAGGACGCTAAGGCGTCTTTGAAGCGTCATCTTTTGAAGCCCGCCGCCCAACGGTTTCCCGCCGCGGGGCGGCGCTTATTTCGGCTACGTGAATGCGGCTCGTAACTGTCGTTCTGGTTCTGTTGCTGGTGCTGATCCAATACCCGCTCTGGTGGGGGCACGGCGGCTGGCTGCGCGTGCATGAATTGCAGCAGCAGCTCGCGCAGCAGACTGACAAGAACACGAACCTGAGATTGCGCAATGAGCGCGTTCAGGGCGAAGTGCAGGACCTGCAAAGCGGCACCGCGGCCGTGGAAGAGCGCGCGCGCTATGAGATGGGCATGGTGAAGGACAGCGAGGTGTTCGTGCAGTTCGTCTCGCCGAATTCCACCGCGCCCGTCAATTCCGCCAACGTGCCCGGCATGAACGGCTCGACGCGCGGTCAGGTCTCGGCGGCGCCGCTGCGCGTGGTGCCGAATCCGGTTTCGCGTTCGAAGCAGGAGTTGCGCGACCTGGACAAGAAAGCGCAGAAGGAAAAAGCGGCTGAAGCGAAGAAAAAGCAGGGCGCGCCGCAGTAGCGCGATAAGCTTTGTTCGGAACAAAAAAATGGCGCGGTCATCGATCGCGCCATTTTTTATTCGGCTTCGCTCACCACCAGGTGCCGACTCCGACGCCTGTGCCCCAGTAAGGCCCGCCCCAGCCGCCGCTGGAATATCCGCCGTAGACCGACACCGGCATGGGCGCAGAGAACTGCGACATGGTCTTGGCGGCATTGCCCGCGGCCGCGGCCTGCTGCGATTCGTTGAGCGCCTGCTTGTCGATGGCGTTGTAGCGCTCCATCTGCTGCTGCGGCGTGAGCGTCTGCTGGACCGCCGGCGGTGTATCGGGCAGGCGGCTATAGATGGGCGAGGGGCCGGGCGGGTCCATCATGCAGCCGGCGACGAGCGCGACGCCGGCGAGGCACGGCAGCAATTTCCAGTTGAGCGTGGCGGTATTCATTTGCGACCTCCAGCGGGTCGGACAACTAAGCAAGACTCCAATCATAGCGCGTGGCAGGCTGGGGCGAACACCCGCCGCGGGTGGGCGCGACGACCGCGCGCCGTGCTCCGGCGCCTGCGATGAACACCGCGTAACGCCCGCTGCACAAGGCTTTGCGGCGCGCTCAGTGCCGTTGGTCCGGCGCCGGACTCACGCCTTGTGAGAGTTCTTTTGCGACAAAAAGTTGCGCCACGTCGACGGCGTCGAAGTCGTAGCGCTGGTTGCAGAACTCGCAGTGCACCTCGACGTTGCCGCGCTCCTCGAGCACGCTGTCGACTTCCTCGCGGCCGAGCATCTTCAGCATGCCGCCGACCTTGCCGCGCGAGCACGTGCACTGGAAGCGCGCGGGCGCGGGATCGAAATGCTGCACGTTTTCCTGCCAGAACAGACGCTTGAAGACCGTCTCCGGCTCTTCCTTCAGCAGTTCTGCCGTCGACAGCGTGCTGCCGAGATGGCAGACGCGCTGCCAGGTGTCCGCGTCGTGCTCGCCCGGATGCGGCACGATGCCGCCATCGCCCGGCAGCTTCTGCAGGAGCATGCCGACGGCGCGATCGGTATCGGCGGCGAGCCACAGCCGCGTGTCGAGCTGCTCGGAGTGATGCATGTAGTGCTCGAGCACCTCGGCCATCGACGCAAGCGGGCCGTGCTCGCCCGACAGCGGCACGATGCCCTGATACGGTTGCTGACCCGGCTTTTTGTCGGTGGGATCGAGCGTGATGACGCAGCGGCCGCGCCCGTGACGGTTCAGGAGGTCGGCGAGCGACATTTCGTTGTCGAGCTCGCTTCCAGCGCCTTCGGCGAGCTTCGCGGTGGCGCGTAGCGCAAGGCTCGAATCGCACTGCACGACCAGCATCTTCACCGGGCCGTCGCCGTAGATCTGCATGACGAGCGTGCCGTCGAACTTGAGGTTCGCCGACAGCAGCGCGCACGCGGCCATCATTTCGCCGAGCACGTTGCGCACGGCCGCCGGATAGGCGCGGCGCGCGAGCACTTCCTGCCACGTGTGGCGCAATGAGACGATCTCGCCGCGCACGGGCGCCGCGTTGAACATGAATTTCTGCAACTGGTCGTTCACAACTCTTCCTTGAATGTTGAAGCTCGCCCGTTCTTCCGGGTTTCAGCCGATGTTTCAGCCGATGCGCACGAGCTGCGCCTTGTAATATTCGCGCCGGTCGGCATAACTTGCCGTGGCCGCGCGCATGCGGGCGATATCCGCCTCGCCGATTTCACGCACCGCCTTCGCGGGCGAGCCGAGAATCAGCGTGTTGTCCGGGAACACCTTGCCTTCGGTGACGACGGCGCCCGCGCCAACCAGACAGTTGCGGCCGATTACCGCACCATTCAAGACCACCGCCTGAATGCCGATCAGCGCGCCTTCCTTGATCGTGCAGCCGTGCAGCATCGCCTGATGGCCGACGGTGACATCGTTGCCTATTGTCAGAGGAAAGCCGGGGTCGGCATGCAGCACGGCGCCTTCCTGCACGTTGCTGCCGCGCCCGACGACGATCGGTTCGTTATCGCCACGCAGCGCCGCGCCGGGCCAGACGCTCGCGTTTTCCTCGAGCGTCACGCGGCCGATGATGGTCGCGGTGTCCGCGAGAAACACGCTTTCGTGGATGGTCGGGGCGTCGTCGCCGAGTTTGTAGATGGCCACTTTGTCTCCTGGGCTTGATGTCGTGAGGGTGGGGCGCTGGCGGCGCTAAAATGCGCGCCTGCCGGTGCGGCTCGACGGTCATGGCCGTCGTCGTTGCGCCGACTGTTGCGCGATGCGTGGCGTTCGCCGGGATTACCATTTTAGCTGTTTGCTGTAAGCGTCCGCTGCGACCGCGATTTTCGACGCCGTTTTTGAGACAGTTCGATGCACGACCCCGTGATTTCCTTCGAAGCCGAAATCTGCGCGCGCCGCGCGGCGCTCGCCATCCTGCGCGAGTGCGAGCCCGCGACCAAGGCGGCGCGCGCCCGCGCATTGTTCGACGCGGTGTGCGCCGAGCCTGCGCGCATCGATCCTGAAGCCACGCTCGAAGAACCCGCCGATCTGCCCGGACGGCCGGCGCGTCCGGCGCTCGTCGAGCCGTCGTCGCTGAAGCGGCGCAGCATGCAGTCGGATGCGGGGCGCGCCGTGCTGCTGCACGCGCTCGCGCACATCGAGTTCAACGCGATCAATCTCGCGCTCGATGCCGCCTGGCGCTTTTCGTCGATGCCGCGTGATTTTTATCTCGACTGGTTGAAAGTCGCGGCGGAGGAGGCGTATCACTTCTCGCTGTTGAACGCGCGTCTCGCGGAATTCGGCCACGCTTACGGCGACTTTCCCGCGCATGACGGACTGTGGGAAATGGCGCAGCGCACGCGCGACGACGTACTTGCACGCATGGCGCTCGTGCCTCGCACGCTCGAGGCGCGCGGACTCGATGCATCGCCGCCGATCCGCAAGCGTCTCGCGCAGGCGGGCGATCACGCATCGGCGGCGATTCTCGACGTGATCCTGCGCGATGAGATCGGCCATGTGCTGATCGGCAATCGCTGGTTCCGTTTTCTCTGCGACGGCGCGAATCTCGACCCGCACGCGACTTACGAACGCCTCGCCGCGCAATACCACGCGCCGAAGCTGCGCGGCCCGTTCAACTTCGAGGCGCGCCGCGAGGCCGGTTTCGACGAAGCGGAACTGCGCGCGCTCGCCGGCCTCGACGATGCCGGGTAGTGCGCGCGCATCGCCGCTATAATCGAACGATCATCCTTTTTTACATTCGAGGCCACACATGACTGAATCGCGCTCCGAATTCGTCGATGCGCGCGGCGTGCGGCTGCATGTGCGCCACTGGGGCGCGCCCGACGCCCCGATGCTCTTCATGCTGCACGGCTGGATGGACGTATCCGCGTCGTTCCAGTTCGTCGTCGATGCGCTGGCTGGCGGCTGGCAAGTGCTCGCGCCCGACGCCCGCGGCTTCGGACTATCGGACTGGCCGGTCGCGGAGAAAGGCGGCGGCCATTACTACTTTCCGGACTATCTCGCCGATCTCGACGTGCTGCTCGACCACTACGCGCCCGGCGCGCAGGTGAATCTCGTCGGTCACAGCATGGGCGCGAACGTCGCCTTGCTGTACGCGGGCGTGCGGCCCGAGCGCGTGCGGCGCGTGGTCGATCTGGAAGGCTTCGGATTGCCGGCGGCGCGCGCATCGCAGTCGCCGGGGCGCATCGGCCAATGGCTCGACGATCTGCGCGTGCCGCCCGAACTGCGCAGCTACGCGAGCCTCGACGAAGTGGCCGACCGGCTGATTCGCACGAATCCGCGTCTGCCGCTCGCCCGCGCGCGTTTCCTCGCGCAGCACTGGTCGCGCGAGGAAGCCGACGGGCGCTTTCATCTGCTCGCCGATCCGGCCCACAAGTTGCGCGGTCCGACCTTGTACCGGCTGGATGAAGTCAGCGCGGCGTGGGCGCGCGTCACGGCGCCGGTGCTGCACGTCGAGGCGAAGGACTCGCCGACGCTCGCGACCTTCGCGGGCCAGACGCCGGTCGCCGAGTTCAAGACGCGTTTCGCCGTCTTTCCCGACTGGCGTGAGGAAATCGTCGATGGCGCCGGTCACATGATCCATCACGACCAGCCGGAGCGTGTCGCGGCGCTGATCGAATCATTCTGCGCGTGAGCGGCGCGCAGTACGAAGGAACTACATAACTGGCGTGTCATGCCGTTACAGTTAGAATGTGAGTGATATCCAAGAGCCGATGATGAACGCCGATCTGCATTGCCATTCCACCGTTTCCGATGGCCGGTTCGCGCCCGCCGAGGTCGCGGCGCGCGCGCACGCGAACGGCGTGACGCTATGGTCGCTCACGGATCACGATCAGCTGGGCGGGCAAGAGGAAGCGCGTGAGGCCGCCGAGGCGCTCGGCATGCGCTATCTGCCGGGCGTCGAGATTTCAGTGACGTGGGCGTCGCGCACGGTGCATATCGTCGGCATGAACGTCGATCCGAACAACGAAGCGCTGCTCAAGGGGCTGGAATGCACCCGCGACGGGCGCGCGGCGCGCGGCGTGGCGATCGGCGAGGCGCTCGCGGCGATCGGCATTCCGGATTGCTACAAGAACGCGCTGCGCTTCACCGACGACCCCGACATGATTTCGCGCACCCACTTCGCGCGGTATCTCGTGGAGGCGGGTTACGCGCAGTCCACCTCGGATGTGTTCTCGCGCTATCTCGGCGACGGCAAGCCCGGTTTCGTCGGGCATCGCTGGGCGAAGCTCGCGGACGCCGTGAAATGGATCAAGGATGCGGGGGGCGAGCCGATCATCGCGCATCCGGGTCGCTACGATTACACGCCGGTCGAATTCGCCGCGCTCTTCGACGAGTTCATCCAGCTCGGCGGCCGCGCCATCGAAGTCGTGACGGGCAGCCACACGCCCGATCAATACCGCGAGTATGCGGATGTCGCGCGCCGTTACGGCTTCGAGGCGTCGCGCGGCTCGGACTTCCACGACGCGGGCGAAGGGCGTGTCGATCTCGGCCGGCTTCCGCCGTTGCCCGACGATCTCACGCCCGTCTGGGAGCGCTGGCTGTAGCGCTCCTTCGGCGCGCGTATTTCTTCCTCGCGCGCACGGTCTTTGCATCACCGGTGATTTTCCGCACGCACATCGCGTCGGGCGCGCTCGCGCGTGATCCGCGCCGCGCCCGGCCTTCGCGATAACGATCGAAACAATAAGGCGTCGCCATGTCACAATTTTTTCGCATTCACCCCGACAATCCGCAGCCACGGCTCATCAATCAGGCCGTGCAGATCATCAAGGACGGCGGTCTCGTCGCGTTGCCGACGGATTCGAGCTACGCGCTCGCCTGCCATCTCGACGACAAGGACGCCGTCGAGCGATTGCGGCGTGTTCGCGGTATCGACGACAAGCAACTGCTGTCGCTGCTCGTGCGCGATCTTTCCGAGCTGTCCAATTTCGCGATGGTCGACAACCAGCAGTACCGGCTGATCAAGTCGGTGACGCCGGGGCCTTACGTGTTCGTGCTGCAGGCGACCAAGGAAGTGCCGCGCCGGCTTTCGCACCCGTCGCGCAAGACGATCGGCCTGCGCGTGCCGGATCACGCGATCACGCTTGCGTTGCTGGAGGCGCTCGGCGAGCCGCTGCTCGCCTCGACGCTGATCCTGCCGCCCGACACCGAGCCGCTCAACGACGCCGAGGAAATCCGCGAGCGGCTGGAAAAGCAGGTCGAACTCGTGATCGATGCCGGCGCGTGTCCGGCGGAGCCGTCGACGGTGATCGACCTTTCATCGGGGGAGCCAGTGCTCGTGCGCGCGGGGAGAGGCAGTCTCGAACCGTTCGGGCTCACGGCGTAGTGTCTGTTCACACGCGCGCCGTGCACTGACGCACACGGGCGTAAGCCCCGACTAAGTGTTATCGCACATGATGGGCGAAATAGTGCGCGCCCGGCGCCGTCGCGCGCGTCTGATTCGACTTGCCCGCTTGATACAATACCGCCCCATGGACTCCTCCCTGATACAAACCATCGCGGTCTACGCGCTCCCGGTGATCTTCGCGATCACGCTGCACGAGGCCGCGCATGGCTACGCCGCGCGACTGCTCGGTGACAACACGGCCTACGTGCTGGGCCGCGTTTCCATGAATCCGATGCGCCACATCGATCCGATCGGCACGATCGTGATTCCGATCGTCCTTTACTTCGTGACGAGCGGCGCCTTCATGTTCGGCTACGCGAAGCCCGTGCCGGTGGCCTTCGGCAATCTGCGCAATCCGCGCTGGGGCAGTCTCTGGGTCGCCGCGGCGGGCCCCGGCAGCAACTTCGTGCAGGCGATCGTCTGGGGCGTGATCGCGGTGCTGCTCGCAGCCTTTCATGTCGACGAGCCGTTTTTCACGCGCATGGCGGCGGCGGGCGTCGGCGTGAATCTGGTGCTCGGCGTGCTGAATCTCTTTCCCTTGCCGCCGCTCGACGGCGGCCGCGTCGTCATGGCGCTGTTGCCGGTGCGCGCGTCGATCGCGTTTTCGAAGCTCGAACCTTACGGCTTCTTCATCGTCATGGCGCTCGTCGTGACCGGCGTGCTGACGCGCTTCTGGCTCGGGCCGCTCGTGAATGTCGGCTATACGGCGGTGTCGGCTATTCTGAATCCCCTCGCTTCACTATTCCCATAAGATCATGTTCCCTGACCGTATCTTCTCCGGCATGCGGCCCACCGGGTCGCTGCACCTCGGCCACTACCACGGCGTGCTGAAAAACTGGGTGCGGTTGCAGTCCGAATATCCGTGCTTCTTCGCAGTGGTGGACTGGCACGCGCTCACGACGCACTACGAGACGCCCGAGGTCATCGAGAAAAACGTCTGGGAAGTGCTGATCGACTGGCTGGCATCGGGTATCGATCCGGCGCAGGCGACGCTCTTCATCCAGAGCCGCGTGCCCGAGCACGCCGAGCTTTCGCTGCTGCTCGGCATGGGCACACCGCTCGGCTGGCTCGAACGCGTGCCGACCTACAAGGAGCAGATCGAGAAGCTGCGCGAGAAGGATCTGTCGACCTACGGATTTCTCGGCTATCCGGTGCTGATGGCGGCAGACATTCTGTTGTACCGCGCGTCGCTCGTGCCGGTCGGCGAGGATCAGGTGCCGCACGTCGAGATGACGCGCGAGATCGCGCGCCGCTTCAACTATCTGTACGGCAAGGAAGCGGATTTCGAGGAAAAGGCGCTCGATGCGGCTAAGAAACTCGGCGGCAAGCGCGCCAAGCTGTATCACGAGCTGCGCGTCGCGTATCAGCAAGAAGGCGACGACGAAGCCCTTGAACAGGCGCGCGCGATGTTGCAGGAGTCGCAAAGCCTGTCGATGAACGATCGCGAGCGGCTGTTCGGCTACCTCGAAGGAGCGCGCAAGCTCATCCTCGTCGAGCCGCAGGTGCTGCTGACCGAAGCGTCGCGCATGCCGGGCCTCGACGGGCAGAAGATGTCGAAGTCCTACGGCAACACCATCGGCCTGCGCGAGGACGCCGCGACTATCGAGCAGAAGGTCCGCAAGATGCCGACCGACCCGGCGCGCGTGCGCCGCACCGATCCGGGCGATCCGGACAAGTGCCCGGTCTGGCAACTGCATCAGGTCTACACCGACGAAAAGACCCACGAATGGGTCCAGAAGGGCTGCCGCAGCGCGGGCATCGGCTGTCTGGAGTGCAAGCAACCGGTGATCGAGGGCATCCTGCGCGAGCAGCAGCCCATGCTGGAACGCGCGCAGAAGTACATGGACGATCCGTCGCTGTTGCGCGCGATCGTCGCGGACGGCTGCGACAAGGCGCGCAAGTTCGCCACCGAGACCATGCGCGACGTGCGCGAGGCCATGGGCCTGTCTTACAACTGATGGAAAGCGCGCCGAGCCCGTGGGTCGCACGCTGGGCGCATCTCGCCGCGCCCGGCGGTGCGGTGCTCGATGTCGCGTCGGGTCGCGGGCGGCACGCGCGCTGGCTCGCGGCGCGCGGGTTTGCCGTGCTGGCCGTGGATCGCGACGCCGAGGCGCTGGCGTCGATGTCGTCGATCGCGGGCATCGATACGCTCAGTGCCGATATCGAAGGCGCGCCCTGGCCGCTTCCGGGCGACCGGACGTTCGATGCGGTCGTCGTGACCAACTATCTGCATCGGCCGCTGTTCGGGCACTTGATCGACGCGCTCGCGCCCGGCGGCGTGCTGATCTACGAGACGTTCGCGGCGGGTAACGGCAGTATCGGCAAGCCGTCGAATCCGGCGTTTCTGCTAGAACCGGGCGAACTGCTGGACGCGGTGCGCGGGCGGCTGCGCGTGATCGCCTTCGAAGACGGATTCGTCGACGACCCGCGTCCTGCCTACGTGCAGCGGATTTGCGCGATTCGCGAACCGCAGTCAGCGGAAAACCCGCTCACGATTAGTAACACACCGCCGCGTCCGCCACGTTACGCGCTGACCGGCTAATCCGCTACAATCGCGTAATATCGCTTTTTGCGATTAAATTCACGATTAAATTCATAGAGTTTCATGACAAACGGAACACACGGCGGCATCCAGATCCGCGGCAGCATCCCTGCCATCGTCACACCGATGCACGAGGACGGTAGTCTTGATCTGCCGGCGTTTCGAAAACTGATCGACTGGCACGTCGAGCAAGGATCGAACGGTCTCGTCGTGGTCGGCACGAGCGGCGAATCGGCCACTCTGTCGGTCGAAGAACATATCCTGATGATCCAGACGGCGGTGGAGCACGCCGCCAAGCGCTTCCCGATCATCGCGGGCGCGGGCGGCAATTCGACGGCCGAGGCCATCGAGCTCTCGAAGCACGCGAAGAAGGTCGGCGCCGACGCCACGCTGCAAGTCGTCCCGTATTACAACAAGCCGACGCAAGAAGGCATGTACCGCCATTTCCGCACCATCGCGGAAGCGGTCGATCTGCCGGTGATCCTGTACAACGTGCCGGGCCGCACCGTCGCCGACATGAGCAACGAGACCATCCTGCGTCTCGCGGACGTGCCGGGCATCATCGGCGTGAAGGAAGCGACGGGCAACATCGATCGCGCGGCGCATCTGATCAAGCACGCGCCAGCGAACTTTGCAATCTTCAGCGGCGACGATCCCACGGCCATCGCGCTGATGCTGCTAGGCGGCCACGGCAACATTTCGGTGACGGCCAACGTCGCGCCGAAGGAAATGAGCCAGCTCTGCCGCGCCGCGATCGAAGGCGATGCGATCACCGCGCGCCGCATCCATCTGAAGCTTCTGTCGCTGCACAAGCAACTCTTCTGCGAATCGAATCCGATTCCGGCCAAATGGGCGCTGCAGGCGCTCGGCCGCATGGAAGGCGGCATCCGCCTGCCGCTCACGCCGCTCGACGCGCGCTATCACGACGTCGTGCGTGATGCGTTGCGCGAGTCCGGGCTGCTCGCCTGATCACCCGTGGCGGCACGGCAAGTCACAAAGAATCGAAAGTCCGCGCCGCCGCAAGTGAACGGAATGAAGCTCACGTTCAGTCATCAACCGCCGCTCATTCGCCTCGACATCTGCGTCGATGATCCGCTCGGCTAGAGCGGCATCGGCGCGAGGCAATGCGTCATCAGCAGCAAAGAAGGACCTCATGAAACGTTCCGCTCTTCTTACTCACGCCAAACGCCTGAGCATGCTGTCGCTCGGCGCCGGCGCGATCTTCGCGCTCGCAGGTTGCGACACGCTCAACGACTGGCTCGCGCCGGATCGCGTCAACTACAAGGCTGCTGAAACCGCACCGTCGCTCAACGTTCCGTCGGATCTGAGCACGGCCGACATCAGCCAGCGCTATGCCGCGCCGCCTAAGATCAACGCGCTGGGCGGCGCCGCGGAACGCGCGGTCACGCCGGCCGGCAACGCGACGCTCGGCGTGCCGAACGCGCAGGATCCGTTCGGCATGCACGTCGAGAGCGATGGCGACCGCCGCTGGCTCGTCGTCGATGGCCGCTCGCCCGATCAGATCTGGGGACCGCTGAAGGAGTTCTGGGAAGAGAACGGCTTCACGCTCAAAACCGACGCGCCGCAGACCGGCATCATGGCGACCGACTGGGCTGAGAACCGCGCGAACATTCCCAACGACTGGTTCCGCAACAGCGTGGGCAAGCTGCTCGACTTCGCGTATTCGTCGGGTACGCGCGACATGTTCCGTACGCAGGTCGACCGCGCGTCGGACGGCTCGACGGATATCTCGGTCACGCACAGCGCGATGGAAGAAGTGCTGACGGGGCAGGACAAGACTTCGTCGCGCTGGGAAGCGCGTCCGCGCAATCCGCAGCTCGAAGCCGCGGTACTCACGAAGCTGATGCAGAAGTTCGGCCTGACCGAAAAGCAGTCGCAGCAGCTGATGGCTCAGGCGCGTCCTTCGGGCGCGAAGGTGGCGGTGGACCAGAGCGCGGGCGGTTCCACACTCGATCTGGCCGAACCGTTCGATCGCGCATGGCTGCGCGTGGGCCTCGCGCTCGATCGCACCAACTTCACGGTCGACAATCGCGATCGCGACAAGGGCATTTACTACGTCCATTATTCGGACTCCATGGCGGAGCTGAAGAAGGACGGACTGTTCGGCAAGTTCTTCTCGGGCAATACGCCGAAGCCGACGCGTCAGTTCCTCGTCAACGTGCGGCCGAAGGCGGACGCGGTCACGCAAGTCGGCGTCGTCGATGCGAACGGGCAGCCGGATACCTCGTCCGATGCGCAGCGCATCGTTTCATTGCTGCACGCGCAGTTGAACTAAACGACTTCTGAAGACATTGTGAAATTCGCCAGTCTCGGCAGCGGCAGCGAGGGCAATGCATTGCTCGTCGAGGCATCGAGCGGCACGACGACGACGCGCGTGCTGCTCGATTGCGGATTTTCCGGCAAGGAAGTCGAGCGTCGTCTCGCGCGTCTGAACTGCCGCGCCGAGGACCTCGACGCGATCGTCATCACGCACGAGCACACGGACCATATCGGCAGCGCGCTGACGCTCGCGCGCCGATGGTCCATTCCACTGCACATGAGCTGGGGCACCGCGCGCGCGATCGGCGCCGACGAAGCCGATGTCGACCTGCACGTGCTGTGGGGCGATGAGAGTGTGGCCATCGGCGATCTGAGCGTGCTGCCGTACACCGTGCCTCACGATGCCCGCGAGCCGCTGCAATACGTCTTTTCAGACGGCGCCTGCCGCCTCGGCGTGCTGACTGATGTGGGTGTGTCGACGCCGCATATCACGAGCGTCCTGAGCGGCTGTGACGCGCTCGTGCTCGAATCCAATCACGATGTCGGCATGCTTGCCGCGAGCCGCTATCCGCCCTCGCTGAAGGCGCGCATCGGCGGGACTCATGGACACCTGAATAACGAAGCGGCGGCGGCCATACTCGCATCGCTCGATCGTTCCAGGCTGCGTCATCTCGTGGCCGCTCATCTCAGTCAGCAAAACAATCTGCCGCATCTGGCGCAGGCGGCGCTTGCGGCGGCGCTGGGCGCGTCGGCAGTCGATGTGGTGGTCGCGACGCAGGCGGAAGGCTTCGACTGGCTGGCGCTCTGAATACGCGCACATGGCGCGATAGAAAAACGCAGAAAGCAGCGCAGAAAGCAGATAAGAAAAAACCGGCCCAAGAGCCGGTTTTTTCGTCGGCAGGCCGCATCGAGCGGCGCATGCCTTGGCGCCGAAGCGCCGACAAGCCTTACTGGCTTGCGCCCGATGCCGGAGCAGCAGCCGAAGCGGCAGCGTCCGAAGCTGCGCCAGCAGCCGAAGCTGCGTCGCTTGCAGCGGCCGAAGCGCTCGATGCAGCAGCGTTTGCGTCCGAAGCAGCAGCAGCCGGAGCCGAAGCAGCCGACGTATCGCTTGCAGCGCTCGGAGCAGCCGTTTCGCTAGACTTGTTGCATGCAGCCAGAGCAACAGCAGCCAACAGGGATGCTACGAGGAGGGATTTCTTCATGATCACGTCCTTTTATGGTTAAAGGTAAGCAACAGCGCAAAGTACCGGTAATGTGTGCTCCAACACCGACCTGGGCCGCTGTGGAGACTCACAATTCTTTTTTGTGTGAGACTTCCTACGGCTTGGCCGGAAATTATAGGCACTTTCGTAACGACCGTCGATAAATCAGGGGACGATACGTTGTCTTTCTCATACAAACTTTCATATTGCGGAACAGCAAAATACCAGTATTCCGCAGCGTGTCAGGAAGTCTCGTGAAGTCAAGCCAGTCAAGGCAAAGCACCCATCCGAAGCCAGCCCGCACGATACCATTCGTGTAGCAGCGCTGTCATTGACGAATCGTCTGTAAGTGTTACAAAGCGTTTCGCCTCCAGATGCCGAGTATCGGCCAATTCAGGGAGCCACTTTTTCAGCTTCGAAGACAACGCCTGCTCTTCGCCATTTATGAAAAATGACCTTGCGTTGTAGAGCAAAACAGTCTTTCTATCCAGCCTTACGCCCGTTTTTCTCGCTCGCTCTACAAATTTTTGCTCATTGAGCGCGCGCTCCGGCGAGTCGAATACGACGTTGGCTTTTGGCTCGCTCAAATAAGTGCCTAGAAACGCCGCGATATCCTTTTCAGTCCAGTTGACGTTCGCAAGGATCGCGCCAACCCGCTCGACGAGCAGTGCGGGCAACGCCGCCGGATTTGCCACCGGTTCCTGCGCCGGATCGCGATACCGCGTGTGGGAACGGGTGCCTTCCGATGCATCGTCTCTGCGCTCGGCGAGATGATAGAGGAACTGCGCCGTGAGCTCGTGCGTGGAGGGCGCGCGAAAGCCGATCGATGCGGTCATGCACTCGCCTTCCGCGATGCCGTCATGCGCGATGTGCGGCGGCAGATACAGCATGTCGCCCGGCTCCAGCAGCCATTCTTCTTCCGGCTCGAAGTGCTGTAAAACTTTCAACGGCAGTCCGGGTTTTAGCGAAAGATCGCGCTGCGCGCCGATACGCCAGCGGCGCTTCCCATGAACCTGAAGCAGAAACACGTCATAAGAGTCGAAGTGCGGTCCGACACCGCCGCCGTCGGTCGCATACGAGATCATCAGGTCGTCGAGGCGCGCGTCCGGAATGAAGCGAAAGCGGTTCATCAGCGCGTGCGCGCGATCGTCGTGCAGGTTCGCGCCCTGCACGAGCAGCGTCCATTCGCGTTTCTTCACTGAAGGCAATTCGTCGGGCGCGAACGGGCCGTGCTCCAGATTCCACGTCTTGCGAAAATGGGTGATGAGACGGGACTCGACGTCGTCGAGATCGGCGAGTTCGAAGAGTTCGTCGCGCGCGAGCGGCGCCGCGATATCGGGGATGGCCTGCCGGATCAGGAGCGGCTTTTTCTGCCAGTAACGCCGCATGAACTGTCGCGGCGTGCGGTTGCCCAACAAGGGTGTGGGTTCATCCGGCAAAGCCGCGCGAGCATGCTCGGGAGGGCCGGAAACAGGGATTGGTGTTGCGTCTTGGGGCCGCTTGGGCATCGTATAATCGAGGCTTGTATCTTGGAGGATCCAATGAAAATTGCGAAAGACACTGTCGTTTCGGTCGCTTACAAGCTATCGGATGCGCAAGGCAATCTGATCGAGGAGAGCGACGAGCCGATGGTCTATCTGCACGGCGGCTATGATGGCACGTTCCCCAAGATCGAGGAAGCGCTCGACGGTCACGAGGCCGGATATGAAACGCTCATTCAGCTCGAACCGCAAGACGCGTTCGGCGAGTACGATCCCGAACTCGTGAAGATCGAGGAGCGCAGCCGCTTTCCGGAGCCGCTGGAAGTCGGCATGCAGTTCGAGGGCACGCCGGAAGACGGCGATGACGACATCGACTCGCTCATCTACACCGTGACCGATGTCGCCGAGGACAAGGTCGTGCTCGACGGCAATCATCCGCTCGCGGGCATGGCGCTGCGCTTCTCGCTGTCGGTGCAGGAAGTGCGTACTGCGACCGACGACGAGATCGAACATCAGCACGCGCATGGCGCGGACGGCCTGCAGGTCGTCGATGAAGACGATGACGATGATGACGACGAACCGCGCAAGGATGCAGGTCCGACGCTGCATTGATCGAGCGTATCGGCTTACTGAAAAACGCAGCTTCGGCTGCGTTTTTTATTGCCCGCTCGTGTCGTTGCGTACGCCCGATGCGGGCACGGAATAGATCGGCGGCAGCGATTGCGATTGCGGCGGCGGCGGCGGCGTGAGGATCGGCGGAAGGTCGGAGGCGGGCAGCGGCATCGAGGGCGGCGCGGGCAGCGACTCCGGCGGCGGCATCGACGCGGGCAGCGTGGGTTGCGTCGCGGGATTGGGCGCCGGATAGGGCGCCGGATAGGGCGCATAAGGCGTGCTCGATTGCGCGGGCGCTTCGGGCGTCGACGCGGCCGAATCGCGCGTGCGCCCCTCCTTCACATCGCGCACGCGCAGCCTGAACGGCGGATGCCATTGCGCATCGCTCTGCACTTCGAGCCATTGCGTTTGCGGCTTCTTGAACGCCACCGCGACGCGCGTGAGATTGGTGACGATCAAACCCTTGTCATTGCGCAAAGGTTGATCGATATGAAAGCCGTTGGGCTCGGGCGTATCGGTGCCGTGAATCACGATGACCGGCCCGCGAAAGATGTCCGCCGCCTTCGCGAGGCTGCGCTTGAGTTCGAGGAAGCCGTCGCGCGGCTGGTTCGAGCGCGAGAAGCGCAGCCAGCCGAAGCGCTCGCGCCGTTCGTAGCGCGCAAAATCCGGATCGCCTTGCAGAATGACGACGAGCGCGCGCATCTCGCTGCGCCGCGCCGATTCCGCCGCGTGCTCGATCCAGAAGGTCGTCGCGACGGTACGGTCTTCGAACTCGCCGTTGCGCCCACCGGCCGTCAGATAGTGATTGTTCGGGCTCGGCACGTTCAGACCGATGAACGCGATGCCTTGCGCCTGCCAGCGCACGATTTCCCGGAACGTGCGAAAGCGCGCGACATCGCTTTCGCGCGCAAGGTTGAGCGGGCTTTGTCCGAGCGAACCGGCATCCGCGAAGAAGAGCTGGCGGACGAAATCGAGCCGTTCCACCGGGTCGTAAGCGCCCGCGTGCGCGAGGCCGCAATCGGCCCAGTCGTGCTGACCGAGCAGCAGCACGAGCGGCGTGCGCGACGCGTCCAGCAGATCATGCCGCGCCTGATAGATGCCGTCCCGGCACGGCTCCGCGCCGCCCTTCAGATTGCCGTCGTAGACGATGAACGCGATGCTGCCGTCACGTCCGATCGCGTCGAGCATGCGGCGCACCGGGGCTTCGTCGGCGGGACGGGTGAGGGCGTCGGAGATGACGGCGAAGCCGAGCGGCGCGCTGCCTTCGGCATGCGCCTGTGACATGGCGATGCACCCGAGCGCGATTGCGATCGATACTGCGCTCGTCAGGCGCGCGGCGACACCACGCTCAACGCGCGGCATCCGGCGGACGATTCGCCAGTTCATGCAGTTCGTAGAGCAGATCGAGCGCATCGCGCGGACGCAGCTCGTTCGGGTCGAGCGCGCGCAGCCTGTCCATCACCGGATGTTCGGGCGCTTCGGCCGGCGCTGGTTCAGCGTCGCGCGGCTCGTCCTCGTAGGGTGCGTAGGGCTGACTCGCGAACAGATCGAATTGCGGCGTCGGCTGGCCGATCGACTGCTGCTCCAGATGCACGAGATGCTTGCGCGCCGCGCGGATCACCGCGCCCGGCACGCCCGCGAGCTGCGCGACCTGCAAGCCGTAGCTCTGATTCGCCGGACCCTCGCTCACCGCGTGCAGGAACACGATGCCGTGATCGTGCTCGACCGCCGACAGATGCACGTTCGCCGCCTGCGCGAATTCCGCGGGCAATTGCGTGAGCTCGAAGTAGTGCGTGGCGAACAGCGTGTAGCAGCCGTTGTGCGTGAGCAGATGCCGCGCGATGGCCCAGGCGAGCGCGAGACCGTCGAAGGTCGAGGTGCCGCGCCCGATCTCGTCCATCAGCACGAGACTCGATGCGCTCGCGTCGTTCAGAATCGCCGCTGCTTCCGTCATCTCGACCATGAAGGTCGAGCGGCCGCCCGCGAGATCGTCCGCCGCGCCGATGCGCGTGAAGATGCGATCGAGCGCGCCGAAACGCGCGCGCTTCGCAGGCACATAGCTGCCGACGTACGCCATCAGCGCGATCAGCGCGGTCTGGCGCATGAAGGTCGACTTGCCGCCCATGTTCGGGCCGGTGATCAGCAGCAGCCTGCGATCCTGGCCGAGACAGCAATCATTGGCGATGAACTGCTCGACCTGCGCCTCGACGACCGGATGCCGGCCCTGTTCGATATCGATGCCGGCATCGGCGGTGAATTGCGGCGCGACCCAGTCGAGCGCGCGGGCGCGTTCGGCGAACGCGCACAGGAGATCGAGTTCCGCGAGCGCGCCCGCCACACGCTGGCAATCGGCGATGAAGGGCAGCAGGTTCTGCAACAGCGCGTCATAGAGTGCGCGTTCACGCGCGAGCGCGCGTTCCTGCGCGGACAGCGCCTTGTCCTCGAACGTTTTCAGCTCGGGCGTGATGTAGCGTTCGGCGTTCTTCAGCGTCTGACGGCGGCGATAGTCGTCGGGCACCTTGTCGGTCTGGCCGCGCGTGACCTCGATATAGAAGCCATGCACCTTGTTGTACTCGACGCGCAGATTCGCGATGCCCGTGCGCGTGCGCTCACGCGCTTCGAGTTCGATCAGGAACTGATCGCAGTTCTCCGAAATATCGCGCAATTCATCGAGATCGGGATCGTAGCCGCGCGCGATCACGCCGCCGTCGCGGATTAGCGCGGCAGGTTCGGGCGCGATGGCGCTCGTCAGGAGATCGAGACACTCGTGCGGCGGTTCGAGCGCGACAGTGATGCGCTCCAGCGCCGACGCATGCGCCGCCACGGCCGCTACGAGCGCGCGCAGGTCGGGCAGCGCGGCGAAGGTGTCGCGCAGGCTCGACAGATCGCGCGGCCGCGCCGACAGCAACGCCAGCCGCCCCGTGATGCGCTCGATATCCGAGATCTTGCGCAGCGCGCCGCGCAAGGTGTCGAGCCCGCCGTTCACGGGTGCGTCGAGCAATGCGCCGATCGCCTGCTGACGCGCCTGCGCAACCGATGCATCGCGTGGCGGATGATGCAGCCAGTGGCGCAACAGCCGACTGCCCATCGTCGTGCAGCAGGTGTCGAGCAGCGAGAACAGCGTGGGCGATTCGGTCCCGCGCAGCGTCTCGGTGAGTTCGAGATTGCGGCGCGTGGCGGGATCGAGCCCGATGTATTCCGATTCGTATTCGACCTTCAGGCTGCGCACGTGACGCAACTGCTGGCCTTGCGTCGCGGCGGCATAGAGCAGGAGCGCGCCGGCCGCACCGCACGCGCAGGTGAGCGTCTGAGCGCCGAAGCCGTCGAGACTCGCGACATCGAGTTGTTCGCGCAGACGCTGCGTGCCCGAGCCGACATCGAAATGCCAGGCGGGAACGCGCGTGGTCGCGCCCGGATTCGTCACGCCGAGCGATGACTGCGCGTCCGTGATCGAATCCGCGATGAGCGTCTCCGCCGGGCGGATGCGCTCGAGCGCAGTACTTACTTGCCCCGGCGCGACCTCCGCGAGACGCAGCGCGCCGCTCGCGAGATTGAGCCACGCGAGGCCGACGCTCGTCACCACGCCGCGCCGGTTGTGCGCGGGGCACAGCGCGAGCAGATAGACATCGCTCTTGTCCGAGAGCAGGGCTGCGTCGGTCAGCGTGCCGGGCGTGACGACGCGCACCACCTTGCGCTCGACCGGCCCTTTCGAGGTCGCCGGATCGCCGATCTGTTCGCAGATCGCCACCGACTCGCCGAGCTTGACCAGCTTCGCGAGATATTGCTCGCATGCGTGGTGCGGGACGCCCGCCATTCTGATCGGATTGCCGCCCGAAGCGCCGCGCTGGGTGAGCGTGAGATCGAGCAGGCGCGCGGCTTTCTCCGCATCGTCGAAGAAAAGCTCGTAGAAATCGCCCATCCGGTAGAAAACGAGCGTGCCGGGATGTTCCGCTTTGATGCGCAGATACTGCTGCATCATCGGCGTGTGCTGCGACAGGTCCGCGAGTGGCGCGCCGCTATCGAAGGAAGTGTCGGGAGTTGCCGTGTGATTGCCCATCTTGCGTGCTGTGGAAGCCGGAATGACCAGACGGCCGGGCGCGAGGTTGCGCCGGCGCGAATGAGCCGATAGGGCAAGAGTTTAACCTGTGCCGGATGGGCGCGAGTCGGCCGAACGGGCTAGCAGCGCGCTGCTGGCGAAGGCGAATTCAGCAGATGTGAGCGGGCAAGGCGTGCCCGCTCGCGTGTGGCGAGGATAATGCCCGCCGCCGAAACGAATGCTTCAACGTTGCGGCGGCAGGCCGAGAGGACGAGTGCGCGTCACGCGCGCCCAGCGAGATAACCGACGAGCAATGCGAGCCCCGCCACCGCGCCGAGCGTATGCCACGGCCGGTCATGCACGAAATCGTCGGCGTATCCGGCTGCATCGCCGAGCTTGCCCGAAATCGCGCCGCCCGCGCCGTTCATCTGCGAGCGGGCAGTTTTGAGCTTCGATTGCAATTCCTTGCGCAGCTTGTCCGCATCGATATCCTTTGCGTTCAGTATCGAGCTTTCCAGATCATCCAGCAGACTGCGCAACTGGCCGCTGGCCGAATCGACCGCGTCGCTCGCACCTCGCACCGCGCGCTGGCCGAGATCGGCGGCGCCATTGATCTTGCTGTCGAGCGTCGAACGTGTGAACAATCCCATTTCCTTGCTCCTTTAGTGACGTTGCCGAGGAATATCGCCGTACCCCGCAGCCGGGGTATGGACCCAGAATACACCGTTGAGCAAGGTTCATTCCTCGACCAGCGCGCCCAGGTCCGTTTCGCGTTCGTTCTGGCTGTGGCGGCGCATCGCGAGCGCCATCATCAGGCAGACGAACAGGCCGAATACGACGATGATCCACTGCACCGGCACCTTGACGGTCAGAAGCAGCGCATACGCGCCGAGCATCGAGAGCACGGCGAGATTCTGGTTGAAATTCTGCACCGCAATGGAATGCCCGGCGGACAGCAGCGTCGCGCCGCGATGCTGCAGGATCGCGTTCATCGGCACGATGAAAAAGCCCGACAGACCGCCCAGCGCGATCATCAGCGGATAGGCCATCAGGATGTAGGCCGGCGCGAAGAACGGGCCGATCTGCACGCCCGCGCCCTCAGGAAAGAGATCCTTGTTGTAGAAGGCCATCGCGACCGCCACCGCGCCGATCAGCACGCCCACCGGCAGCACGCGCAGCGATTGCCGCAGCACGATCCACGCGGACGCCGCCGCGGCGCCGAGCGCGATGCCAAGCCCCGTCACGCCCTGCAGCACGGCGGCCTTCGACAGCGACAGGCCGAGGTTCGCATCGGCCCACTTGAGCACGAGCAGTTGCAGCGTGACGGCCGCGCCCCACAGCAGCGTCGTGACCCACAGCGCGATCTGCGCGAGCTTGTCTTTCCACAACACCTTGAAGCTGTGGGAGAAATCGCCGACGAGCCGGGTCGGCTCGGTGAGCAGGTTCGGATAGCGCGCGCCGGTGTCCGGAATGAACACGTTGATGACGGCCGCCGATGCATAGATCACCATCACCGCGAAGAGCGCGGCGTGCGCGGCGGTGCTCACGAGCGGCAGATGCGCGTGCGTGACCCAGCGCGCGACGACCTGACTCACGAGCGCGCCGCCGATCACGGTGCCCAGAATCGTCGAGCCGACGGTCGCGGATTCGAGCCACGCGTTCGCCGCGATCAGCTTTTGCGGCGGCAGCAGCTCGGTGAGAATGCCGTATTTCGCCGGCGAATACGCCGCCGCACCGAGACCGACGACACCATACGCGAGCATCGGATGCACGCCCGCGATCATCATCGCGCAGCCGCCCGCCTTGAGCGCGTTCGAGATGAACATGACGTGGCGTTTCTGGATCGCATCGGCGAATGCGCCGACGAATGGCGCGAGCACGACATAGGAAATCGTGAAAAAGATTTGCAGAAGCGGCGTGACCCACGGCGCGGATTGCACGACGGCGAGCATGGCGATCGCGGCGATCAGGAGCGCATTGTCGGCGAGCGATGAAACGAACTGCGCGGCGATGATCGTGTAGAAGCCTTTCTTCATGGCGGGAGTGACGTGTGGCGCGGCGCGCGGCGGACAGACGGGGAAGGGCGCGACGAAGCGTCGCCTTCGGGTGGCGAGGGCAAAAGATTGCACTGTAACGGAGCCGTGCGATCGTTGCAGCGCAGGGGACGCGAGGAGAGGAAAAGAGAAAGGGCGCAGGGCGCGCCCTTTCGATGCAGCTTATTCGCCCGTCAGACGCGTGCGCGAGTACGGATCGAGAATCTTGATCATCTGCGCGTACACCTTCGGATTGGCGGCGACGATCTCGTTCTGGAACAGGAAATCCGATTCGCCCGTGTAATTGCCGACGAGCCCGCCCGCTTCCGTCACCATCAGGCTGCCCGCCGCCACGTCCCACGGATGGATGCCTTGCTCGAAGAAACCGTCGAGGCGGCCGGCCGCGACGTTGGCGAGATCGAGCGCCGCCGCGCCCGGACGGCGCAGGCCCGCGCACGACAGCGTCATTTCGCTGAAGAGGCGCATGTAGCCGTTCAGGCCCTGCCCGTCGCGGAACGGGAAACCGGTGCCGATCAGCGCATCCGACAGCCGATCCAGCTTGCCGACGCGAATGCGCCGTTCGTTCAGATACGCGCCGCGGCCGCGCGATGCGGTGAAGAGGTCGTTGCGGGTCGGATCGTAAATGACGGCCTGCTGGACGACGCCCTTGTGCGCGAGCGCGATCGACACGCAGTAGTACGGGAAGCCGTGGATGAAGTTGGTGGTGCCGTCGAGCGGATCGATGATCCACTGGAACTCCGACTCGCGATCCGTCGCGCCGGACTCTTCGGCGAGGATCGAGTGATCGGGATAGGCGGTGTGCAGCGTCTCGATGATGGCGGCTTCGGACGCCTTGTCGACTTCCGTCACGAAGTCGTTGTGCTGTTTCTTGCTGACCTGGACGCGGTCCAGATCGAGCGACGCGCGGTTGATGATCTGTCCGGCGCGGCGCGCGGCCTTGACAGCGATATTGAGCATCGGATGCATGAGCGAAATCCTGTGGCCGCCGGGCGCGTTCAGCGACGAACACGCGCAGGCGGAAAAGTTGGCGACAACGACTATGTCGACGAAAGACGAATTGAATAAGAGCGGGGCGTTCGCGCGAAGATTCGACTGACTGCGACAATCGTTCGCGGCGCGCGAAGGGGCCATTTTACCCGAAAGTGGCTGCGCGTTTCCGGCTGTTCGCCAAAGCGCGTTAACATGGCGGGTTCGCACATTCAACGCACATCGAGCCTTGGAACCCAACGATCTCTCCGCGCCTGCCGGCGGCTTCACGTCCACGCGCTTCATCCTCGTCGAGCCGAGTCATCCGGGCAACGTCGGCGCGGCCGCGCGCGCGCTCAAGACGATGGGCTTCGCGCGCCTCGTCCTCGTCGCGCCGCGCGTCGCCGACGTGAAGAACGAGCCCGAAGCCATCGCGATGGCCTCCGGCGCCGACGACGTGCTCGCGTCCGCCCATGTCGTCGACTCGCTCGCCGAAGCGCTCGTCGGCGTGCGCTGGTCGGTGGCGCTGACCGCCCGCATGCGCGAATACGGACCGCCGCAGATGCCGCCGCGCGCGCTTGCCGAACGCGCGCACGAATTCGTGCGCCACGGCGACATCGCACTCGTGTTCGGCAACGAGCGCACCGGCCTGTCCAACGCGGATGTCGAGCGCTGCAGCGCGCTCGCGCATATTCCGGCCAATCCCGCCTACAGTTCGCTCAATCTCGCGCAAGCCGTGCAGGTGCTCGCCTACGAGCTGCGGCTCGCGTTCCAGGCGCCCGCGAGTTCGCTTGCCGCCGTCGAGCCGGCGGCGCAGAGCGCGGCGAGCGATGAAATCGAAGGCATGTACGCGCATCTCGAAGAGGCGCTCGTCGCGCTCGAATTTCTCGATCCGGCCAATCCGAAGAAGCTGATGTCGCGCGTGCGGCGGCTCTTCGCGCGCTCGGGGCTGGAGCACGAAGAGGTGAATATCCTGCGCGGCATCGCCAAGCACATCCTGCTTCGCGCCAGGAAAGACTGAACGCGCGTGCGCCCGTTTGTCCGGATGGCAGCGACCGCGTTGCCATCGGGGGCATCGGGCAAACGCGGCGCGCTCGCCCTACAATCGGCGAAAAACGGCGACCGCCGATATAAGCTTTGCGCGTTCCCTGCTTTAGGCGCTTCTCGTGGCGTGGAACGGCGCGCGACCCCTCCCACCATCGAGACATCGCCATGTTCGACCGAATTCGCGAAGACATTGCCGCCATCCGCGAGCGCGATCCCGCTGCCCGCAGCGCCTGGGAAGTCGTCACCTGTTATCCGGGGCTGCACGCGATCGTGCTGCATCGGTTCGCGCACGCGTGCTGGCGCCGCCAATGGCGCTGGCTCGCGCGCTTCGTGTCGCAGCTCGCGCGCTTTCTTACCGGCATCGAGATCCATCCGGGCGCGACGCTCGGGCGGCGCGTGTTCATCGATCACGGCATGGGCGTCGTGATCGGCGAAACCGCTGAAATCGGCGACGACTGCACGATCTATCAGGGCGTGACGCTTGGCGGCACGTCGCTCACGCGCGGCGCGAAGCGTCATCCGACGCTCGAGCGCGGCGTGATCGTCGGTGCGGGCGCGAAGGTGCTCGGCGGTTTCACCATCGGCGCCGAGGCGAAGATCGGCTCCAATGCGGTGGTCGTGAAGCCGGTGCCGGCGGGCGGCACCGCAGTGGGCAATCCGGCGCGCATCGTGATGCCGGCGGTTTCCAGACCGAAGGAAACGAAGCACGAAGGTTTCTGCGCCTATGGCATCACGCCGAACGCCGACGATCCCATGTCGCTCGCGATCCACGGCCTGATCGATCACGCCTCGACGCAGACGCAGCGCATCGACGAGATCGTCGCGGCGCTCGAACGGCTCGGCGCGCGCGTGGAAGCGCTCAATGCCGTCGATGGCGCCGCGCTCGTCGATCTCAAGCGCCTGTGCACGTCGATGGACGGCAAGACCGAAGAGCGTACGGAATCGCTTGCGCGTTAAAAGGCTTTAGAGAGGCAGCGGATGCACGCCGCTATCGTCGAGGCGCAGATAGCCGCCGCGCGGTTTGCCGATGTCCAGTTCCCAGTCGGGCAGAACCCAGCGCACGCCTTCGACTTCGCGATGCATCGCCGGGCGATGCGTGTGGCCGTGAATCAGCGTATGCGTGCGGCTGTTGATGAATAGCTGCGAGACGGCTTTCTTCGTGACGTCGTATTTCGCGTCGACGCCCATCGTGCGCGCGCCTTCGCTCTTCGTGCGCATGCGCTGCCCGATGCCCAGCCGCGTGTCGAGCGGCAACGCCAGAAAGAGCCGCTGCGCGAAGCGGTTGCGCGCGAACGCGCGAAAGCGCTGATAGGCGCGATCGGCCGTGCAGAGGCCGTCGCCGTGGGCGAGCACGACGCGCTTGCCGAACGCGGTGATCACGAACGGATCGGGCAGGGGCAGCGCGCCCGCATCCTTCATGAAGCGCTTGCCCAGCAGGAAATCGCGGTTGCCGTGCATCACGTAGAGGCCGATGCCGCGCTCGGAAAGCGTGTGCATGAGTCGCGTCATGCGGCGCGCGAAGCTGGCGCGCGCGTCCGACGCAGGCGCATCGAGGATATCGTCGCCGACCCAGAATTCGAACAGGTCGCCGAGTATGAAAACGGAGTCCGCCTCGTTCGCCGTCACTTCGATGAAATGCTCGAACGCTTCGACCGTTTTGGGAATCGCTTCCGAGAGGTGCAGATCGGCAATGAAAAACAGCGGGCGCGCGTGGTTCGCTGCGCCCGCTGCCATGCGATCGAATGAAGTCTTCGTATCGATCATGCAATGAACGGAGATCAGACCACGACGGCCTTCTCGATCACGACGTCGTCGACCGGCACGTCCTGATGGAAACCCTTCGAGCCGGTCTTGACCTTCTTGATCTTCTCGACCACGTCCATGCCTTCGACCACTTTGCCGAACACGGTGTAGCCCCAGCCTTGCGGCGTCGGCGACGAATGGTTCAGGAAGTCGTTGTCCTTCACGTTGATGAAGAACTGCGCCGTCGCCGAATGCGGGTCGTTGGTGCGCGCCATGGCGACCGTGCCGTTGTCGTTCGTGAGGCCGTTGTTGGCTTCGTTGTTGATCGGCGCATCGGTGGGCTTCTGGTTCATGCCCGGCTCGAAGCCGCCGCCCTGGATCATGAAGCCGTCGATCACGCGGTGGAACACGGTGTTGTCGTAATGACCCTTCTTCACGTAGCTGAGGAAGTTCTCGACCGTCTTCGGCGCTTTCTCGGCGTCCAGTTCAAGCTTGATGACGCCGTGGTTCGTATGCAGTTCGACCATGATGGTGTTCTCTCCAATGTGTTTGATTGAGCTTCGTGTTACTGCGAGACCACGGTGGCCGACTCGATCACGGTCGGCTTCTGCGGCACGTCCTGCATCGGACCGCGCGTGGTGGTCGGGCTGCCTTCGATCTTCTTCACGACATCCATGCCCGAAACGACCTTGCCGAACACGGCATAGCCGTTGCCATCCGGGCTCGGATAGTCGAGACCCGCATTATCGACCGTATTGATGAAGAACTGGGCGGTGGCCGAGTTCGGGTCGCTCGTGCGCGCCATCGCGAGCGTGCCCGTGGCGTTCTTCAGACCGTTCCTGCTTTCGAGCGGGATCGGCGCGCGCGTGGGCTTCTCGGCGAAGCTCGTGCTATAGCCGCCGCCCTGGATCATGAAGCCCGGAATCACGCGATGGAAGATCGTGCCGCTGTACTGACCGGACTTCACGTAGTCGAGAAAGTTCGCGACCGTCTTCGGCGCTTTCTCGGGATACAACTCGACCTTGATGTCGCCTTGCGTGGTCTTGATGAGCACGGTGGGGCGCGCCGCCTGCGCATTCGGCTGGGCGAACGCCGGCGCGCTCGCGATCAGGGCGGCGCTCGAAAGCGCCAACATCAGGAATTTCATGAAGGATCGATCCTCGTGTGGTTCGTGTGGTGAATGCGGACAGTCGGCCGCGCGCGCGGTTTCGAGCGCTTACGGTTGCGCTTTCGGCGCGACGTAGGGCGTGGTCGGCAGCGGGCCGCTCGGGCCGCCGAACGGCGAGTATTCGTCGGGCGAGGGCATCGGCGACGTGCCGGCGCCGGCCTCTGGCGTCCATTCGTCGGCCGCGCGCGGAACCGCCGCCGCGCCCGACGCGACGTCCGCCGCGCTCGCGCGCTTCTTCGGCGGCGTGTAGATGTTCTGGATCGCCGCGATGCGCTGGCTCGTGAGCGGACTCTTCGAGCCGAGCGACTGCGCGCGCTTGTACGACTCGCTCGCGAGGCGCAGATAAAGATCGCCAAGGTTGTCGTACGCTAGCGCGTAGCCGGGGTTCGCCTTCACCGCGGTTTCGAGCGCGGCGCGCGCTTCCTCGTAGCGGCCTTTCTTCGCATACAGCGCGGCGAGGTTGTTGTACGGCTCGGGCAGTTCGGGGTAGGCCTGCGTGAGCTCGGTGAAGGCGGCGATGGCGTCGTCGTCGCGATTCAGGCGGGCGAGCACGGTCGCGCGCTTGAACTTCGCCTGCACGTCGCGCGGATTGCTCGCGATGCGCGCATCGAGTTGCGTGAGCGCGGCGTTCCAGTCCTTGCTGGCGATGGCCGAATCGATTTGCGGCGTGTCGTCGCGCGTGGCGGGCGAGGTTTGCGCGAGCGCCGCGCCCGACATGCCAACGCATGCGGCGAAGCCGAACGCCGCGATGGCGAGCGTGTGCGTAACGAACCGGCGGGAGAGTGGCGAAGGCGCGCGCGCTGTGCGATGGGTCACTTGGAATCGAGTCAATGAATGATGCAGCGAAAGATGCCACGAAAGCGGCGAAAGAGACCGCGAGCGCTTCAGGGCGTGAACGATCGCGAGAACCGGAGCGGGAGCAGAAATGCCCGATGCGGCACGCGGTCCGGCAAGGCTTTCAGCCCGGCCCGGAGCGCGGCTTGCAAAGCCCGCCGCGCGGCCGCTTCGACATTTCATAGGCTCAAGTCCCGGTGTTATACTCCGACCCATTCTAACAAAAGGTCTGCACGTCCCGCGCACGTGTCTTGCGCTTGTTGCCCCAAGCGCGCATTCCGCGCCGACGCCAGACTGTCTTTCGCCACTCGTGGCCGTCTCCGTCCTGGTCGCATGACCGTCGTGTTCGCGCTCGCGTGTGGGTCTCTCCGGCTCCCGCGCGTATCGTCCACGCCGACTGCTGCCCGGCACACGGTTGATTCCGGTCCATGCTTCGCCTTCTATGAACTCGCTGCGCATCTACAACACGCTCGCCCGTGACAAGCAACCCTTCACGCCGCTCAAAGCCGGCGAGGTACGCATGTATGTCTGCGGAATGACGGTGTATGACTATTGTCACATCGGCCATGCGCGCGTGATGGTGGTGTTCGATATCGTGCAACGGTGGCTCCGCACGATCGGCTACAAGGTCACGTACGTGCAGAACATCACGGACATCGACGACAAGATCATCCGCCGCGCGGTCGAGAACAACGAGCCGATCAAGTCGCTCACGCATCGCTTCATCACGGCGATGCATGAAGACGCGGCCGCGCTCGGCGTCGCGCGCCCGGATATCGAGCCGCGCGCGACCGACTTCATCCCGCAGATGCTCGGCATGATCGATGCATTGCACGCGAACGGCTACGCGTATCAGGCGAAGGACGGCGACGTGAACTATGCGGTGCGCAAGTTCGCCGACTACGGCAAGCTTTCGGGCAAGTCGCTCGAAGACCTGCGTGCCGGCGAGCGCGTCGCCGCCAATGACGCGAAGGAAGATCCGCTCGACTTCGTCCTGTGGAAGCAGGCGAAAGCTGATGAGCCCGCCGACTCCGGCTGGGACTCGAAGTGGGGCCGCGGGCGTCCGGGCTGGCACATCGAATGTTCCGCGATGGGCTGCACCTTGCTCGGCGAGCACTTCGACATCCACGGCGGCGGACAGGACCTGCAGTTTCCGCATCACGAGAACGAGATCGCGCAGAGCGAAGGCGCGACCGGCAAGACGTTCGTGAACTACTGGATGCACAACGGCTACGTGCAGATCGACAACGAGAAGATGTCGAAGTCGCTCGGCAACTTCTTCACGATCCGCGAAGTCCTCGAAAAATTTGATGCCGAAGTGGTGCGCTTCTTTATTGCGCGGGCACACTATCGGTCGCCGCTGAATTACAGCGACGTGCATATCGACGACGCGAAGAACGCATTGACGCGCCTATATACGGCGTTGAAGGATGTCGAGCCGGACAATCAGCAACTTGACTGGAACGAGGCGAACGCGCAGCGTTTCCAGTCAGCGATGAACGACGACTTCAACACGCCGGTGGCCGTATCGGTGCTGTTCGATCTCGCGGGCGAAGTGAACCGCACGCGCGATACCGCGCTCGCGCGCCAGCTCAAGGAACTCGCGGGCGTGCTCGGCCTGCTCGGGCGCGAGCCGCGCGTGTTCCTGCAGCAGGCGAGCGGCACGCTCGCGCAGCAGGGCCTCGCGCCGCAGGAGATCGAAGCGAAGATCGCCGCACGCATCGCCGCGAAGCAGGCGAAGAACTATGCCGAAGCAGACCGGATTCGCGCTGAATTGCTCGAAGCCGGTATTGCGCTTGAAGACAAACCGGGTGGGTCGACCGAATGGCGCCGCGTTTGAACGCGGCCCTTCGAACCCTCTGATCGACTCACCAGGCAGGAGGCAAGATGGCAACGGCCAGGAAGGCGCCGGTCAAACGACCCGCGTCTGTCAGCGATGCGTCGGGCGCAACGAAGCGCACGCGCAGCGCGCAAACGAAAACGAACACGCAGAAGATCGATGGCGCAAGTGCAACGGTCGGCCGCAAGACCGCGCTCAAGCGTGCGGGCGTCGGCGCGAAGCCGACCCGCAGCGCCGCGCTCAAGGCAGCGAAGCCCGAGACCGCGGCGCGCCTGAACGGGGCTGCGCGCGCATCGAAGGCGGGCACGGAAGAAGCGGAAGCGTCGCCCGCGAAGGGCAACGGCCGCGCGGTCGCGGGCGACGGCGCAAACGCGCAGACGCTCGTCGCGGAACGTGGCGAAGTGGTGCGCAAGTCGCGCGTCGTCACGGCCGATGCGGCGGTGCCGGTGCAGATCGGCGGACTCACGCGCGAGGTCGTTCGTCCCGACTACTGGGATCGTGCGTGCGCCGATCTCATGAAGCGTGACCGCATCCTCAAGAAGCTGATCCCTACTTTTGGCGAGATCCACCTCGTCAATCTGGGCGATCCGTTCTCGACGCTCGCGCGCTCGGTGGCGGGCCAGCAGATTTCCGTGAAAGCGGCCCAAGCGATCTGGGAACGCGTGAAGAGCGCGTGCCCGGAAGTGCATCCCGCGCATTTCATCCGGCTCGGGCACGAGAAGCTGCAGGCCTGCGGCTTGTCGAAACGCAAGGCCGAATACATTCTGGATCTCGCGCAGCATTTCGAATCGGGCGCGCTGCATGTCGATGCATGGACCTCCATGGACGACGAAGCCGTGATCGCGGAACTCACGCAGATTCGCGGCATCGGCCGATGGACGGCGGAGATGTTCCTCATCTTCAATCTGTCGCGCCCGGACGTTTTGCCGCTCGACGATCTCGGCCTGATCCAGGCGATCAGCGTCAACTACTTCAGCGGCGAGCCGGTCACGCGCAGCGAGGCGCGCGAAGTGGCGGCGAACTGGGAGCCATGGCGCACGGTCGCGACCTGGTACATGTGGCGCAGCCTCAATCCGATCCCGGCAGATCACTGACTTTGGCCAGCGAATCGCGGAACTATCGTTGATTTATAATCCATAGCTTCCGCGCGCATTTATCAGGGACGGACGCGGTTAGAATACGCGCTGCCCGATGGTTCTAGGACTCGAACATATGAAGACCACGTTTCTGGATTTCGAGCAGCCGATCGCTGAACTCGAAGCGAAGATCGAAGAACTCCGCTTCGTGCAGGACGATTCCGCTGTCGATATTTCGGAAGAAATCGAGCGGCTGTCGAAGAAGAGCCAGCAACTCACGAAGGATCTCTACGCGAACCTGTCGCCCTGGCAGGTTTCGCAAATCGCGCGTCACCCGCAGCGTCCCTACACGCTCGACTACGTGAGCGAGCTTTTCACCGATTTTCACGAACTGCACGGCGATCGTTCCTACGCGGACGACCTCGCGATCGTCGGCGGTTTCGCGCGCTTCAATGGCCAGCCGTGCATGGTGATCGGCCATCAGAAGGGCCGCGACACGAAGGAACGCGCGCTGCGCAACTTCGGCATGCCGCGTCCGGAAGGCTATCGCAAGGCCGAGCGCCTGATGCGTACGGCCGAGAAGTTCAGCCTGCCGATCTTCACCTTCGTCGATACGCCGGGTGCGTATCCGGGCATCGGCGCGGAAGAGCGCGGGCAGTCCGAGGCGATCGGCCGCAACCTGTATGTCATGGCGGAGCTCAAGACGCCGATCATCACGACCATCATCGGCGAAGGCGGCTCGGGCGGCGCGCTCGCGATCGCCGTCGCGGATACCGTGATGATGCTGCAGTTCTCCACCTATTCCGTGATCTCGCCGGAAGGCTGCGCGTCGATTCTGTGGAAGAGCGCGGCGAAGGCGCCGGAAGCGGCCGAGGCGTTGGGTCTCACGGCGCATCGGCTGAAGGCGCTCGGTCTCATCGACAAGATCGTGAACGAGCCGCTCGGCGGCGCGCATCGCGATCCGAAGGGCATGGCCGCGCTCCTGCGCCGGGCGCTCGCGGATTCGCTGCGTCAGTTCCAGGGCATGAGCGTCAACGACTTGCGCGAGCGTCGTTTCGACAAGCTGATGGCCTACGGCAAGTTCAAGGAAACGCTGCCGGGCGCGTAACCCGGCATCTTCGGCGTTCATCTCTCACGTTTCTCTCGTGACATCCGCTACCGAAACCCCAGCCGGCCGCCTCGTGTTCGAGGCGCTGCGCACGGCGGTTTCGGATGCGGCGCTTCCCCCCGATGCGCTTCTCGCCGTCGCACTGAGCGGCGGACTCGACTCGACCGTGTTGCTCGATGCGGCCGTGCACTGCTTCGGCGCGCGGCGCGTCGTCGCACTGCATGTCCATCATGGCCTGAGCCCGAACGCCAACGCGTGGGCCGCGCATTGCGAGCGCTTCGCGGCTTCGCTCGACGTGCCCTACGCGGCGCGTCATGTCGATGTCGCACGCGCGGGCGGCGAGAGTCTCGAAGCGGCGGCGCGCGATGCGCGTTACGACGCGCTCGACGATCTCTGCGACGAGTACGGCGCAAGCGCGCTGCTGATCGCGCATCACGCCGACGATCAGGCCGAGACCGTGCTGCTGCAATTGTTGCGTGGCGCGGGCGTAGCGGGCCTCGCGGCGATGGCCCCGCAGCGGCTCGACGGCGCGACGCCGCGTTTGCGCCCGTTACTGCGCCTGCTGCGCGCGCAACTGGAGCAGTACGCGCACGAGCGCGATCTGAGCTGGATCGATGACGAATCCAACGCCGACACGCGCTATTCACGCAACGCGCTGCGACACGACGTGCTGCCGGTGCTCGCGGTGCATTTCCCCGGTTTTCGCGATGCGCTCGCGCGCACCGCTTCGCACGCGGCGTCGGCGCAACGGCTGCTGGATCAGCTCGCGCGCATCGATCTGGACGGCGTGGAAAGCGCAGACGAGGCACACGCGCTCGCGCTCGACGCGTTCCTCGCACTCGACGACGAACGCGCGATCAATCTCATGCGTTTCTGGATTCGCTCGCGCGGCCTGCTGGCGGCATCGACGGCGCGCATCGCGGACATGCTGCGCCAGTTGCGCGATGCCGCCGCCGCGCGCGATGGTCACGCGTTGCGCGTCGATCATGCGGGGTATTGTCTGCGCGTGTATCGCAATGCGCTGTTCTGGGAGCCGGGCGACAGCGGCGATGCGCCCGATCTCGACGAAGGCGCGCCCGCGGCTAAGCTCCCCGTCGAATTGCGATGGCAGGGCGAGGAAATCTGGCGTCTGCCGCAATGGCGCGGCTCGTTCGTATTCGAACCGGTCGACGCTGCCGTCGATGACGCCGTCGGCGAAGGCGTGCTGCGCGCGGCCACGCTCGTCGCGCGTTCGCGTGCCGGCGGCGAGCGCATGCGCGTGGCGGGTGAAGCGCCGAGCCGCACGCTCAAGAACCTGTTTCAGGAGCGCGGCGTGCCGGCCTGGAAGCGCGACGTCCCGCTGCTTTTCGTCGGCGAGGCGCTGCTGTTCGTGCCGCATGTGGGCGTGAACCGGGAAGCTGCGCCGAACGCGGCGCACGGCGCGCTGCGCCGCATCTCGTGGCGGCCGGATTTGCTGCTGGCGTGAGCCGCTTCGCGACCGTTGCGCCGAAGCCGGTAAAATCGTCGTCTCGGGCGCTCCATCTTGTAATTTAAGCCTCGATCGGGTACGGTAACTCGTTTTCGCCCAAGCGCGTTTTTGCGCGGCATCTGCGTTCAAAAGACTCGATTTCGCCCGCAACCACGCATCCGCGCGCAGCGTTCCATCTCTCATGCGAGCGCGCGACGGGCGAGCGGCAGCGCCCGCTGTTCGTAGGCTTCGATATCCCCTGAAGCAATATCGAGCACGAGTCTCGAGCGCTCTCGCGCCAGCGCGCGTGAAGCGCGGTTTTCCTTCCAGTTCAAGAACGACAATGGCACTCATCGTACACAAATACGGCGGCACTTCGATGGGCTCGGTCGAGCGCATCAAGAACGTCGCCAAGCGCGTCGCCAAATGGCACAAGGCCGGCCACAAGATGGTCGTCGTGCCCTCGGCGATGTCCGGCGAAACCAATCGCCTGCTCGGTCTCGCGCGAGACATCAAGGCCGACCCGGACCCGCGCGAACTCGACATGATTGCCTCGACCGGCGAGCAGGTGAGCGTGGGGCTGCTCGCCATCGCGCTGCACGCCGAAGGCCTCGAAGCCGTGAGTTATGCCGGCTGGCAAGTGCCGATCAAGACGGACAGCGCGTTCACCAAGGCGCGCATCAGCGAGATCGACGGCGAGCGCGTGCTCAAGGATCTCGACGCGGGCAAGGTCGTGGTCATCACGGGCTTTCAGGGCGTCGATCCCGAAGGTCATATCGCCACCCTCGGCCGCGGCGGCTCGGACACTTCGGCGGTCGCCATCGCGGCGGCGATGAAAGCGGACGAGTGCCTGATCTA
Organism: Caballeronia sp. NK8; assembly: GCF_018408855.1. Taxonomy (GTDB): domain Bacteria; phylum Pseudomonadota; class Gammaproteobacteria; order Burkholderiales; family Burkholderiaceae; genus Caballeronia. The sequence continues at coordinate 1,889,718 of NZ_AP024322.1, read as the reverse complement.
CACCGACGTCGACGGCGTCTATACGACCGACCCGCGCGTCGTCGAGGAAGCGCGCCGGCTCGACCGCGTGACCTTCGAGGAAATGCTGGAAATGGCGAGCCTCGGCTCGAAGGTGCTGCAGATCCGCTCGGTGGAATTCGCCGGCAAGTATCAGGTGAAGACGCGCGTGCTCTCCAGCCTGACCGATCCGCTGATGCCGCTCGCCGACGAGATGCACTCCGGCACCCTGATTACTTTTGAAGAAGACGAGAACATGGAAAAAGCAGTGATTTCTGGCATCGCGTTCCAGCGCGACGAAGCGCGCATCGCGGTCATGGGCGTGCCCGACAAGCCGGGCGTCGCGTATCAGATTCTCGGGCCGGTCGCCGATGCGAACATCGACATCGACATGATCATTCAGAACCAGAGCGTGAACGGCAAGACCGACTTCACGTTCACGGTCGGCCGCGGCGACTACCAGCGCGCGCTCGAAATCCTGAACAACCAGGTGAAGGGCCACGTGCAGGCGGAAACCGTGCTGGGCGATCCGAAGGTGTCGAAGGTGTCGGTGGTGGGCGTGGGCATGCGCTCGCACGTGGGCATCGCGAGCACGATGTTCCGCACGCTGTCGGAAGAGGGCATCAACATCCAGATGATCTCCACGTCGGAAATCAAGATTTCGGTGCTGATCGACGAGAAGTACACCGAACTCGCCGTGCGCGCGCTGCACAAGGCGTTCGAACTCGACCGCGCGTAATTGCACCGTTGCGGTTCGCGGAGCGGGGCGGTCCGATATTGACGGTTTTGAAAAAAATCGTCATGTGAATTTGACCGGCGCATGCGAACACGCTATTATCTCGATCTCGTTGCACTGCACTCCCGGTGCAACGAAAAGTTTGGGAGACGTGGCCGAGAGGTCGAAGGCACTCCCCTGCTAAGGGAGCATCTGGCTAAAAACTGGATCGAGGGTTCGAATCCCTCCGTCTCCGCCAGTAGTAGTAGGAAGGCCCCGCAAGCGTAAAAACTTGCGGGGCTTTTTCTTTTTGCGGCGCGATCATCGGCTTTTACGTTCTCGCATTGATTCGTCATCCTGCGAATCTGCCACGCCGAAAAGCATCCTCTTTCGGACATTTCCGCTTTCGATGCTGACCGTAGGTAACTAACCTCGCGGGTTGCTTGTCATTGGGCAAGCAAAGTGCAACGCAACGCGCGCGTTCGTTGTCCCGATTTACGGTTATCGCCCGGACGCGCTTGCGCAGCGGGGCAATACCTCACTAACGGTCCATCAGTCAGTCATGGCAGGTTTCAAGAAATTCGTCGCGCCGCTTCTCGTCTCGTTGTTCGCGCTTGCACACGCGCAGGCCAGTGAATTCGCGGGTCCCTATGTCGGCACGAAGGTCGGCGTCAACTGGTCCGATGCAACGGGCCGCAGCTATCAGGAATCCACTCACACCACGTTCTTCCCCGGCCTGATGGCGGGCTACAACTTCGATGTCGATCGCTTCGTGGTCGGTGTCGAAGGATTCGCCGATTTCCACAACAGCTCGACGACCCGCAACGACGGTGGCTTCGACGCACGCTTCGGCATGCCGCTCGACAACCATCTGATGCCCTATGCCCGCATCGGCTTCACGGGCTTCTGGCCGGACACGCGCCTGCACTACGGTGCGGGCGTCGAATACAAGTTCCAGAAAAACTGGAGCGTCTCGGGTGAATACACGGGCGACACCGCGCACTACGACGGCGGCCATCGCCGCAACGACAGCCTGACCGTGGGCGTGCGCTACTACTTCTTCTGATTTTCTTCGCTCCCATGCACGCGCGCTCCGACGCGCGTGCGCAACACCTGGGCAGGCGTCACTTCCCGGACGCGATCCGGTCTTCGATATGCTTCGCGCGCGCCGGCGACGCCGGGTGCGAACTCAGCATGCTCGACTTGCCGCCGTCAATGGTCGCGAGTTTCTGGAACGCGGTCACGAGTCCCTTCGGGTCATAGCCCTTCTTTTTCTGCGTGTCGAACGAGTAATCGTCGGCGGCGGTTTCCTGCGATTGCGAGAACTGCGCGTTGACGAACTTCTCCGACAGATCGCCGAGCTGCGACGCCGACAGATTGCCGACGATCCCGCCCGCCGATGACGCCACCGTGCGCGCCGCCGTCGTCACGTACGCAACCTGCATCGCCTTCTTCGTGTGGCCGAGCGCGACGTGGCCCATTTCGTGGCCGACGACACCGCGCACTTCGTCATCGTTCATCAGGTCCATGAGGCCGCTGTAGACGCGCACGCAGCCGTTGGCCATGGCCCACGCGTTGACGTCCTTCGTCAGATACACCTTGTAGTTGACGGGCACGCCGTTGATGTTGTCGCCGAGCTGCTTCGAAATCTTGTTCAGGCGCTGCGTGTACGGACTGTTGGCCGGCGCGATCTGGTTTTCCTTGTCGAGTTCGGCACAGGACTTGTCGGACAGGGTGCGGACGTCGGAATCGCTGAGCGACAGCGCCTGCGTCGCCAACTGGCCGGATTGCATCAGTTGGTTCGGATCCATGCTGCCCATGCTGCTGCACGACGCGAGCGTGACCACGGCGGATGCCGCCACCGCGATGCGGAAGATCGTCATAGTTTTTACCTTTGGAATGTCGTTGTGGTTGTCGTCGCGCAAGGATGCGCAGACGCCGCGAAATGCTAATGAAAGTCGACTCGTAAGCCACCCGAAAATTCCGATTTTGCTGACAGAATCGATGAAAACGCCAGCGCGAAGCGCGAATCAGTCGTGCGCGAGAAGCGAATCAATCGTTCGCGCGGTTGCGCGCGATGCGAACGCGCGCGGCGATCGAGCCGATCGGCGACGCGTCCATCGCGTAGGCGGGGGTGCCGGGCAGGGCGTCGGCGAGCAGTGAGGTGAGCGTGCCTCCGGGCGGCATTTCGACGAAAACGCTCGCGCCGAGCTCGGACAGCGCGATGGTCGAATCGTGCCAGCGCACCGGGTAGCGCAGGTTGGTCGCGAGGTCTTCGCGGATCGCGTCGGCGCGGCGCAGCACGCGCGCGCCACGATTGCCGACATACGCGATGCGCGGCGTCTCCAGGCGCACCTCGCGCGCCGCATCGATCAGACGCGCGGCGGCGCCTTCGAGCAGCACGCAATGCGACGGTACGCTCACGCAGAGCCGTTCGGCTTTGCGCGCGCCGCGTGCGAGCGCAATGTCGCGGACCTGCGCGAGCGCGGCATCGCTGCCCGACACGACGATCTGGCGCGGCGCGTTCAGATTGCCGATGTAGGCGTCGGCACCGCTGTCGGCTATCGCGAGGGCGAGTTCGCGCTCGTTCAGCCCGAGCACCGCCAGCATGCCGTAGCCGCGCGGACAGGCTTCTTCCATGAAGGCCGCGCGCAGGCGCACGAGCTTCAGCGCATCGGCGAAGGCAATCGCGCCGCTCGCGACCGCCGCGCCGTACGCGCCGACCGACAGACCCGCGACCGCCTCCGGCTCGATGCCTTCCTGCGCGAGCGCGCGCACCGCCGCCACGCCCGCGACGACGAGCGTGACCTGCACCGCGACGGTCGACGCGAGCGCATCGGCGGTATCGAGCGTGAGCACGTTCTCGCCGAGCACGTCCGATGCTTCGTCGAACGTGCGTGCGATCGACGGATGCGGCGTGTCGCCGCCCAGCCGATGCAGAAAACCCGGCGTCTGCGCACCTTGGCCGGGAAACACAAAGGCGATCACGCGCCCGCCCACGGATCGATGACGAGGCGCGGGCCGTCGGCGTGCCGCAGCATCACGCGCAGATTGGGGCGCGCGAATTCGGCCAGCGAAAAGGCCGCGTCGGGCGTTTCGATCTGCGCGTCGATGCGCGTGCCGGCTTCCTGCGCGGCGTGCGAGAGCGCGTCGAAGAGCGCTGCGGCCTCATCGCGCGGCAAGGGCGTCGGTGCGCGCACGACGATATCGAGGTCGCTGTCGCGCGTGAGCGTCGGCATCGCGCTGGCGAGTTCGAAGCCTGCGCTGCCGGTCGGACCCCAGTCGACGCCGTGAGCGTCGATGATCGGGGCCACCGCGCGCAACAACGCAAGCGCGGGCACGGCGGCTCGCAGCGGATCGGGTTCGCGCGTGCGCAGATCTTCCGGCGTGAGAATCGCGTCGATCCAGCGCGGCTCGATCCACGTGCCGAAGCGTTCGTTGCGCGCGACGCCGCGCACGCCGACGGCAATCGCATCGCCGATGCGAGGCACGCGCCGCACGACCACGAACGGTGCGCGCGCGAGCGCCGGCGCGACCCACGCGGGCGCATCGGCGAACGGCGGCGCGGCGGGCACGAGCCGCAGCAGATCGTGCGGACGCGGCGCGCGGTTCATCACGCGCTCCACTGCTCGCGCATGCGCCTGCGCACTTCGATCGACGCGGCGCGGGTGCGTTGCGCGTCGGCGGATGTGAGCCGGCTCGACAGATCGCGCGGGCCGTTGCGCGCATCCTCCACCGCGGCGGCGAGCGACGCCTTCACGCGCTCGATATCGGCGGAAGAGGGCGCGTCGGCGTCCACGCCTTCGATCAGCTCGTGCAGCAGCCCGAGTTTCGCGTAGGCGCTCATCTTGTACGACATCGGCAGAACGGTGTCGCCGAGCGCGTCGAGGCTCTCGACGCTGCGGCGCGTGACGCGCGCGGCGGCTTCCTTGCCCATCGCGTGCACGGCGGTGCCGGGCGCGTCGAGCGCGACGATGCGGTTCGCCTGATAACCGTGCGCGAGGTACGCGCCCGACATCGCCGGACCGACGATCAGCGCGATCACCGGATGACCGGCGAGCCGCGCGCAGGCGTAGGCATCGACGGCGGCGGCGCACGCGAGATGAACGCCGAGCAGTTCTTCGCGGCGGCCGTACGCCTGGCTCTTGACATCGACCACGGCGACGATCGGGCGCTTCACATCGGCGGCGCGATCGGCGTCGATCACGGCGCGCACTGCGCGGGCGAGCAGCCAGCCTTGTTCGAGTCCGACGACGTTGTCGGTGGCGCGCGGAAAACGGTTCTGCGGATCGGGCACGACGGCGAAGAAGCTCGCGCGCGCGCCGCCGAGCTGGCCATCGCGGGCGCGGATCGGGCCGCTTTCGGTTTGCGCGGGTGCGGAACTCAGCGCGTCGAGCCAGCGCGCGCCACGGGAAAGCGTGTCGGTCATGATGTGCCCCACAAGGTGCGCAGTGTGTCGGGATCGATGGCGTGCGGGTTCACTTGCGCGAGCCGCGCGATGAAGCCGTCCACGTCCTCGGTGCGATGTTTTTGCACGCCGCGTCGGAACGCGCCGAGCACGGCTTCGCGGACCTGATCCGTATCGTCTTCGACGAGCGTGTCCGCCAGCCCGACCGCAACGCGTTCGTCGCCGCCTATCATCGACCAGATGAGGCGCCGGTCGCCCGAATCGAGTTCCTCGATGCCCGCTTCCTGCTCGATCACCTCGGGTCCGTTCATGCCGAGGCGGGCCTGACGCGTCATCACGAGATCCGTGCACAGCGCCGCCGCGAGCGACATGCCGCCGAAGCAGCCGACCATTCCGCCGATCACGCCGACCACTGGCACATGCCGCCTGAGCGCGACGATCGCCGCCTGAATCTCGGCGATCGCGGCGAGTCCGAGATTGGCCTCCTGCAAGCGCACGCCGCCGGTTTCGAACAGCACGACGGGACGGATCGCGCGTCCTGCTTCGAATTCGCTCAAGGCCAGTTCGAGCGCGGCCGCGATTTTCGCGCCCGACACTTCTCCGATGCTGCCGCCCTGAAAGGCGGGCTCGATCGCGGCGATCACCGCAGGTTCGCCGTCGAGCGTGCCGCGCGCGATGACCGCGCCGTCGTCGGCCTGACAGACGATGTTTTGCATCGCGAGCCATGGCGATTCGAGGTGGTCGAACGGGCCCAGCAGTTCGCGGAACGTGCCCTGGTCGAGCAGCGTTCGGGCGCGCTCGCGCGCGGTCAGTTCGATGAAGCTGTGGCGCGCGAGGAAAGTGTCGTGCGCGTTCATGGCGTGTCTCCTTCGCTTGCTTCCACGGCTTCGTTCAGGCGCAACATCACGATGCCGGGCGTCGCGCCGAAATCGTTGAGTTCGATTTTCGCTGCGCCGTCGTAGCGCTGGAAGAAGCGATCGAGCACGCTTTTCCATACGTGGCCGTAACCATCGACGCTGGTGCGGATCACCACTTCCGCGTTCGCACCCGGCGACGGCGAGAGCAGCACTTCGAGATCGCCGGAGCCGACCACGCCCACGTGGGCGCGGCGCGTGACGGGCCGCTTGGCCGGGTATTCATATCGCATGTTTTCCATCGTTCGTTTCCTCTTCGAGGTGCTTTGAGGCTGGTTTGTCGCCGGATCCCGTATTCGTGTTGGTTTATTAGCGTTGCCCCTGTGCGGGGCGGCAGTCACTTTCTTTGCTGCTGCAAAGAAAGTAACCAAAGAAAGCAGCTCGATACGCCCGCGGTCACACGCAATTTGAGTGTTCTTCTCGTTGTTCGTGGGCTCAGTAGCGAGTGCCCTCGTAGGCCTAACCGGGCTTGGACCGCGCACGGTCTGACGAGCTAGTACCCAAAAGACGCTGGTTCAGCACGAAACAGTTCCGGCACAGCGCTACGCGCTGCCGTTGGGTATGCAAGGGAAACCATTGGTATGGATAACTTGGTATGAAAGCACGCGCGCACCCGATAAACCCATCGGCCGCGAAGCGGGTCGGAGCCATTTCGTGCTGAACCAGCCGCTTACGCGGCGCGATGTGACAGACCGTGCGCGGTCCAAGCCCGAGGTGGCCTACGAGGGCACTCGCTACTGAGCCCACGAACAACGAGAAGAACACCCAAATTGCGTGTGACCGCGGGCGTCTCGAGCTGCTTTCTTTGGTTACTTTCTTTGCAGCAGCAAAGAAAGTGACTGCCGCCCCGCACAGGGGCAACGCCAATAGACCGACACGAAAACGGGATCCGACGAAAACTCCGGCTTGCACTCGACACATCACAATAGCATTCCTTATCAAAAGCCCTGACATGCGCTAAGCCAGACGCCTGAGACTGTCGAGAAAGAGCGTCGCCGCGAGCAGGTCGGCCGCGCCGCCGGGCGATGCGTTCACCGCCAGCAGATCAGCTTCGAGTTGCGCGAGCGCCGCGCGCCCCTCGTCGGTGCCCACGCCGCCGCGATCCATCACGAGCCGCGCGCCGCGCTGCGCCGCATCGAGCGCGTTCGAGCCGCCGCGATGCAGCACGCATGTATCGTCGAGCGACGCGATGATCGCGATGAGCGCATCGAGACGCGCGTCCGGTTCGTCGAGCCCGCGCGCCCGTGCATCGTCGAGTGCGGACAGCCCGACGAAGCGCGCATGCGGGAAGCCATCGCGTGCTTCGCCGCGCGCGCCCGCCACGCGATAGCGCTCGCTCACGCGCGCGCCGTGACTCGCCGTCGCCGATGGCGGCGCATAACGATCCTCGTGACGCGCGATCGCCGCAGCCGACGCGCAGATCGATTCGACATCGTCGGATGCGTGCATCGACGCGCCCGCGCATAACAGACCGACGATCCAGATCGCACCGCGATGCGCGTTGCTGCCGCTCGTCGCGCGCATCATCGCGGCTTCGCCTTCGCGGCCGATGCGCGCCAGTCGCTCGCGCAATCCCTGCGACGGTCGCACGCCCGACGCCGCGCGCGCGATCGCGAGAAAGGTCGGTTGCAGCGCGCGGGCGGAACGCAGCATCGTGTCCAGATCGAGATCGCGATGCGCGCCGCTGCCGCGTTCATCGACGAGCGCGGGCTTCGGCGTGAGACGCGCCTCGGCGATCAGCGCATCGACGGCGAGCGCTGCAATGAGCGGTGGCGAAGCCGCTTCGTCGCGCGCGAGGGGAAGGGCGGCCGCAGACATTCTCGTCATCGCGTTTCACCAGCTTCTGAAGCGCGCCGGCGGCGCATAGAGCCCGCCCGACCACGCGACCAGATCGTCGATGCTGCGCGCCGCGAGCAGGGAACGCTTCGCTTCGCCGCGCCGCACGCCGAGATCTTCCGGATAGGCGACGATGCCGCGCCGTCTCAGTTCCGCCGTCTTCGCCGGATCGGCGCGCATGCCGATCGGCGTCACGCCCGCGACCGCCGCGAGCGCGGCGCGCCGCTCATCGACGCCTTCGGCCGCATGCAGATACGCGATGCCTTCCTCGGTCACGACGTGCGTGACGTCGTCGCCGTAGATCATCACCGGCGCGATCGGCATGCCGCTCTTTTCGCCGACGGCGATCGCATCCAGCGCATCGACGATGGTCGGCTCGCCGCCTTTCTTGTACGTCTCGGCGGTCTGCACGACGAGCTTGTGGCCGCGCGCGATCTTCGGGTTCGGGCCGTCGTCCTTCAGCAGCTTGAGCCACGCTTCGCTCGAATGCCGGCGGCCGCGCGGATCGTGTCCCATGTTCGGCGCGCCGCCGAAGCCCGCGAGCCGCCCGAGCGTGACAGTCGACGAGTTCGCGTCGGCATCCATCTGCAAGGTCGAGCCGATGAACAGGTCGACGCCATATTGCCCCGCGAGCTGACAGAACACGCGGTTCGAGCGCAGGCTGCCGTCGCGGCCGGTGAAGAACACGTCGGAGCGGGCCGCGATGTAGTCCTCCATGCCGACTTCGCTGCCGAAGCAATGCACGCTCTGCACCCAGCCGGATTCGATCGCGGGTATGAGCGTCGGATGCGGATTGAGCGCCCAGTTCGTGCAGATCTTGCCCTTCAGCCCGAGCGATTCACCATACGTTGGCAACAGCAGTTCGATCGCGGCCGTGTCGAAGCCGATGCCGTGATTGAGCGACGTCACGCCATAGCGGTCATAAATGCCGCGGATCGTCATCATCGCCATGAGAATCTGCAGCTCGCCGATGTGACGCGGATCGCGCGTGAAGAGCGGTTCAACCGCGAACGGGCGATCCGCCTGAACGACGACATCGACCCACGAACCGGGAATATCGACGCGCGGCAGTTCATCGACGACCTCGTTCACCTGCGCGACCACGATGCCATGACGGAACGCGGTGGCTTCGACGATGGTCGGCGTGTCCTCGGTGTTCGCGCCGGTGTACAGATTGCCGTGCCGGTCCGCCTGCACCGCGCACACGAGCGCGACCTGCGGCGTGAGATCGATGAACATGCGCGCATACAGTTCGATGTACGTATAGATCGCGCCGATCTCCAGCATGCCGTCTTCGAGCAGTTGCGCGACGCGCAGGCTCTGCGGCCCCGCGAAAGCGAAATCCACCTTGTGCGCGATGCCTTGCTCGAACAGCGCGAGATGCTCCGGACGACTGATGCTCGAGATGAGCAGATGGATGTCGTGCACGCGCTCTGGATCGAGCTTCGCGAACGCGCGCGAGAGAAAGTCGGCCTGCTTCTGGTTGTTGCCTTCGAGCGCAACCCGGTCGCCGCTGACGATCAACGCGCTCAACGCATCGACGATACGCGCGGAGTCGAGCACCGAGCCGTTCAGCCACGGTTCGATCAGCTTCAGTCGCCGCGCTTTTTCCTGCGCCCGGGTGTTCCAGTTGCGGGTCGCGCGGAGCGCGTCAGGAGGTGTGGACGAGTTCATCGGTCAGCCTTTGGGGAAGTCGTTCGGGACGATGCGCGGCGCTTCTTCTTGACGTGGCTCATTTGAGCGAGCGACTGGGCATCGGCGAGAAAGCGGTGAATCAGTTCGCCCGTCGCGAGCAGATGACGCGCGACGAGTGTTTGGGCCTGTTCGATATCGCGCGCGACGAGGGCATCGAAGATCGCGCGATGCTCGGCATCGGACGCATCCTTGTGGATGGGCAGCCCGAGCTTCAGACGCAGATAGCGCTCGCCGCGCCGATGCATCTGGCCGATCAGTTCCATCAGGCGCGGACGGTCCGCGGGCGCATACAGGCTCATATGAAACTGCTCGTTGCGCACCACATAGAGCGCGGGATCAGGCTCGTTTTGTGCGGCCTCGAGCAGGCGCTTCACTTCGGCGAGCGTGGCGGGCGTGTGATGGTCGATCGCGATGCCGATCGCCAGGCTTTCCAGCGATGCGCGAATCTCGTAGATCTCGCGCGCCTCGTCGGCGGATTGCAAGCTGACGGCCGCGCCGCGATTCGGCTCGATCGTCACCCAGCCTTCACTGTCGAGCTGGCGAAACGCCTCGCGCACCGGGATCGCGCTGACGGAAAACTGTCGCGCGATGGCGTCCTGTCGCAATGGCTCGCCCGGCAGCAGCGAGCCTTCGACGATCGCGTTGCGCAGCGCGTCCGCGATGAAGCGCGACGTGCTCTGGCGCGGCTCGAACTGCGCGTCGCGAAATGATGCCGGATGCTGCGATCGGGCTGAGAGATCTGTCGACATGGCTAGGTGAAAACGCGGACTTGTCGCGAGTTGATGTTCAAATATTATATATAAAATTGCACACGCAAATCCGGTGCTTTCCCTAGACGCCATAACAAACACTTTCAACGCGCGCGTCGATAATTCACTTGGAGAGACATGGCCATGCCGACAATCCTGGATCGACGCATCAGCGCCACGCGCGCCGCGAAGACGCCGCTCAACCGGTCGCAGATCACCGGTTTCTGGGGCGCGTGGGCCGGCTGGACGCTCGATGGAATGGATTCTTTCATTTATGCGCTCGTGCTCGCGCCGGCGCTCACGGAACTGCTGCCGCGCTCCGGCTACGCGGCGACGCCGGCCAACGTCGGCCTGGCAGGGTCGATCCTGTTCGCGCTCTTTCTGGTGGGGTGGGGACTGTCGTTCATATGGGGGCCGCTCGCGGATCGCTTCGGGCGCACCAAGGTGCTCGCTGCGACCATCTTCACATTCGCGATTTTCACGGGCCTCGCCGCCACCGCGCATACGGTGTGGGAACTCGGCATCTATCGCTTCTTCGCGGGCGTGGGAATCGGCGGTGAATGGGCGCTTGCCGGAACCTATGTCGCCGAAGCGTGGCCGGAAGATCGTCGAAAGATGGGCGCGGGCTATCTGCAAACCGGCTATTACGCGGGCTTCTTCCTCGCTGCCGCACTGAACTACACCATCGGCGCGGCGTTCGGCTGGCGCGCGATGTTCCTCGTCGGCCTGTTCCCGGTCGTCGTGTCGATCATGGTGCTCCTGCGCGTGAAGGAAACCGACAAATGGGAGCGCGCCGAAGCCGTTCAGCCGCACGTCAGACACGAGAGTTCGCTCAAGGCGATCTTCAACGCGCAGCATCGCAAGCGCACGATCGTCGCGGCGGTGCTGCTGACGGTGGCGATCATCGGCTTGTGGGCGGGGGCGGTGTATGAGCCGTCGGCGGTGATCCAGCTCGCGACGAAGGCGGGCATGGACAAGCACGACGCGGCGCGCATGGCGTCGATCGCGACCGGGCTGCTGTCGATCGGCACGATCGTCGGCTGTCTCGCGCTGCCGCCGATGGCGGAGAAGATCGGCCGCAAAAAGACGCTCGCGGTGTATTTCGTCGGCATGGCGGTGTCGATCGCGCTCGCGTTCGGCTGGGCGTTCTATCTGCCGAACGGGCTCGTGCCGTTCATCGCGCTGCTCGTCGTGCTGGGCTTTTTCGGCGGCAACTTCGCGCTTTTTTCGCTGTGGCTGCCCGAGCAGTTCGAAACGCGCGTGCGGGCGACCGCGTTCGCGTTCTGCACGTCGGTGGGGCGTTTTTTCGGCGCGATCGTCAACTTCGGCATCGGCGCGATGGTGCTCAACATGAAGACGCTCGGCGTGCCGATCGCGCTCACTGCGATTGCGTTTCTCGTGGGTCTCGCGGTGATTCCGTTCGCGCCGGAAACACGCGGGCAGGAACTGCCGAACTGACCGATACAACAGCTCTCGCGGACGGCGGCCTTCGTGAAGAAGGCCGCCGTTTTTTATGCGCGCGAGCTTACTTTCTGTAAGTTTTTCCTCGGTAATAGCAGGTTACGAAGTCGAACACTTGGCGCGGCATCCGTCCGATATAGTCCCGTCAACACAACAAACATCCCATCGAGGTGGGCTTCACATGAACAAGGTATCGAAGGCTTCCGTGCTGGCTGGCGCCGTGATGATCGGCGGTCTGACGTTGTCCGGGGCGGCCAGTGCGGGCGTGTCCGTAGGCGTCAACATCGGGGTGCCTGCGCCCGTGTACGTCGCGCCCCAGCCGGTCTATGCGCCGCCTCCGCCGCCGGTCGTGTACGCGCCGCCGCCGCCGATGTATGCGCAGCCGGTCATCGTGGTCGGCTGGCACGGCGATCGTTATTGGGACGGCCGTCGCTACTGGAACCGCGACGACTACTACCGCCATTACGACCATGATCACGGGCACGGCCACGGCCATGACGGCCATGACAACGGCCATCACAACGGCTGGCATTGATCCTCGCGCAGCACCGGCGTCTCGCGCCGAACGCCACCCATCGTCCGGGTGGCTTTTTTTTGCCCCGCCGGACAATTCCGTCAGTTGCGATGTAACAAAAGGTAAGGTTTCTCCAGACGTTATGCGCAGACACGCAATAACTTACAAAGCTGAAATATTGCGCTGAAAGCTTTCCGTTATATTCGGTCGCAATCGAACAAGTAGAAGAGCGAGGTCGGTTGCGTATGACAAGGAAACTTTCGGCAGGAATTCTGGCGGGCGTGCTCGCGGTTGCGGCTCTGGGCGTCACGAGCATCGCGCGCGCCGATGTCCATGTGGGCGTGAATATCGGCATTCCGGCGCCGGTCTATGTCGCGCCGACGCCGGTTTATGCGCCGCCTCCGCCGCCAGTGATCTATCAGCCCGGGCCGGTGTACGCGGCGCCGGTGGTGATCGGCTGGCACGGCAATCGATATTGGGATGGCCGCCGCTACTGGAACCGCAACGACTGGAATCGCCATCACGGCTATGGGCGCGGGCCGCATCATGGTCCGCCGCCGGGGCATGGCAACGGACACGGACACGGACATGGGCACGGCGGCCCGCACGGACGCCACTGACGGTCACGCCACGGTCACGCCCAAACGGCCGCGGCAAAAAAAAGCGCCGCTCGCATGACACGAGCGGCGCTTTTTTCGACAGCGTCAGACGCGGCTTATTCCGCCTCGCCGCCCATGCCGCCGACGACCGCGTGGAAGCCGGCATCGACGTGAACGACTTCGGCGCTCACACCGCCCGACAGATCCGAGAGCAGGAACGCGGCCACATTGCCCACTTGCTCGATCGTCACGTTGCGCTTGAGCGGCGCGTTTTCTTCGACGAAGTTCAGGATCTTGCCGAAGCCCTTGATGCCGCTCGCCGCGAGCGTCTTGATCGGGCCGGCCGAAATGGCGTTGACGCGCACGCCCTTGCCGCCGAGCGACGGCGACGCTGCCATGTAGCGCACGCTGGCTTCGAGCGATGCTTTCGCGAGACCCATCGTGTTGTAGTTCGGCAGCGCGCGCTCGGCGCCGAGGTAGGAGAGCGTCAGCAGCGACGAGCCATCTTTCAGCAACGGCAGCGCGGCCTTGGCGAGCGCGGGGAAGCTGTACGCTGAGATGTCGTGCGCGATGCGGAAGTTCTCGCGCGTCATGCCGTCGAGGAAATCGCCCGCGATCGCCTCGCGCGGTGCGAAGCCGATCGAATGCACGAGGCCGTCGAGCGAGTCCCAGCGTTCCTTGAGCGAGCCGAAGAGGGCGTCGATCTGCGCGTCGTCGGCGACGTCGCAGGGATAGACCATGTCGCTGCCGAACTCGGTCGCGAACTCGGTGATGCGCTCCTTGAAGCGTTCGCCGACATACGTGAACGCCAGTTCCGCGCCTTCGCGCTTGCAGGCCGCGGCGATGCCGTAAGCGATCGAGCGGTTCGACAGCAGGCCCGTCAGCAGAATTCGTTTTCCAGCGAGAAAGCCCATGAATGCTCCTTCTTTGATGTCAATGTCGCGCGCGGATACCGCGCGTATCGTGCGTGGCGCGATCGGCTCAAATGCGAGCCTGGTGGCGAACCCCTAGGCCGCAAGCCGTATGGCGCGTGATTTTGGGTAGAATTCTCTCACAATGCAATGCCTGCCCAGGATTCTCGCGGCGCTCGCTTCGGGCCTTGCCCGCTCATTCAACGCTTCACCACACATCGCGCCAAGAGGCACATGACGACTCGCACGACGATCCGCTCATCCGGCGCCTCATGCAGATTCATCGCGCTTGCACTGGCCGGATCGATCGCGTGGCTCGCGAGCCCGGCTTACGCGGTCCACGCCATCGCGCAATATGGCGAACCCAAATACCCGGCGGATTTCAGGCACTTCGACTACGTCAATCCCGATGCGCCGCGTGACGGCACGCTCGTGCTCGCCAATCCGAACCGGCTGACGAGCTTCGACAAGTTCAATCCGTTCACGCTGCGCGGCAATCCGGCGCCGGGCCTTTCACTGATGTTCGAAAGCCTGACGACCGGCAGTTCCGACGAAGTAGCGACCGCTTACGGCCTGCTCGCCGACGATATCTCGGTCGCGCCCGACGGCATGTCGACGACCTTCCACATCAACCCGAAAGCACGCTTCTCCAATGGCGATCCGGTCACGGCCGAGGACGTGAAGTTCTCGTTCGAGACGCTCAAGAGTCCGCTGGCCGCGCCGCAGTTCGCGGTCTACTTCGGGCAGATCGCGCGCGCGGTCGTCGTCGATCCGCTCACGATCCGCTTCGAGTTCAAGATCGCGACGCGCGAAATGCCGCTGCTCGCGGGCGGCATTCCGGTGTTCTCGCGCAAGTGGGGCATGAAGCCGGACGGCACGCGCGTCCCGTTCGATCAGATCGCGTTTCAGAAGCCCATCGGCAGCGGGCCGTATCTGCTCGACCGGTTCGACAACGGCCGCACGATCTCGTACCGGCGCAATCCGGATTACTGGGGCGCGGCGCTGCCGGTGCGGGTCGGCATGTACAACTTCGCGCACATCGACTACAAGCTTTACGGCGACTCCACCGCGCGTCTCGAAGCCTTCAAGGCGGGCGAGTACGACGTGCTCGTCGAATACATTGCGCGAAGCTGGGTGCGGCGCGATATCGGCAAGCGCTTCGACAATGGCGAGCTCATCAAGCGCGAGTTTCCGCAGCACAACGGCACGGGCATGCAGGGCTTCTTCATGAACACGCGCAAGCCGCTTTTCAAGGACGTGCGCGTGCGTCAGGCGCTCGATCTCGCGCTCGATTTCGAATGGCTCAACCGGCAGTTGTTCTTCAATCAGTACCGGCGCATCGACAGCTTTTTCGTCAATACGGATCTGCAGGCGAAGGGCAAGCCAAGCGATGGCGAACTGGCAATCCTGAATCCGTTGAAGCAGGAACTCGATCCCGCCGTGTTCGGCGAGATGCCGCGTCAGCCGAATACCGACGCGCCCGGCTCGCTGCGCGCCAATCTCATCAAGGCGCGCGAACTACTCGCGCAGGCCGGCTGGACCTATCGCGACGGCGCGCTGCGCAACGCGAAAGGGCAGCCATTCGCATTCGAGATTCTCGACGACACCGGCGGCGGCGCGTCGATGGAGCCGGTCGCCGCCGCATTCGGGCGCAATCTGCAGAAGCTCGGCATCACGATGAACTTTCGCACCGTCGATTACGCGCTCATCCAGAAGCGTCTCGACGCGTTCGACTTCGACATGACGAGCGTGCGCATGCCCGACGTGCAGGTGCCGGGCACCGAGCAGGTTTCGCGCTTCGGCAGCAAGTCCGCCGACGAGCAGGGCTCGGACAATCTCGCGGGCGTGAAGTCGCCGGCCGTCGATGCGATCCTGCAGAAAGTGATCTCCGCGCAGACGCGCGAGCAACTGGTCGACGCGACGCACGCGCTCGATCGCGTGCTGATGAACGGCTACTATGTGGTGCCGCACTGGTACTCGGCGACGCATCGCGTGGCGTATCGCAATACGCTCGCGTACCCGTCGACATTGCCGCTGTATTACGGCGCCGAGGAATGGGTCATATCGACGTGGTGGGCGAAGTCCGCGCCCGCGGCGAAATAGAGGACGGTGCGCCATGTGGAGTTACATCCTTAAACGGATTCTCTTGATGATCCCGACGCTCATCGGCGTATTGACGCTCACGTTCGTCGTGATCCAGTTCGTGCCGGGCGGTCCGGTCGAGCAGGCGGTGCACGATCTGCGGCGCGGCCAGACGGAAGGCGGCGGCGGGTTCGGCCTGCGCACGCACACGGGTGTCGACGCGCAACAGGTCGAGCAGCTCAAGAAGCTCTATGGCTTCGACAAGCCGCCGCTCGAACGCTACGTCCTGATGCTCGGCAAGTTCGCGCGCTTCGATCTCGGCGAAAGCTACTTCAGGCATCAGAGCGTGTGGTCGCTGATCGTGTCGAAGCTGCCGGTGTCGATCAGCATCGGCTTGTGGACCTTCTTCATCACGTATCTGATATCGGTGCCGCTCGGCATCGCGAAGGCGGTCAGGAACGGCTCGAGGTTCGATGTCGCGACGAGTCTCGTCGTGCTCGTCGGCTTCGCGATTCCGGGCTTCGTGCTGGGCGTGCTGCTGCTCGTGCTGTTCGGCGGCGGAAGCTTCTGGCAACTGTTCCCGCTGCGCAATCTCACCTCCGACAACTGGGCCACACTTTCGCTCGGCGGCAAGATCCTCGACTATCTGTGGCACATCACCTTGCCGGTGGTGGCGTCGGTGGTCGGCAGCTTCGCCATCGTCACGATGCTGACGAAGAACGCGTTTCTCGACGAAATTCGCAAGCAATACGTGCTGACCGCGCGCGCCAAGGGCCTGAGCGAGCGGCGCGTGCTGTGGAAACACGTGTTCCGCAATGCGCTCCTGCCGCTGATCGTGGGTTTTCCGGCGGCGTTCATCGGCGCGTTCTTCACGGGCAGCCTGCTGATCGAGACGCTGTTTTCGCTCGACGGCCTTGGCCTGCTTTCGTACGAATCCGTCGTGCGACGCGATTACCCGGTCGTGCTCGGCACGCTGTATCTCTTCACGCTGATCGGCCTCGCGACCAAGCTCATCTCGGATCTCTGCTACGTCTGGGTCGATCCGCGCATTCAATTCGAACAACTGGAGCGCTGATTTGAATCGAGCCGCTTCACCGGAATCGTCACGGCGCAAGGCCAATGGCGGCGACGCGCAACCGTTGCGCAGCGAGGCATCGATCTCGCCGGGGCGGCGCGTGTGGCTGCGCTTCAGGCGCAATCGCCTCGGCTACTGGAGCCTCATCGTGTTCGTCGCGGCGTTCGTCATCAGTCTCGCGGGACCGCTGTGGTCGAACGACAAGCCGCTCGTCGTGCGCTATCAGGGGCATGTCTATTTCCCGCTCGTGAAGACCTACGCGGAAACGACCTTCGGCGGCGATTTCCCGACGCCCGCCGATTATCTCGATCCGTTCGTGCGCGACCGTTTCAGCGCGCCCGGCAACTTCGCGATCTATCCGCCGAATCACTATTACTACGACACGCTCAACTACTTCTCGAAAGGCTCGAACCCGGCGCCGCCTTCGCGCGAGAACTGGCTCGGCACCGACGACCGCGGCCGCGACGTGTTCGCGCGGCTCCTGTACGGCTTTCGCGTGTCGGTGCTGTTCGCGCTCGTGCTGACGGCGATCGGCACGGTGCTCGGCGTCGTCGCGGGCGCGTTTCAGGGCTACTTCGGCGGCAGGATCGATATCACCGGGCAGCGGCTGATCGAAATATGGAGCGCGCTGCCGGAGCTTTATCTGCTCATCATCTTCGCGTCGATCTTCGAGCCGAGCCTGATCCTGCTGATCATCCTGCTGTCGCTGTTCGGCTGGATCGGTCTGTCGGACTATGTGCGCGCGGAGTTTCTGCGCAATCGCACGCAGGACTACGTGCGCGCGGCGCGCGCGATGGGCCTTTCGAACTGGCAGATCATCTGGCGGCACGTGCTGCCCAATAGCCTGACGCCGGTCATCACCTTCCTGCCGTTTCGCATGAGCGGCGCGATTCTCGCGCTGACGAGCCTCGATTTTCTCGGCCTGGGCGTGCCGTCGCCGACGCCGTCGCTCGGCGAACTGCTCGCGCAGGGCAAGGCCAATCTCGACGCGTGGTGGATCTCGCTGTCGACTTTCGGCGTGCTGGTCGCCACGCTGCTGTTGCTGACCTTCATGGGCGACGCCTTGCGCAACGCGCTCGATACGCGCATCGCCGATGCGGTGAAAGCGGGAGGCGGGCAGTGAGCGCGCCTTTGCTTGCTATCGAAGACCTGCGCGTGCGTTTCGGCGACACGCTCGCCGTCGACGGCGTGAATCTGGAGATCCGCGCGGGCGAGCGTGTCGCGCTCGTCGGCGAATCGGGCTCGGGCAAGAGCGTGACGGCGCTGTCGATCCTGCGGCTCGTGCGCGATGCCGAAGTGACCGGCTCGATCCGCTTCGCCGGCGACGAGTTGCTGTCGAAGAGCGAGCACGCGATGCGCGGCCTGCGCGGTTCCGATATCGCGATGATCTTCCAGGAGCCGATGACGGCGCTCAATCCGCTCTACACGGTCGGCGACCAGATCGGCGAGACGATTCAGCTCCACGACGGCACGAGCCCGCGCGAGGCGCGGCAGCGCGCGATCGCGCTGCTCGCGCGCACCGGCATCACCGAGCCGGAAAGGCGTGTCGACAGCTATCCGCATCAGCTTTCGGGCGGACAGCGCCAGCGCGTGATGATCGCGATGGCGCTCGCGTGCCGGCCGCGCCTGCTGCTCGCCGACGAGCCGACGACAGCGCTGGACGTGACGATCCGCGCGCAGATCGTCGATCTGCTGCTGGAGTTGCAGCGCGATGAGGCGGAAAAGCGCGGCATGGCCGTGCTGCTCATCACGCACGACCTGAATCTCGTGCGGCGCTTCGCCGAACGCGTCGCGGTGATGGAGAACGGCGTGCTCGTCGAAACCGGCGCCACCGACGATATTTTCACGTCGCCGCAGCATCCGTACACGCAGCGCCTGCTGGCAAGCAAGCCGAAGCGCACCGTGCTGCCCGTGCTGCCGATCGCGCCGGTGCTGCTCGACGCGAAGGACGTGTCCGTCGATTACCCGACGCGCGTGCCCGGGCTCAAAGGCTGGTTTCGAAGCGGCCGCTTCAAGGCCGTCGACGATGTGACACTGACGGTGCGCCAGGGCGAGACGCTCGGCATCGTCGGCGAGTCGGGCTCGGGGAAATCGACGCTCGCGATGGCGCTCCTCGGGTTGCAGCGCATTTCAAACGGCGCGGTGCAGTTTCAGGGCCGCGCGCTCGGCGATTTTCGCGGACGCGAAAAAACGGTGCTGCGCTCGAATCTGCAAGTGGTGTTTCAGGACCCGTTCAGCTCACTGTCGCCGCGGCAGACCGTCGAACGGATCGTCGGGGAAGGGCTTGCGCTGCATCGCCCGGAACTCGACGCGGCCGCGCGGCGCGCCAAGGTGATCGCGGTGCTGCGAGAGGTCGGCATGGAGCGCTCGGCGCTCGAACGCTACCCGCACGAGTTCTCGGGCGGACAACGGCAACGCATCGCGATCGCGCGTGCGCTCGTGCTGGAACCCAGCATCCTGATTCTCGACGAACCGACCAGCGCGCTCGATGTTTCCATTCAGACTCAAGTACTTGCGTTGCTGGCCAGCATTCAGCAGAAGCACAATCTCGGTTACGTTTTCATTAGCCACGACCTGCAGGTGATCGGGGCAATGGCGCATCGCGTCGCGGTGATGCGGAATGGTCTTATCGTCGAGTCCGGAGAAGTAGAGAAGATTTTTTCGAACCCGTCCGACGAATACACAAGAAAGCTTCTGAAAGCAGCCCTGGATTCCTAAAAATCTTTCTTTTTCACCAATTGGGTGCCCATCTTAATTGTATTTTTCTATTTCTTTTGACAGTTAAATACTTTGTGGCTAGTATCCTTCCAAACTTTCACGTATCTCCCTGATTTAGCAGCTTTTAATTGTAAAACCTACCGACCGATGCAGCCACTAACGTTGACTCAGACATGCGCCCGCGCCGCCGCGAGCATGTTGATCGGCCTTCTGATGACAACAACTTCCGGCGCGTTCGCCGACGAAGTCAACAGTAGCAGCCAAAATGCCAACAACGGCATTTTCTCCTCCAGCAAATCCACTGATGGATCCAGCGCAGACGCCGCCAGCACTCCGGGCGGCGCGAAGTCGTTTCTGTCGGGCGTAGCCAGCAAGGCGGGCGACGTCGTCGTCGGCGCGCTGAACATGATCGGCGTGCGCTACCGCTGGGGCGGCAACACGCCGGATTCCGGTCTGGATTGCAGCGGTTTCGTGCGCTACGTGTTTCAGGACACGCTCGGCATGACCTTGCCGCGCCGCGCCGAGGAAATGAGCCGTGTGGGCGAGAAGGTTACCGCCTCCGACCTCAAGCCGGGCGATCTGGTGTTCTTCAACACGATGCGCCGTTCGTTCTCGCATGTCGGCATCTATATCGGAGACAACAAGTTCGTGCATTCGCCGTCCACCGGCAGCACGATCCGTGTCGACGACATGGAAGACGGCTACTGGGAAAAGCGCTTCCAGGGCGCGCGCCGCATCGAGAACGCGCAGGTCGGCGATGGCTCGGAACTGCGTCAGCGCGTGAGCGCGTCGATCGGCGGTTACTGATCGGTCTGACTGGCATCAGGAAAAGCCTGCCTCCTTCGGGATGCAGGCTTTTTGCATTTCCGGGCCGCGCGCGGGACATGCCGGCGTCGACTGGTTCGACCAAAGCCCTGATTGCACGCGCCTCTAAAAGCCGTTATAGTTTTTGAATGAACTTTTTCCCGTTCCCCTTCTCGCTGTTCCCGGCAGGTGCGTCGCTACGCGCACTATCGCTGCTAGCGCGCCTACCGCGCTGATTCGTCTCGCCTCCCGTCTGCTCGCCTAGTCAGGTTTTCGACGCCAGCGGTGGCGCGAACACCCGAATTCCCTTTTGCCTGATCGTTTTCCACCCAACAATCGATAAATCTCCCCACAGGAGCCCAGCATGGCAGCAGACAAGTTGATCATCTTCGATACGACCTTGCGCGATGGCGAGCAGTCCCCCGGCGCGTCGATGACGAAGGAAGAAAAGATCCGCATCGCGAAGCAACTGGAGCGCATGAAGGTCGACGTGATCGAGGCAGGCTTCGCCGCCAGCTCGAACGGCGACTTCGACGCAATCAACACGATCGCATCGCTCGTGAAGGACAGCACGGTCTGCTCGCTCGCGCGTGCGAACGACAAGGACATCCAGCGCGCCGCCGATGCGTTGAAGCCGGCGAACCAGTTCCGCATCCACACGTTCATCGCGACGTCGGCGCTGCACATGGAAAAGAAGCTGCGTATGACGCCGGAGCAGGTCTACGAGCAGGCGCGCCTCGCGGTGCGCTTCGCGCGCAAGTTCACCGATGACGTCGAGTTCTCGCCGGAAGACGGCAGCCGCTCGGATATCGATTTCCTCTGCCGCGTGCTCGAAGGTGTCATCGAAGAAGGCGCGCGCACCATCAACATCACGGATACGGTCGGCTACGGGATTCCGGAGCATTACGGCAATCTCGTCAAGACGCTGCGCGAGCGCGTGCCCAATTCCGACAAGGCCATCTGGTCGGTTCACTGTCACGACGACCTCGGCCTCGCGGTCGCGAACTCGCTCGCCGGCGTGCAGATCGGCGGCGCGCGTCAGGTCGAATGCACGATCAACGGTCTCGGCGAGCGCGCGGGCAACACGTCGCTCGAAGAAATCGTGATGGCCGTCAAGACGCGCAAGGACTACTTCGGGCTCGATGTCGGCGTCGACACGACGCAGATCGTTCCCACGTCGAAGCTCGTCTCGCAGATCACCGGCTTCGTCGTGCAGCCGAACAAGGCGGTGGTCGGCGCGAATGCCTTCGCGCACGCATCGGGCATCCATCAGGACGGCGTGCTGAAGGCGCGCGACACTTACGAAATCATGCGCGCGGAAGACGTGGGCTGGGCCGCGAACAAGATCGTGCTCGGCAAATTGTCCGGCCGTAACGCGTTCAAGCAGCGTCTGGAAGAACTCGGCGTGACGCTCGAATCCGAAGCCGACGTGAACGCCGCATTCGCGCGCTTCAAGGAGCTCGCCGACCGCAAGGCCGAAATCTTCGACGAAGACATCATGCAGATCGTCTCCGAGGAATCCGCCGAGGCGCAGGCGAAGGAGCACTTCCGCTTCGTATCGATGAAGCAGCATTCGGAGACCGGCGAGCAGCCGCAAGCGAAGGTCGTGTTCGCGGTGGAGGGCAACGAAGTCACGGGCGAGGCGGGCGGCAACGGTCCCGTCGACGCGACGCTGCACGCGATCGAATCGAAGGTGTCGAGCGGCGCGGAACTCGTGCTGTATTCGGTGAACGCGATCACGACCGGCACGCAGGCGCAGGGCGAAGTGACGGTGCGTCTGTCGAAGAGCGGGCGCATCGTGAACGGCGTGGGCACCGATCCGGACATCGTCGCGGCGTCGGCGAAGGCTTACATCGCCGCATTGAACAAGCTGCATTCGAAGGTCGAGAAGCTCAATCCGCAGCTTTGATGTTCGAACGCGGTTTCGGCTGAAAAGCAAAAAGCCCTCGCGAGAGGGCTTTTTGCATGGTGCGGCGCGGATGTCGTCAGAACAGATTGCGCCGGTCGGGATCGTGCAGCGGGTCGGGTGTCTTCTGCGTCATGCGCAGAATGCCCTGATCGTCGAAGTAGAAGTTGTACATCAGGTACCAGATGTTCGCTTCCATGTAGCGATAGGTCCAGACTTCGCGCTTCATCAGCGGAAAGTACGAAGTCTCGACTGGACGCCCGAAGTTCACGAGCACGTCCTTTCTCGTCCACGTACCGATCTGCGCCTTGTAGAACTCGTTCTCGTCGAGCACCTGCCTGACGCTGACGATCCTGCCGGACGCGTCGATATCGGCGGCGGTGGTGAATTCGCCGAGCGGCTGCGTCGGCCACATCAGGCGCTTGCCGCCGTTGGGCAGATCGTAGACTTCGCGCGGCGGGCCGAGGCGGGTCGTGATCGCCGATGCATCCGCGCCGGTCTGATAGTTCTGCCACGGCTGCGCGCAGGCCGTGAGGAGCAGCGCGACGCCTGCGCCCGCGAGCGCTCCGCGCAGACGGTTGAATGGGTGCAGCATGGTAGCCTCCGCGTGCTGAATTGTTCGATGTTTCCTGTGATTTTGACACGCGCGCGCGGCAAAACATTCGCCATGACGTCGCGGCATTCGAGCGGATGTGTCGGCAATGCCGGACTTGCGCGGCGAACGCACCGCGGCCTATGATCCGCGCTTTCGGCGGATCGACGCAAACCCATGAAGAAACGAATCAGCGTGCGCGCGATGCGATGGCTGCGCTCTGTGGCATCGACGTGCCTGGCATTGTCCCTGACGGCGAATGCGGCCGATCTGCCGCCCATCAAGCTGGCGCTGATCGAGGGCATGTCTGGTCCGTTCGCCAACGCCGGCGCGATGGTCGAGCGCAATCTGCGCTTCGGCGTGGAGCGCGTGAACGCGAAGGGCGGCGTGAAGCTCGCCGACGGCGTGCATCCGCTGCAACTCGTCGTGCTCGATGGCAAAGGAAGCAGCGAGGCGAGTCTCGTGCAACTGCGCGCGGCGATCGACGACCACATCGGCTTCGTCATGCAGGGAAACAGTTCGGCGGTGGCGGCGGCGCTCGTCGCGGCGGTCGACCGGCAGAACGCGCGCGAGCCCGACCGGCGCGTGATGTTCCTCAACTATTCCGCCGACGATCCCGCGCTCACCAACGACGCGTGCAGCTTCTGGCACTTCCGCTTCGATGCTCACGCCGGCATGCGTATGGACGCGCTCGCCGATGCGCTCAACGACGATCGCGCGGTGAAGAAGGTCTATCTGCTGAATCAGGATTACAGCTTCGGCCACGACGTGAGCCGCGAGGCACAGCGCGCGCTGAAGGCGCGGCGGCCGGATGTCACGATCGCGGGCGACGAGTTTCATCCGATCGGCCGGGTGAAGGATTTCGCGCCTTATATCGCAAAAATCCGCGCAAGCGGGGCGGACGCCGTGGTCACCGGCAACTGGGGCAACGATCTCACGCTGCTCGTGAAAGCGGCGCGCGAACAGGGCCTCGACACGAAGTTCTATACGTTCTACGGCAATAGTCTGGGCGCGCCGGCTGCGCTCGGCGATGCGGGCGTGAAGCGCGTGATCGCGGTGGCCGACTGGCATCCGAACGCGGGCGGCGCGGCGTCCGACGCGTACTATCGCGCTTTTCGCGCCCGTTATCCGGCCGACGCGGACGACTATCTGGTGGCGCGCATGCCGCTGATGATCGAAATGCTCGCCGCCGCGATGACGCGCGCCGGCAGCGCGGACCCGTTTGCCGTGGCGCGCGCGCTGGAAGGCATGAAGTTCGACGGCGAAGGTTTCCACGCAATGACCATGCGCGCCGACGATCATCAGGTGATCCAGCCCCTTTATGTCATGGAGATGGACAAAGCGGGCACGAAGGGCGTGGCTGTCGATAACGAAGGCTCCGGCTACGGCTTTCGCACGCTGCTCGCCGTCGCCGCAGACCAGACCGTTCAGCCGACGACCTGCAAAATGACCCGTCCGGCCCGCTAGGCACCGGAAGCGCGTCTCGAAGGCCGCTCGTTGTGCTATACTTCGCGCTTCGTCTTTGGTTTGGCCGAAGCGAAAACCGAAACTTGTAAATCCACGGCACGGCCTTTCTTCCGTGACCGCCTGTCTGTATCAAAGGAAAAGCAAATGTCCGTAGCAGAAGTCAAGAAATCCGATATCGTCGCTGAATACGCGCGCGGCGCCAACGACACCGGCTCCCCCGAAGTGCAGGTCGCACTGCTCACGAGCCGCATCAACGAACTGACCGTCCACTTCAAGTCGCACTCGAAGGATCACCATAGCCGCCGCGGCCTGCTGCGCATGGTGAGCCGTCGTCGCAAGCTGCTCGACTACCTGAAGGGCAAGGATGCGGATCGTTATCGCTCGCTGATCGAGAAGCTGGGTCTGCGCAAGTAATTGGCGCCAAGCGGCCAGCGTTCCAACGAAGTGCCTGTGTCAGTCCGCTGATACAGGCATTTTGTTTTTGTACGTTCCGGTCGCGAAGTGGTGCCCGATCGTAATTTCCGGCGGTCGGCCCACCGTAGTCGGTTGTTTCGGCAGGTCATAGGCTTTACCCGGATGCATCGTCCGGTTCGACACCCGGTCCGGCCTCGCGGCAGAGCTTTGTGTCATTCCATCGCGGCGCGTGCCGCGCACGTTGGGCGGGCCCCGCGCTGGAATGGCATAACACACCTCTCAAGCGTGGCTCGCGGCCGCCCCAGCCAGCGCCAGATGAAGCGGCGCGGCGCAACGTAGAAGGAGTCACAATGTTCAATAAAATCGTCAAAGAATTTAAGTGGGGACAGCACAATGTCCGCCTGGAAACGGGTGAGATCGCTCGTCAGGCAAGCGGCGCGGTGATCGTCGATGTCGAAGACACCGTCGTGCTCGCGACCGTCGTCGGCGCGAAGACCGCCAAGCCGGGCCAGGACTTCTTCCCGCTGACCGTCGATTACCTCGAAAAGACCTACGCCGCCGGCAAGATTCCGGGCGGCTTCTTCCGCCGCGAAGGCCGTCCGTCGGAAGGCGAGACGCTGATCTCGCGCCTGATCGACCGCCCGCTGCGCCCGCTCTTCCCGGAAGGCTTCTATAACGAAGTGCAGGTCGTGATCCACGTCCTGTCGCTGAACCCGGACGTTCCGGCGGACATTCCCGCGCTGATCGGCGCATCCGCCGCGCTGGCCGTGTCGGGCCTGCCGTTCAACGGTCCGGTCGGCGCCGCGCGCGTCGCCTACATCAACAACGAGTACGTGCTGAACCCGACGCGCCCGCAGATGAAGGAATCGGCGCTCGACCTGATCGTCGCCGGCACCGAGCGCGCCGTGCTGATGGTGGAATCGGAAGCGCAGCAACTGAGCGAAGAAGTGATGCTCGGCGGCGTCGTGTTCGGTCACGAGCAGATGCAGACGGCCATCGACGCGATTCACGAACTCGTGCGCGAAGGCGGCAAGCCGGAATGGGACTGGAAGCCTGCCGCGAAGAACGAAGCGCTCATTTCGCGCGTGACGGAAATCGCCAAGTCGGAACTGGAAGCGGCTTACCAGTTGCGCAACAAGCAGGCGCGTTCGACCAAGCTGAAGGAAGTCTACGCAGCGACCTCCGCGAAGCTCGCCGAGGAAGCAGTGGTGGCCGATGCGGCAACCATCGGCAACGTCCTGTTCGACATCGAAGCGAAGATCGTCCGCTCGCAGATCCTCAACGGCGAACCGCGTATCGACGGCCGCGACACGCGCACGGTGCGTCCGATCGAAATCCGCACGGGCGTCCTGCCGCGTACGCACGGCTCGGCGCTCTTCACGCGCGGCGAAACGCAGGCGCTGGTCGTCGCGACGCTCGGCACGAAGGGCGATGAGCAGAACATCGACGCGCTCGAAGGCGAATACCGCGAGCGCTTCATGCTCCACTACAACATGCCTCCGTTCGCGACCGGCGAGACGGGCCGCGTCGGCTCGCCGAAGCGTCGTGAAATCGGTCACGGCCGACTGGCCAAGCGCGCGCTGGTCGCGTGCCTGCCGAGCGCCGATGAATTCGGCTACTCGATCCGTGTCGTGTCGGAAATCACGGAATCGAACGGTTCGTCGTCGATGGCTTCGGTCTGCGGCGGCTGCCTCGCGCTGATGGACGCCGGCGTGCCGATGAAGGCGCACGTCGCGGGCATCGCGATGGGCCTGATCCTCGAAGGCAACAAGTTCGCGGTTCTGACCGACATCCTCGGCGACGAAGATCACCTCGGCGACATGGACTTCAAGGTGGCCGGCACGGCGCAAGGCGTGACCGCGCTGCAGATGGACATCAAGATCCAGGGCATCACCAAGGAAATCATGCAGGTCGCGCTCGCGCAGGCGAAGGAAGGCCGCATGCACATCCTCGGCAAGATGACGGAAGCCGTGCCGAGCACCAACACGGAGCTGTCGGACTACGCGCCGCGCATGATCACCATCAAGATCAATCCGGAGAAGATCCGCGACGTGATCGGCAAGGGCGGTTCGGTGATCCGCGCGCTGACGGAAGAAACCGGCACGACCATCGACATTTCGGACGACGGCGTCGTGACGATCGCGAGCACGAGCGCCGAAGGCATGGCCGACGCGAAGAAGCGCATCGAGAACATCACGGCTGAAGTGGAAGTGGGTCAGGTCTACGAAGGCCCGGTGCTCAAGCTGCTCGACTTCGGCGCGATCGTGAACATCCTGCCGGGCAAGGACGGTCTGCTGCACATCTCCGAGATCGTCAACGAGCGCGTGAAGGACATCAACGACTATCTGAAGGAAGGCCAGATCGTGAAGGTCAAGGTCATCCAGACGGACGAAAAGGGTCGTGTGCGTCTGTCGGCGAAGGCGCTTCTGAACGAAGGCGCGCAACAGGCGGAACCCACGCACCCGCAGCAGTAATGCGGTAATGTGTAGACGGCCGGCCGCTGATGCGAGCCGGCCGTTTTCATGTATGACGCTTCGGACGCTATGCGTTGTCCGACGCGTCATCGGACTCGATGGCAGTGTGGAGCGTGGATCACTCCGAGCGCGCGCAGTGCCATCCGGTTCGAATGCACACCGACTCCGGTCGGCACAGGGAGAGGAAATGAAGGCCATCGAAATCACCGAGTTTGGCGCACCCGAAGTCCTGAAACTGGGCGAACGTCCGACGCCTGCGCCGGGCAAGTGCGAGGTGTTGATCAAGGTGGCCGCTTCCGGCGTGAACCGGCCGGACGTGTTCCAGCGCAAGGGCGCTTATGCGCCGCCGCCGGGCGCGTCGGATTTGCCGGGGCTGGAGGTCGCGGGTGAAATCGTCGATGGCGATTTCGATCCCAGGCACAACCCGTTCGGTCTGAAAAAAGGCGATCGCGTGTGCGCGCTGCTCGCGGGTGGTGGTTACGCCGAGTACGCGGTGGCGCCGCTCGAGCAATGTCTGCCGGTGCCGAAGGGGTTGTCGGATATCGAGGCCGCGTCGCTGCCGGAGACGTTCTTCACCGTCTGGAGCAATGTCTTCGAACGTGGTCAGCTGGGCGCGGGCGAGAACGGCGCGGAAGAGACGCTGCTCGTGCAGGGCGGATCGAGCGGCATCGGCGTGACGGCGATTCAGATCGCCAAGGCGCTCGGCTTTCGCGTGTTCGCCACGGCCGGCACCGATGAAAAGTGCCGTGCGTGCGAAGCGCTCGGCGCGGAGCGCGCGATCAACTACAAGACGGAGGATTTCGTCGAAGTGGTGAAGTCGCTGACGAACGACCGTGGCGTCGACGTGATTCTCGACATGGTCGCGGGCGATTACCTGCAGCGCGAGCTCAAGTCGCTGGCGGACGGCGGGCGTATCTGCGTGATCGCGCTGCTCGGCGGCGCCAAGGCGGAAATCAATCTGAACGACGTGCTGCGTCGCCGGCTGGTCATCACCGGGTCGACGCTGCGTCCGCGTCCGGTCGCGTTCAAGGCGAAGCTCGCGGCCAGGCTGAAGGAGCGTGTCTGGCCGGAAATCGAGGCGGGGCGCATCAAGCCGGTGATCCACCAGGTTTTCCCGGCGCACGATGCCGCCGCCGCGCACGCGCTCATGGAAAGCAGCACGCATGTCGGCAAGATCGTGCTGGACTGGCGCGAGGATGCGTGAGGTTTCAAGCGCGTCGCAGCGTTTCACCTTGCGATACGCTTTTGGTGGTTTGACCGGTTTCGTCGTAACACAGTAAAATCGCCTGTTTTGCAGGCAGTTTGCAGTTTGTAGCGGCTTCACTCCTATAACACGGCGGCTCTCGAAAGCCGCCGCCGACTGACGAGACATATGTCCAGAGAACGAGCGAAACTGGTGGTGGGCAACTGGAAGATGCACGGCCGCATCGGTGACAATGCGACCCTGCTGACCGAAGTCGCCGCAGGGGCATCGGCTTTGCAAAAGGGCGTGCGCGTGGGCGTGTGCGTGCCGTGTCCTTATCTCGCGCAATCGCAGGCGCTTTTGAGCGGCTCGGTCGTGCAGTGGGGCATCCAGGACGTGTCCGCGCATGCGGGCGGGGCATTCACCGGCGAAGTCGCGGCGGAAATGGCGGCGGATTTCGGTGTCACTTACGCGATCGTCGGGCATTCGGAGCGACGCGCGTATCATCGCGAAAGTCCGGAGATCGTCGCGGCGAAAGCGCAGCGCGTGATCGAAGCGGGACTCACGCCGATCGTCTGTGTCGGCGAGACGCTCGACGAGCGTGAAGCCGGTACGACGGAGCAGGTCATCGGCACGCAGCTCGACGCCGTTCTGCAAGTACTGACGGAAGAACAGGCGGCGGGCATCGTGGTCGCCTATGAGCCGGTCTGGGCGATCGGCACGGGCAAGACCGCGCGGCCGGGCCAGGCGCAGGACGTTCATGCATTTCTGCGTCGCAAGTTGCTGGAGAAGGGCGCGACTGTCGAGAACGTGCCGCTTCTGTACGGCGGCAGCGTGAAGCCCGAAAACGCGCAGGAGCTGTTCGGGCAAAAGGACATCGACGGCGGGCTGATCGGCGGCGCCTCGTTGAAGTCGAAGGATTTTCTGGCGATCTGCCAGGCAGCGCAAACCGTGCTGCACTGATCGGCGGCCGGGAAGCAGGCAGGGCAGGCGAAAGAGCATAGTGCGACACGAAGGTGTCACGGAAATATCAGGAATCAGGTGAGTTGAAATGCTGTATTTGAAGACATTGATTATCGTTGTCCAGTTGCTGTCGGCGCTGGGCGTTATCGGCCTCGTGCTGCTTCAGCACGGCAAGGGCGCGGACATGGGCGCGGCGTTCGGCAGCGGCGCATCGGGGAGTCTCTTCGGTGCGACCGGTTCGGCCAACTTTCTGTCGCGCACCACTGCAGTTCTGGCCGCGGTCTTTTTCGTGACGACGCTGACGCTGACCTATCTCGGCAGCTACAAGCCGCAGACCTCGGCGGGCGTGCTGGGCGCGGGTCCCGTACCGGCATCGGCGCCGGCGGCAGCCGCATCGGGTGCCTCGGGAACGGCCTCCGCGCCGGTCGCATCGTCCGCTCCAGGCGCCGATGTGCCTAAATAACGACAGAACGAATTTTTCGCAGAATCTGCATTTTGTGCGTTGAACAATTCGTAGGGCCCAGTTATAATTCAAGTCTTGAAGCGATTCGCGGCAATTTAGAAGTAGTTTTCCCGGATTGCAGTACAGTGCCGACGTGGTGAAATTGGTAGACACGCTATCTTGAGGGGGTAGTGGCGAAAGCTGTGCGAGTTCGAGTCTCGCCGTCGGCACCAAAGTTATCCAATGCCAGCCGCTTGCATCGCTTCGGCTGGCATTGTCACTTCTGGAGTACCCTTACGTTTTCGCAGCGGCATCGACATCGTCAAAGCGGATGTCACAGTGTGCTGATATCGTGAGCGGTCCCAAGTGAATTCTCCCGCCGGGTGGTCCGTCCCGGCTGAAGGCCCCAATCAATAACAGACCACATCTACCGATCAGAGGATAGCCTTGAACCTCGCACCCTATTACCCCGTCTTCTTGTTTCTTGTAGTGGGCCTAGGTTTAGGTATTGCGTTGGTCAGCATCGGCAAGATTCTCGGTCCCAACAAGCCCGACACCGAAAAGAACGCGCCTTACGAGTGCGGCTTCGAAGCCTTCGAAGACGCCCGTATGAAGTTCGATGTGCGTTACTATCTCGTCGCGATTCTTTTCATCATTTTCGACCTTGAGACGGCGTTCCTGTTTCCGTGGGGTGTGTCCCTGCGCGATATCGGCTGGCCCGGCTTCATGGCGATGATGATTTTTCTGCTCGAATTTTTGCTCGGTTTCGCCTACATCTGGAGAAAGGGCGGACTCGACTGGGAATGACAGTTAGATCACCGGATTCATGGGCGGCTTTGGCTGGCTGCTCATCTGGAGTGGAAAACAAATGAGTATCGAAGGGGTCTTGAAGGAAGGCTTTGTCACCACCACGGCTGACAAGCTCATCAACTGGACGCGCACCGGCTCCCTGTGGCCGATGACGTTCGGTCTCGCGTGCTGCGCGGTCGAGATGATGCATGCGGGCGCCGCCCGCTACGATCTGGACCGTTTCGGCGTGGTGTTCCGTCCGAGCCCGCGCCAGTCCGACGTCATGATCGTCGCCGGGACGCTGTGCAACAAGATGGCGCCCGCGCTTCGTAAGGTGTACGACCAGATGGCCGAGCCGCGCTGGGTCATCTCGATGGGTTCGTGCGCGAACGGCGGCGGCTACTATCACTATTCGTATTCCGTCGTGCGTGGTTGCGACCGGATCGTGCCGGTCGACGTGTACGTTCCCGGTTGTCCCCCGACCGCCGAAGCCCTGGTCTACGGCGTGATCCAGTTGCAGGCGAAGATTCGCC
This sequence comes from Caballeronia sp. NK8, assembly GCF_018408855.1. Classification (GTDB taxonomy): domain Bacteria; phylum Pseudomonadota; class Gammaproteobacteria; order Burkholderiales; family Burkholderiaceae; genus Caballeronia. The sequence goes on along the minus strand of NZ_AP024322.1, from coordinate 1,858,477 downwards.
GCACCAACACCATCGCCCGTCAGTAAGGGCCTGAGTCTCCCCAAACTATGGCAAGCAAACTCGAGACCCTCAAAGCGAACCTCGAGACGGCGTTTGGCGGCCGTCTCCAGAGCATCACCGAGTCGCTGGGTCAGGTGACGGTCGTCGTCAAGGCGGCCAACTATCTGGACGTCTGCAAGCAGCTGCGCGATGACCCGTCGCTGCGCTTCGAGCAGCTCATGGATCTCGCTGGGGTCGACTACTCGACCTACGGCGACGGCGCCTACGACGGCCCGCGTTTCGCGGCCGTGAGCCATCTTCTCTCGATCACGAACAACTGGCGCGTGCGCGTGCGCGTATTCGCTCCGGACGACGAAGTGCCCATCGTGCCTTCTGTGGTGGACATCTGGACGTCGGCGAACTGGTACGAGCGCGAAGCGTTCGACCTCTACGGCATCGTGTTCGAAGGTCACCCCGACTTGCGCCGCATTCTCACGGACTACGGTTTCATCGGCCATCCGTTCCGCAAGGACTTCCCGGTTTCGGGCTACGTCGAAATGCGCTACGACCCGGAAGAGAAGCGTGTCGTGTATCAGCCTGTGACGATCGAGCCGCGCGAAATCACGCCGCGCGTGATCCGCGAAGATCGCTATGGCGGTCTGAAACATTAAGAGAACGTCATGGCAGAGATCAAAAACTACACGCTGAACTTCGGCCCACAGCACCCGGCAGCGCACGGCGTGCTGCGCCTCGTGCTGGAACTCGACGGCGAAGTGATCCAGCGCGCCGACCCGCACATCGGTCTGCTGCATCGCGCGACCGAAAAACTGGCCGAAACCAAGACCTTCATCCAGTCCGTGCCGTACATGGACCGTCTCGACTACGTGTCGATGATGGTCAACGAGCACGGCTACGTGATGGCCATCGAGAAGCTGCTCGGCATCGACGTGCCGGTTCGCGCGAAGTACATCCGCGTGCTGTTCGACGAAATCACGCGCGTGCTGAACCACCTTATGTGGATCGGCTCGCACGCGCTCGACGTCGGCGCGATGGCGGTGTTCCTCTACGCGTTCCGCGAGCGCGAAGATCTGATGGACGTCTACGAGGCGGTGTCCGGCGCGCGCATGCACGCGGCGTACTATCGTCCGGGCGGCGTCTATCGCGATCTGCCGGACGCAATGCCGCAATACAAGGCGTCGAAGATCCGCAACGCGAAGGCGCTCGACCGGATGAACGAGAACCGTCAGGGTTCGCTGCTCGACTTCATCGAGGACTTCTTCAACCGCTTCCCGCATTGTGTCGACGAGTACGAAACGCTGCTCACCGACAACCGTATCTGGAAGCAGCGTCTCGTGGGTATCGGCGTGGTGAGCCCGGAGCGCGCGTTGCAAATGGGCTTGTCCGGCGCGATGCTGCGCGGCTCGGGCATCGAATGGGATTTGCGCAAGAAGCAGCCGTACGAGGTGTACGATCAGCTCGACTTCGATATCCCCGTCGGCGTGAACGGCGATTGCTACGACCGCTATCTGGTGCGCGTGGAAGAAATGCGCCAGTCGACCCGCATCGCCCAACAGTGCATTGCCTGGCTGCGCAAGAATCCTGGCCCTGTGATGGTCGATAATCACAAGGTCGCGCCGCCGTCGCGCGTGGGCATGAAGAGCAACATGGAAGAGCTGATTCACCATTTCAAGCTCTTCACCGAAGGCTTCCACGTGCCGGAAGGCGAAACGTACGCGGCGGTCGAGCATCCGAAGGGCGAATTCGGTATTTACCTGATTTCGGATGGCGCGAACAAGCCGTATCGCCTGAAGATTCGCGCGCCGGGCTATGCGCATCTCGCATCGCTCGACGAAATGGCGCGCGGCCACATGATCGCCGACGCTGTGACGATCATCGGTACGCAAGACATCGTGTTCGGCGAGATCGATCGCTGATCTCATTCTCCGCTTGCGCGGTGCGCTCATCGGGCCGCCGCGCACGGAACGCGAAAGCAATAACAGGAACCCGCAGGAACGCCAGGTCTGCCGCAATACGAAGGGCGCGGCAGGTTTTCGTTCGGTAGGAATTGAAAGAGTCGTGTCTGAAAATGATCTCAGCTGAAGGCCTGAAAGAAATCGATCGCGCGGTCGCGAAATATCCCGCCGAGCAAAAGCAATCGGCGGTGATGGCGGCGCTCGCTGTCGCTCAGGAAGAGCATGGATGGCTCTCGCCCGAACTCATGCAGTTCGTGGCCGATTACCTGAGCATGCCGCCGGTCGCGGTGCAGGAAGTCGCGACGTTCTACACCATGTACGAGCTGAAGCCGGTCGGTAAGCACAAGGTCACGCTCTGCACGAACCTGCCTTGCCAGCTCGGTCCGGACGGCGGTTCGGACAGCGCTGCCGAGTATCTCAAGCAGAAGCTTGGAATCGATTTCGGCGAAACCACCGCGGACGGCAAGTTCACGTTGAAGGAAGGCGAGTGCTTCGGCGCGTGCGGCGACGCACCCGTGATGCTCGTGAACAACCATCGCATGTGCAGCTTCATGAGCCGCGAGAAGATCGACCAGTTGATCGAGGAACTTTCGAAATGACGTCACTCCACGATCGTCACATCAAGCCGCTGATCCTCGCTGGCCTTAACGGCGAGAACTGGCATCTCGAAGACTACGTTGCGCGCGGCGGCTACAAGCAGCTGCGCCGCATCCTGGAAGAGAAGATTCCGGCCGAACAGGTGATCGCCGACGTCAAGGCGTCGGGTCTGCGCGGTCGCGGCGGCGCGGGTTTCCCGACCGGCCTGAAGTGGAGCTTCATGCCGCGTCAGTTCCCGGGGCAGAAATACCTCGTCTGCAACTCGGACGAAGGCGAGCCGGGCACGTTCAAGGATCGCGACATCCTGCGCTGGAATCCGCACGCGCTGATCGAAGGCATGGCCATCGGCGCGTACGCGATGGGCATCACCGTCGGCTACAACTACATCCACGGCGAGATTTTCGAAGTCTACAAGGTGTTCGAAGCGGCGCTCGAAGAAGCGCGCGCGGCCGGTTATCTCGGCGCGAACATCCTGGGCTCGGGCTTCTCGTTCGAACTGTACGCGCACCACGGTTACGGCGCGTACATCTGCGGCGAAGAAACCGCGCTGCTCGAATCGCTGGAAGGCAAGAAAGGCCAGCCGCGCTTCAAGCCGCCGTTCCCGGCGAGCTTCGGCGTGTACGGCAAGCCGACCACGATCAACAACACCGAGACCTTCGCCGCGGTGCCGTTCCTGCTGGAAATCGGCCCGCAGAATTATCTCGAGCTCGGCAAGCCGAACAACGGCGGCACGAAGATCTTCTCCGTGTCGGGCGACGTCAATCGTCCGGGCAACTACGAGGTCCCGCTCGGCACGCCGTTCTCCACATTGATGGAGCTGGCGGGCGGCGTGCGCGGCAAGTCGGTCAAGGCCGTGATTCCGGGTGGCTCGTCCGCGCCGGTCGTGCCGGGCGACATGATGCTCGCCACCGATATGGACTACGATTCGATCGCGAAGGCCGGCTCGATGCTGGGCTCCGGCGCGGTCATCGTGATGAACGAAACGCGCTGCATGGTGCGCTCGCTGCTGCGCCTGTCGTACTTCTACTATGAAGAGTCGTGCGGCCAGTGCACGCCGTGCCGCGAGGGCACCGGCTGGCTGTATCGCGTGGTGCATCGCATCGAGCACGGCCTCGGCCGCAAGGAAGATCTGGATCTGCTGAACTCGGTCGCCGAAAACATCATGGGCCGCACGATCTGCGCGCTCGGCGATGCGGCGGCGATGCCCGTGCGCGGCATGCTCAAGCACTTCTGGGACGAATTCGAATATCACGTCGAGCACAAACATTGTCTCGTCGGCGGGCACGCGCATCACGCGCCGTCCGAAGCGCTTACCGCGTAATCAGACGCGCAGTCAGATGCGCGACAAGGGTCGAGAGACCAGGGTTGAGGATCTTAATCCATCATGGTTGAACTAGAAATTGACGGCAAGACGGTCGAGGTGCCTGAAGGCAGCATGGTGATCCAGGCTGCGCACAAGGTCGATACGTACATCCCTCACTTTTGCTATCACAAGAAGCTGTCGATCGCGGCGAACTGCCGGATGTGCCTCGTCGAAGTCGAAAAGATGCCGAAGGCCGTTCCCGCCTGCGCGACGCCCGTGTCGGCCGGCATGATCGTTCGCACCACCTCCGACAAGGCCGTGAAGGCGCAGCAGTCGGTGATGGAATTCCTGCTGATCAACCACCCGCTCGATTGCCCGATCTGCGATCAGGGCGGCGAGTGCCAGTTGCAGGATCTGGCCGTCGGTTACGGCAAGTCGCAGTCGCGCTATAGCGAAGAGAAGCGCGTGGTGTTTCACAAGAACGTCGGCCCGCTCATCTCGATGGAAGAGATGTCGCGCTGCATCCACTGCACGCGCTGCGTGCGCTTCGGCCAGGAAGTCGCCGGCGTGATGGAGCTCGGCATGCTGGGCCGCGGCGAGCATTCGGAAATCACGTCGTTCGTCGGCAAGACGGTGGATTCGGAACTGTCGGGCAACATGATCGACCTGTGCCCGGTCGGCGCACTGACCAGCAAGCCGTTCCGCTACAGCGCGCGTACGTGGGAACTGTCGCGCCGCAAGTCGGTGAGCCCGCACGATTCCGTCGGCGCGAACCTCGTCGTGCAGGTGAAGAACAATCGCGTGATGCGCGTTCTGCCGATGGAAAACGAAGCCATCAACGAATGCTGGATCTCGGACAAGGACCGTTTCTCGTACGAAGGCCTGAACAGCGACGAGCGTCTCACCACGCCGATGCTCAAGCAGGGCGGCAACTGGATCGAAACCGACTGGCAGACCGCGCTCGAATACGTGGCGAAGGGCCTGAAGGGCATCAAGGCGGATCATGGCGCGAACGCCATCGCCGCGCTCGCCACGCCGCACAGCACGGTCGAAGAGCTGCATCTGCTCAAGCAACTGGCTGAAGGCGTCGGTACGCCGAATGTCGATTTCCGTCTGCGCCAGAACGATTTCTCGGCGCCGATGGGCGTCGGGGCGCCGTGGCTCGGCACGAAGATCGCGGATCTGTCGATGATCGACACCGCGTTCGTGATCGGCTCGTTCCTGCGCCGCGATCATCCGCTGTTCGCCGCGCGTCTGCGTCAGGCAGCGAAGAACGGCGCGAAGGTCACGTTCCTGAACGCCAGCAACGACGACTCGCTGATTCCGACCGCGCATCGCCTGGTCGCCGCGCCCTCGGCGTGGCTCGATCAGCTCGCGGGCATCGCGGCGGCGGTCGCCGAAGCGCGCGGCGTCGCGCTGCCGGACGCGTTCGCGGGTCGCGACGTGTCGGCGGCGGCCAAGGATGTCGCGGCATCGCTGTCGGCGGGTGAAGAGCGCGTCGTGCTGCTCGGCAACGTCGCGGTTCAGCATCCGGACTTTGCACAGATTCAGGCGGCGGCCCAGTGGATCGCCGACAATACCGGAGCGACACTCGGCTTCCTCACGGAAGGCGCGAACTCGGTCGGCGCGCATCTCGTCGATGCACTGCCGGGCGAAGGCGGTCTCAACGCACGCGAAGCGTTCGAGCAGCCGCGCAAGGGCTATGTGCTCCTGAACGCCGAACCGGAATACGACACGGCCAATCCGGCGCAAGCCATCGCCGCGCTGAAGGCAGCGGAAATGGTCGTCGTGATGTCGCCGTTCAAGCACGGCATGGACTACGCGGACGTACTGCTGCCGATCGCGCCGTACACGGAAACGTCGGGCACGTTCGTCAACGCGGAAGGCACGGCACAGTCGTTCAACGGCGTCGTGCGCGCGCTCGGCGATACGCGTCCGGGCTGGAAGGTGCTGCGCGTGCTGGGCACGATCCTCGGCTTGCCGGGCTTCGAATTCGACACGGCCGAAGAAGTGCGCGTTGCAGCGCTCGGCACGGGCGACCTGAGCGCGCGCCTGTCGAACAAGACGGCGGTGGCGGCGAAGCGCGCAGCATCGAATGTCGTGCTGAACGGCAGCGGCCTGCAGCGCCTCGCCGATGTGCCGATCTACCACGCCGACGCGCTCGTGCGCCGCGCGCCGTCGCTGCATCTGACGGCGGCCGCACGCGATGCGAACGTGGCGGGTCTGCCGACCTCGCTCTTCGACAAGCTCGGCCTGAAGGACGGCGAAGCGGTGCGTATCAAGCAAGGCAACCTGTCGGTGACGCTGCCCGCGGTCCGCGATGCGAATCTCGCGGAATCGGTGGTCCGCGTGTCGGCGGGCACGACGGCTGGCGCCGCGCTCGGCGGCCTGTTCGGTGAACTGGTAGTGGAGAAGGCGTAAAAATGGGCTTGTTCGATACGATCAACGCAGGCGGCACGCAGCTTCTCGGCGTCGCATGGCCGACGGTGTGGGCGATCGTCCGCATCCTCGTGGTTTCGGTGGTCATCCTGCTGTGCGTGGCGTACCTGATTCTCTGGGAACGCAAGCTCATCGGCTGGATGCACGTGCGTCTCGGCCCGAACCGCGTCGGTCCCGCAGGTCTGCTGCAGCCGATCGCAGACGTGCTGAAGCTTCTGCTCAAGGAAGTCATTCAGCCGACGGCGGCCAGCAAATGGATCTACATGATCGCGCCGATCATGACCGTGGTGCCCGCGTTCGCGGTCTGGGCGGTGATTCCGTTCCAGGCCAAGGCGGTGCTCGGCGATATCAACGCGGGTCTGCTGTACGCCATGGCGATTTCGTCGATCGGCGTGTACGGCGTGATCCTCGCGGGCTGGGCGTCGAACTCGAAGTACGCGTTCCTGGGTGCGATGCGCGCGGCGGCGCAGATGGTGTCCTACGAAATCTCGATGGGTTTCGCGCTCGTCGTGGTGCTGATGGTCGCGGGCACGCTGAACATGTCCGAGATCGTGCACTCGCAGCAGCGCGGCATGTTCGCGGGCTGGGGCGTCAACTTCCTGTCGTGGAACTGGCTGCCGCTCTTGCCGATGTTCGTCGTGTACTTCATCTCGGGCATCGCTGAAACGAACCGTCACCCGTTCGACGTGGTGGAAGGCGAATCGGAAATCGTCGCGGGTCACATGATCGATTACTCCGGCATGGCGTTCGCGCTGTTCTTCCTCGCCGAGTACATCAACATGATCGTGATCTCCGCGATCGCGACGACGCTGTTCCTCGGCGGCTGGGATGCACCGTTTGGCTTCCTGTCGTTCATTCCGGGCGTATTCTGGTTCGTTTTCAAGGTATTCCTGCTGCTGTCGGTGTTCATCTGGGCGCGCGCGACTTTCCCGCGTTACCGCTATGACCAGATCATGCGTCTGGGCTGGAAGGTGTTCCTGCCGGTGTCGGTGATCTGGGTGGTGGTGGTCGGCTTCTGGATCATGTCGCCGCTCAACATCTGGAAGTAAGAGACAAGAGCGGACGAAAACATCATGAACGCTATTCAGAACTTCTTCAAAACCTTCTTCCTGACCGAGCTGCTGAAGGGTCTGGCGCTGACGGGCCGTTACACGTTCCAGCGCAAGATCACAGTGCAGTTCCCGGAAGAGAAGACCCCGATCTCGCCGCGTTTTCGCGGTCTGCACGCGCTGCGCCGCTATGAAAACGGCGAAGAGCGCTGCATCGCCTGCAAGCTGTGCGAAGCAGTGTGCCCGGCGATGGCGATCACGATCGAATCGGAAACGCGCGCGGACAACACCCGTCGCACGACGCGCTACGACATCGACCTGACCAAGTGCATCTTCTGCGGATTCTGCGAAGAAAGCTGCCCGGTCGATTCGATCGTCGAAACGCACATCCTCGAATATCACGGCGAAAAGCGCGGCGACCTGTACTTCACGAAGGACATGCTGCTTGCGGTGGGCGATCGTTACGAAACGGAAATCGCCGCATCGAAGGCGGCGGACGCGCCTTATCGTTGATATGAGTTCGATGCCGAAGCCACGCGGTTCGGCATCGCGCCAGAGCGATTTTGTTGTTGCTGTTTGGCACACTGCGGCGCGCGCCGAGGGCGGCTCCTGTCCGAAAGCGCCGACACACCATGCCTGATGATGGCCTAACGATGAACCGGTAATCATGGAATTCACAACCGTACTGTTCTATATCTTCGCGCTGCTGCTGACCGTGTCGGCGCTGAAGGTGATCACCTCGCGCAACCCGGTGTCATCCGCGCTTTTCCTCGTGCTCTCGTTCTTCAACGCGGCCGCGATCTGGATGCTGCTGCAAGCCGAATTCCTCGCGATTCTGCTGGTTCTCGTGTACGTGGGCGCCGTGATGGTGCTGTTCCTCTTCGTGGTCATGATGCTCGACATCAACATTGATGTCCTGCGACGGGATTTCAAGCGCTTCGTGCCGCTCGCGAGCATCGTCGGCGCGATCATCGTGATCGAGACCGCGCTGATCCTCTGGCACGGCTACGGCGCGACCATCACGCCGGTCGTCGGCGCAGCCGTCAGCGGTGCGGGGGTGATGCCGAATACGCAACTGATCGGCAAGGTCATCTACACGGACTACATCTTCGCCTTTGAAATTGCGGGTCTCGTTCTGCTGGTCGCCATCATCGCTGCGATCTCGCTCACGATCCGCGACAAGAAAGACAAGAAGACGCAAACCGTCAGCCAGCAAGTCAAGGTGCGCGCGCAAGATCGCGTTCGCATCGTGAAGATGAAGTCCGAGACAGAGGCGCCGGACGCCACCACGGAACCGGCCGTGACCGGCAATATCGGCGCGGGTACGGTCGACAACAAGGGCTGAGCGCGAAGGAGAATACGAATATGTTGAGTCTTGCCCATTACCTCGTGCTCGGTGCGATCCTGTTTGCGATCAGCATCGTCGGCATCTTCCTGAACCGCCGCAACATCATCATCATCCTGATGGCCATCGAATTGATGCTGCTCGCGGTGAACACCAATTTTGTCGCGTTCTCGCACTATCTGGGCGATGTGCATGGCCAGATTTTCGTGTTCTTCGTGCTGACCGTGGCCGCGGCTGAAGCCGCGATCGGTCTCGCGATTCTCGTGACCCTGTTCCGTAGCCTCGACACGATCAACGTCGAGGACCTCGATCAGCTCAAAGGTTAATTTCAGGCTAGGCTGTTATGTCCACGACACTCAATGAAAACCTCCTGCTCGCGGTTCCGCTGGCGCCGCTGGCCGGCTCGCTGATCGCAGGGCTATTCGGGAAGGCGGTGGGGCGCAAGGGTTCGCATCGCATCACGATCCTCGGCGTCTTCATCTCGTTCATCCTTTCGGCGATCGTCTTCAACGACGTGATGCATGGCGCGAGCTTCAACGCGACCATCTACGAATGGATGAACGTCGGCACGCTCAAGATGGAAGTCGGCTTCCTGGTCGACTCGCTCACGGCGATGATGATGGTCATCGTGACCTTCGTCTCGCTGATGGTGCACATCTACACGATCGGCTACATGGCGGACGAGGAAGTGGGTTACGAGCGCTTCTTCTCGTACATTTCGCTCTTCACGTTCTCGATGCTGATGCTCGTCATGAGCAACAACTTCCTGCAGCTGTTCTTCGGCTGGGAAGCGGTGGGTCTCGTGTCGTACCTCCTGATCGGCTTCTACTTCACGCGTGAGAGCGCGATCTACGCCAACATGAAGGCGTTCATCGTGAACCGCGTGGGCGACTTCGGCTTTCTGCTGGGCATCGGTCTGCTGCTCTCGTTCGCGGGTTCGCTGAACTACGGCGACGTGTTCGCCCAAGGCGACAAGCTCGCGGCGATGACTTTCCCCGGCACGCAATGGGGCCTGCTGACGGTTGCCTGCGTGTGCCTGTTCATCGGCGCGATGGGCAAGTCGGCGCAGTTCCCGCTGCACGTCTGGCTGCCTGATTCGATGGAAGGCCCGACGCCGATCTCCGCGCTGATTCACGCGGCGACCATGGTGACGGCCGGTATCTTCATGGTGACGCGCATGTCGCCGCTGTTCGAGCACTCGGATGCGGCGCTCTCGTTCGTGACGGTCATCGGCGCCATCACAGCGTTGTTCATGGGCTTCCTCGGCGTCGTGCAGAACGACATCAAGCGCGTGGTCGCGTATTCGACGCTCTCACAGCTCGGCTACATGACGGTCGCGCTCGGCGTCTCGGCGTACCCGGTTGCCGTGTTCCACCTCGGCACGCACGCGTTCTTCAAGGCGCTGCTGTTCCTCGGCGCGGGCTCGGTCATCATCGGGATGCACCACGATCAGGACATGCGCAACATGGGCGGCCTGCGCAAGTACATGCCGATCACGTGGATCACGTCGCTGATCGGTTCGCTCGCGCTGATCGGCACGCCGTTCTTCTCGGGTTTCTACTCGAAGGACTCGATCATCGAAGCGGTTAAGTACTCGCATCTGGCGGGCTCGGGCTTCGCGTATTTCGCAGTGGTCGCGAGCGTGTTCGTCACGTCGCTGTACTCGTTCCGCATGTATTTCATGGTGTTCCACGGCGAAGAGCGCTTCCGTGGTCCGAAACATCCCGATTCGCCGATGGGCCAGGCCGAAGCGCACGGCCACGGTCACGACTCGCACGGTCACGACGATCATGGTCATGGCCACGCGCACGTTCCGCACGAAACGCCCTGGGTGGTGACGCTGCCGCTCGTGCTGCTCGCTATTCCGTCGATCATCATCGGCGCGATCATGATCGGCCCGATGATTTACGGCGACTTCTTCGCGCACGGCGTGGCGTTCGACAAGGTGATCTTCATTGGCGAGAACCACGAAGGCCTGAAGGAAATGGCCGAAGAGTTCCACGGCTGGGTCGCGATGGCGCTGCACGGCATCATCACGCCGGGTCCGGTGTGGCTCGCGGCGCTGGGTGTGATCGTCGCGTGGTTCTTCTACATGAAGCGTCCGGATCTGCCGGCGGTCGTTGCAAAGACCTTCCGTCCGATCTACGTGCTGCTCGACAACAAGTACTACTGCGACAAGATCAATGAGGTCGTGTTCGCGAAGGGCGCGGTCGCCATCGGCCGCGGTCTGTGGAAAGAGGGCGATGTGGTCGTCATCGACGGCATCGTCAACGGCAGTGCGCGGTTCATGGGCTGGTTCGCCGGTGTGATCCGCTTCCTTCAATCCGGTTACATCTATCACTACGCGTTCGCCATGATTATCGGCATGTTGGGGCTCTTGACCCTGTTTGTGACGCTCGGCGGCAAATAAGGCGAGGGATCCTATGCACTCTTTTCCGATTCTCAGTGTCGCGATCTGGCTGCCGATCATTTTCGGCCTGCTGGTGCTCGCAGTTGGTAACGACCAGAACCCGGCGCCCGCGCGCTGGGTCGCGCTGATCGGCTCGGTGCTCGGGCTGATCGTCACGATTCCGCTCATCACCGGCTTCGATACGTCGACGGCCGCGCTGCAGTTCGTCGAACAGTCGAACTGGATCGAGCGCTTCAACATCACGTACCACCTCGGTGTGGACGGCATCTCGATGTGGTTCGTCGTGCTGACCGCGCTCATCACGGTGATCGTCGTGATCGCCGGCTGGGAAGTGATCACCGAGCGCGTGTCGCAGTACATGGCCGCGTTTCTGATCCTCTCGGGCATCATGATCGGCGTGTTCTCGACGGCGGATGGCCTGCTGTTCTACGTGTTCTTCGAAGCCACGCTCATTCCGATGTACATCATCATCGGCGTGTGGGGTGGACCGAACCGCGTGTACGCGGCGTTCAAGTTCTTCCTGTACACGCTGGCCGGCTCGCTGCTGATGCTGGTCGCGTTGCTGTATCTGTACACGCAGACGCATACGTTCGATCTCGCCGCGTGGCACGCCGCGAAGCTCGACATGACGCCACAGGTGCTGCTCTTCATCGCGTTCTTCCTGGCGTTCGCCGTGAAGGTACCGATGTGGCCGGTGCACACGTGGTTGCCTGACGCGCACGTGGAAGCCCCGACGGGCGGCTCGGTCGTGCTGGCGGCGATCATGCTGAAGCTGGGCGCGTACGGTTTCCTGCGCTTCTCGCTGCCGATCGCGCCGGACGCGAGCCATTTCCTGGCGCCGGTGGTCATCACGCTGTCGCTGATCGCGGTGATCTACATCGGTCTCGTCGCGCTGGTGCAGGCCGACATGAAGAAGCTCGTCGCGTATTCGTCGATCGCGCACATGGGCTTCGTCACGCTCGGCTTTTTCATGTTCGGACCGTCGAGCCAGCTCGCCGTCGAAGGCGGGCTGATCCAGATGATCTCGCACGGCTTCATCTCGGGCGCGATGTTCCTTTCGATCGGCGTGCTCTATGACCGCGTCCACTCGCGTCAGATCGCGGATTACGGCGGCGTCGTGAACACGATGCCGAAGTTCGCCGCGTTCGCGATGCTCTTCGCGATGGCCAACTGCGGCTTGCCGGGCACCTCGGGTTTCGTCGGCGAATTCATGGTGATTCTGGCGGCGGTGAAGTACAACTTCTGGATCGCCTTCCTCGCCACCTTCACGCTGATTCTCGGCGCGGCCTACACGCTGTGGATGTACAAGCGCGTGTATTTCGGAGCGGTCGCGAACGACCACGTCGCGAAGCTCAAGGACATCAACAAGCGCGAATTCCTGATGCTCGCCGTGCTGGCGCTGTTCACGCTGTACATGGGCCTGCATCCGAAGCCCTTTACCGACGTGATGCACGAATCCGTGGCAAACCTGCTCTCCCACGTCGCGCAGTCCAAGCTGCCGCTGGCTCAGTAACGTCGTGCGGAGGAACTAAAAGATCATGCAAAACGCTCCTATGAGTATGTTGTGGCCCGACGCGGTCCTGATGGCCGCAGTCGTCGTCGCCTGGTTGAACGACACGGTGTTCGGCGAGAAGAGCCGCAATACGACGTATCTGATCGCGCTCGTGTCGACGATCGTCTGTGGCGTGTGGTTCGCGATGACCGCGCTCAATCCGACGCCGGCCTACTTCTTCACGCGCATGTACATCGTCGATCCGTTCGCGAGCGCGATGAAGGCGGTGGTGTGCCTCGGCTACGCGGTCTCGATCATCTATTCGAAGAAGTATCTGGAAGATCGCGACCTGTTCCGCGGCGACTTCTTCCTGCTCGGCCTGTTTTCGCTGCTGGGCCAGTGCGTGATGATTTCGGGCAATAACTTCCTCACGCTGTATCTCGGCCTCGAACTGATGTCGCTGTCGCTGTACGCGGTCATCGCGCTGCGCAAGGACGCGCCGCAGTCGAACGAATCGGCGATGAAGTACTACGTGCTCGGCGCGCTCGCATCCGGTTTCCTGCTGTACGGCATCTCGATGCTCTACGGCGCGACCGGTTCGCTCGAACTGAATGAAGTGCTGAAGGCGGTGGCTTCGGGACGCATCAACGATGCCGTGCTGCTGTTCGGCGTGATCTTCGTCGTGGCGGGTGTGGCGTTCAAGATGGGCGCGGTGCCGTTCCACATGTGGGTGCCCGACGTGTATCAAGGCGCACCGACTGCGATGACGCTGCTCACCGGCGGCGGTCCGAAGGTCGCGGCGTTCGCGTGGGGCCTGCGTCTGCTGGTGATGGGCCTGCTCCCGCTGGCGATCGACTGGCAGGAGATGCTGGTGATTCTCGCGGCGCTGTCGCTCATCGTCGGCAATATCACGGGTATCGTGCAGAAGAACATCAAGCGGATGCTGGCGTATTCGGCCATCTCCAACATGGGCTTCGTGCTGCTCGGCCTGCTCGCGGGCGTCGTCGACGGCAAGGTGACCGGCGCGGCCGGCGCATACAGCTCGGCGATGTTCTACAGCATCATCTATCTGGTGACGACGCTCGGCACCTTCGGCGTGGTCATGCTGCTCGCGCGCCGCGACTTCGAAGCCGAAATGCTCGAGGACTTCAAGGGCCTGAACCAGCGCAGCCCGGTGTTCGCGTTCGTCATGATGATCATGATGTTCTCGCTCGCCGGCATCCCGCCGACGGTCGGTTTCTATGCGAAGCTCGCCGTGCTCGAAGCGACGATGAACGCCGGCCTCACGTGGCTCGCCGTCCTCGCCGTGATGACCTCGCTCGTGGGTGCGTTCTACTACCTGCGCGTCGTGAAGCTGATGTACTTCGATGCACCGCAAGACGCATCGCCGATCGTCGCTGGCGGCCTGAACCGCTCGTTGCTCGCGTTCAACGGCCTCGCCGTGCTGGTGCTCGGTCTGGTTCCGGGCCCGCTGATGACCGCGTGCCTGACGGCGATCTCGCATACGCTGCCGCTGTAATGTCGGCGGCAGGCTGGTTCATCGTGCTGTTGGCGCTCGTTCTCGCCAACCTGCCGTTTCTGAATCAGCGCCTCTTCGCCGTCGTCCCGTTGGCGCTTCCGGCGCCGACGGGACACAGGACAGCGAAGAAGAGCGCGTGGATTCGCATCGGCGAGCTCATCGTTCTTTACTTCGCGGTCGGCGCGCTCGGCTTCATGCTGGAAGCGCGCGCCGGCAACCGCTTCGCTCAGGAATGGCAGTTCTATGCCATCACCTTCAGTCTCTTCGTGGTGTTCGCGTTTCCGGGCTTCACGTACCAATATCTCGTCAAGCGTCGCTGACGGCTTCGCGCCGTCAGCGGCCTGCTTCAAGGCACAAGGCTCAAGATGGCAGATCATTCCTCGATTCCCGGCAAAGACGACGGCCTCACCGAAAAGAAGGTCGAAAGCATCACGCTGCACGAGGGCAAATTCCTCACGCTCAAGCGTGATACCGTCGAATTGCCGGACGGCAAGCACGCGACGCGCGAATTCGTCGAGCATCCCGGCGCGGTGATGATCCTGCCGGTCTTCGACGATGGCCGCGTGCTGCTCGAACGTCAGTTTCGCTATCCGGTAGGGAAGGTTCTGCTCGAATTTCCCGCGGGCAAGCTCGATCCCAACGAAGACGAACTCACGTGCGCGAAACGCGAGTTGCAGGAAGAGACGGGCTACACGGCGCGCGAATGGACGTTTCTCACGCGTATCCATCCGGTGATTTCGTACTCGACCGAGTTCATCGACATCTATCTCGCGCGCGGCCTGAGTTCGGGCGATGCCAAGCTTGATGAAGGCGAGTTCCTCGAAACCTTTATCGCCGATGAAGCGCAACTGATGAACTGGGTGAAGGACGGCACCATCAGCGACGTGAAGACGATCATCGGCGCGTTCTGGCTGGAGAAAGTCCGTTCGGGCGAGTGGAAGCTCGGAGAGACGATCACCGACTGAGCGCGCGTCAGACGCATGCATGCGGAAGCGGCCTCGATGGCCGCTTTTGTCGTTTTTGCGTCAACAAAAGCGTCGCGAGGGCCGAGCGGCTAGAATGAATGTTCCATCGATGACGCGCGCGCCATTCTTCCGATCTTGCGAACGATCGTTCACAAAACGCGTTTTTGAGATAAACTCCAGACGAAGCCCGATCAGCATGAAGGTTCTCGATTTAAAGTGCTCGCACGAACACCGGTTCGAAGGCTGGTTCGCCTCGACCGAGGAGTTCGAATCGCAGTTGTCGCGCAAGCTGGTTGCATGTCCGGTTTGTTCGGCGACCGAAGTGAGCCGCATGCCGTCCGCGCCGCGCCTGAATTTGTCGTCGGCGCGAGGCGAGGCGGCGCCGCAGCCTGCGCAGGCGCAAGTCACGCCCGAAGCGGCGGCGCTGCAGGCGCGCGCGCTGCAATTCATGCGTGAGCTGATCGGGAAGACCGAAAACGTGGGCGAGCGGTTTGCCGAAGAGGCGCGGCGCATTCACTACAACGAAGCGCCGGCGCGCAACATTCGCGGCGTCACGACGCCCGAGGACGCGCATGCCTTGCTCGAAGAAGGGATCGACGTGATGCCGTTGCCTGTTCCGGACGCATTGAAAGAGCCGCTGCAGTAACATTCGCGCGCGGCGCCTCTTCTGGCTCTGGTCCGGGCCATGAAGGAGACACCGCGCATGAACCTCAACTATTCCCCCGCCGACGACGCCTTTCGCGCCGAAGTCCGCACCTGGCTCGAAGCCAGTCTCCCTCGCGCGTTGCGCGACAAAGTCCTCCATCACAAGCGTCTGACACGCGACGATTACGCGAGCTGGCACAAGCTGCTCGCCGCGCGCGGCTGGTCGGCGGCCGCGTGGCCGACGGAATACGGCGGCCCCGGCTGGGACGTCACTCAACGTCATATCTGGGATGAAGAATGCGCTCGCGCCGGCGCGCCGATGGTGCTGCCCTTCGGCGTTTCGATGGTCGCGCCGGTGCTGATGAAGTACGGCAGCGCCGAGCAGAAATCCCGCTATCTGCCGCGCATTCTCGATGGCACCGACTGGTGGTGCCAAGGCTACTCGGAGCCAGGTTCCGGTTCCGATCTCGCATCATTGCGCACACGCGCCGAGCGGCGTGACGATCACTACATCGTGAACGGACAAAAGACGTGGACGACGCTCGGCCAGCACGCCGACATGATGTTCTGCCTCGTACGCACCGATTCCGATGCGAAGAAGCAGGAGGGCATCTCATTCCTTCTGATCGACATGAAGACGCCCGGCATCACTGTGCGGCCGATCATCACGCTCGACGAAGATCACGAAGTCAACGAAGTCTTTTTCGAAGACGTGAAAGTTCCGGTGGCGAATCTCGTCGGCGAGGAAAATCGCGGCTGGACCTACGCGAAGTATCTGCTCGGTCACGAGCGTACGGGCATCGCGCGCGTCGGGCAATCGAAACGGGAGTTGCTGTTTCTCAAGCGTCTTGCGCTGGATCGCACCAAAGGCGGCGAGCCGCTGCTCCACGATCCGCTGTTCGCCGCAAAAGTGGCCGCGCTCGAGATCGAACTGATGGCGCTCGAAGTGACCGTGCAGCGAGTCATCGCGAGCGAAGCAGGCGGCAAGGGGCCGGGCCCGGAAGCGTCGATGCTCAAGATCAAAGGCACCGAAGTGCAACAGGCGCTGACCGAACTGATGGTCGAAGCAATCGGCCCGCACGCGGCGGCCTTCGATCCCGCGTTCCTCGAAGGCGAACGCGCGCGCAGCCTGACCGGCGACGACGATACCGCGCCGCTCGCCGCGTACTACTTCAACTTTCGCAAGACATCGATCTACGGCGGCTCGAACGAGATTCAAAAGAACATCATCGCGCAGATGATTCTGGGACTTTGAGGAGCGCGCATGGACTTTACTTTCA